>NZ_LJYH01000035.1:0-251981 GCF_001440005.1 Mycobacteroides sp. H001
CAGGTAGTACACGACGATCGGCAAGATGACCATGCCGATACGGCCGATCCACGTCGTCGCGTTCAGCGAGATATGGAACTTCAACGCGATGATGTCGTTCATCGCGGCCAGCGTCAGGATCATGTAGAACGAGATCGCCGCCGCGCCGATGGCGGTGCGGACCGGAGCGTCACGCGGACGCTGCAGCAGGTTGTGATGCGCATCGTCGCCGGTCAGCTTCTTCTCGATGAATGGGTACATGGTCAGCAGACCGAACACCACACCCATGATGATCGCGACCGCGAACACCGCGGGCACGGTGTGCCCGAAGATGTACAGCTCCCATGCGGGCCACAGACGGGCCAGGCCCTCTGTCCATTGCATGTAGAAGTCGGGCTGGCTGCCCGCCGAGACCTGCGAGGGCTTGTAGGGGCCCAGCAACCAGATGGGGTTGATCTGCAGCAGGCCACTCATCAGCGCCAGGATGGCGGTGGTGAAGGCGAAGAACGCTCCACCCTTGAGCGCGAACACCGGCAGGATGCGCACGCCGACGACATTGGTTTCCTTGGCGCCCGGTCCGGGGAACTGCGTGTGCTTCTGGTACCACACCAGCGCCAGGTGAACGGCGATGAGCGCCAGGATGATCGCGGGTATCAACAGGATGTGCAGCGCGTACATGCGCGGGATCCAGATGTTGCCGGGGAAGTCGCCGCCGAACAGCGCCCAGTGCATCCAAGTGCCGACGACCGGGATGCCCAAGGTGATCGAGGACATCGCGGCGCGCAGACCGATACCGGAGAGCAGGTCGTCGGGCAGCGAGTAGCCGAAGTAGCCCTCGAACATCGCCAGAATCAGCAGCAGCGAGCCGATGACCCAGTTGGCCTCGCGGGGGCGGCGGAATGCGCCGGTGAAGAAGATGCGGGCCAGGTGCACCATGATCGAGGCCGCGAACATCAGCGCCGCCCAGTGGTGGATCTGTCGCACGAAGAGGCCGCCGCGCACCTCGAAGCTGATGTTCAGCGCGGTCTCGTACGCCTTGGACATCTGCACACCGCGCAGCGGCTGGTAGACGCCGTTGTACGTGACCTCGGCCATCGACGGGTCGAAGAACAGCGTCAGGTACACGCCCGAGAGCAGCAGGATGATGAAGCTGTACAGCGCGATCTCACCGAGCATGAACGACCAGTGCGTGGGGAAGACCTTGTTGATCTGCCGCTTCATTCCGGCGGCGAGGTGATACCGAGAGTCCATCGCCTCGCCCTGGGCGGCGGCGATCTTGCCTATGCGAGAGGGTTTTTGGACGGTGTCCGTGGCTCGATCACTCATGATTTGCGCTCCCAGAATGCGGGTCCGACGGGTTCAACGAAGTCGCCATTGGCGACGAGGTATCCGTCCTTGTCGACGGTGATCGGCAGCTGTGCCAGCGCACGGGCAGCCGGCCCGAAGATGGGCTTGGCGAAGTGCAGTGCGTCGAACTGCGACTGGTGGCACGGGCACAGGATGCGGTAGGTCTGCTGCTCGAAAAGTGATGTGGGGCAACCCAGGTGCGAGCAGATCTTGGTGTACGCGAACAGGTCGCCGTAGTTGAAGCTTTCCTGTCCCTTGCGCTTGATCACCTTGCCCATGTCGCTGGGCCGCACCCGGATGATCATCACCGGGTTACGCACGCCCATGGCGATATGCGACAGCTTCTCGTGCGATTCGACGGTGGTGCCGTCGCCATCGGACTCGCGCCACGGGAACACGGTCTCCATGCCGCCGGCGTCGATGTCCTCGGGCCGGATCTTCAGCAGGATTTGGGAGCTGCTGCCCACGGCCCGGCCCAGGTAGATGGTTTCACCCTTGTACCGCGGGGTCCAGCCGCTGGTGAGCAGCACCGGCTGCTTGCCGTTGGCGGTCGGGACCACGGGGGCCCAGGGGTTCTTGATCAAGCCACCGATGAAGGCGACCGCGGTGCCGGCCCCCATGGCGCCGACGCCGAACCCGAGGGCCCGGATCACCATCTTGCGGCGGGGGAGTGTCGAGGTCTCCAGGGTGTCCTGCAGCTGCGCGACGATGGTCTTGCGGTCCACCTCGGACGAGCCCGGGCCGTCGTGGCGGTCCTGGATCGAGATCTCCTGGGGGACAAACTTCTTGGTGTAGAGCACCGCGCCGATACCCAGCGAGAGCACCGACAGGCCCAGGGTCAGGCCGTACAGCGGCGTCGCCAGGTTGTACATGGCGTTGCCCGGATCCCCGAACGGCTTGTACTCCCAAGGCCAGAACAGGAACACCCCGAGCAGGGCCAGACCGAACACACCACCGAGCGCGAACCACAGGGCGACTAGACGCTCGGCGCGCTTCTCGGCCTTGGTGCCCTCGACGGGCCAACGTGGTTCGCGGTAGACGATCTCGACACCGTCGAGGTTGGTGCCCAGCTTGACCAGCTCATCGCGGCTCATGGCCGCGAGCTGCTCGTCGGAGGGAATCTCTACTTTGGGATCGCCACTCACGCGCGCGCTCCAATCCACAGTGCCGCGGCAATGGCGGCGACGATGCCGATGATCCAAATGGCCATGCCCTCAGAAGCCGGGCCGAAGCCGCCCAGGCCGTAACCACCCGGGTCGGGGGTCTCGCTCGACGCCTTGACGTAGGCGACGATGTCCCGCTTCTCCTCGGGGGTCAGCTGACGGTCGGAGAACTTGGGCATGTTCTGTGGGCCGGTCAGCATGGCGGTGTAGATCTGCTGCTCATTGGCCGGGTCGAGCTCGGGGGCGAACTTGCCTGACGAGAGGGCGCCGCCGCGTCCGGTGAAGTTGTGGCAGGACGCGCAGTTCAACCGGAACAGATCGCCACCTCGAGCGATGTTGTTGCCGCGCAGCGACTCCTGAGCAATCGCGCCGTCGCCGTCGCGGATGACCTGGGGTCCGCCGCCATTGGCCTGGATGTAGGCACCGAGGGCGTCGGTCTGCTCCTCGTCGAAGATCGGGTCCTTGCGCTGGGCCTGGGCCTCGTTGCGCATCGCCGGCATACGGCCGGTGGACACCTGGAAGTAGACGGCCGCGTCACCCACGCCGATGAGGCTGGGGCCGCGGTCGGGCACACCCTGCAGGTTGGCGCCGTGACAGGTGATGCACGAGGTTTCGTACAGCTGCTTACCGGTGCGCAGCAGCGCCGACTTGTCTTCGTCGGCCACCGCGACCTGCGGGGTGGGCGTGAAGGTAGAGGCCAAGCCACCGGCAACCACCAGCGCGATCAGCAGCAGCAAACCTGCTGAGATGCGACGGCGGAACTTGCGGCGCGCGCGATTCTTGGCGGCTGTGTTGTTTACGGGCTCCACGCTCAACTGTGGGGCTCCCTTCACCGGGTTGGGCTTCGTCATGGGGCTGTCAGCGGACAAAGTAGATGGTGGCGAACAATGCGACCCACACGATGTCGACGAAGTGCCAGTAGTAGGACACGACGATCGCGGAGGTGGCCTGGGCCGGAGTGAACTTGCTCATCCGGGTGCGAATCAGGAGGTAGACGAATGCGACCAGACCGCCGATGACGTGCAGACCGTGGAAGCCGGTGGCCAGGTAGAAGGTTGAGCCATAGGCGCTGCTCGCGATGGTGGTGCCCTCGTGCACGAGGTTCATGTACTCGTAACCCTGTCCGAGGACGAAGAAGGTGCCCATGATGAGAGTGATGACGTACCAGCGGCGCAGTCCGAAAACATCGCCGCGCTCTGCAGCGAACACACCCATCTGACAGGTGAAGGATGAGGCGACCAGCACGGCGGTCACGGGGATGGCAAGACCCAAGTTCAGCTCGGTGGGCTCCGGCGGCCAGTTGCCGCCGGACTGCGCCCGGGCGGTGAAGTAGAACGCAAAGAGTCCAGCAAAGAACATCAACTCACTGGAAAGCCACACAATGGTGCCAACACTCACCATATTGGGCCGGTTCAGTGAATGAACCCGCTGGGTAATGGCGGTTCCCGCCGGCGATCCTGGGGCTGCTGCGGTCGTCACGTCGTAAGTATGACGCTTTGTAGTTGTCGAGAGCCACCCGGGTCCGACATTGATTTGTGACCGACTCCCGACAACGGGTGTGGCCTCTGATGAGAGTGGTGCCGGTGACCTGCGTCCGGCGTGTCGCGGCCCGCCTGGGAGGCATTTAGTCCTTTGTTGTCCGGATTGTCTCCATGGGACCATTTGCGGCGTGCTGGAACATTCCTGGCCCCAGGTACTGGGCGAGCTGACCAACCGTCGCGACCTGTCCGCGGGTCAAGCGGCCTGGGCCATGGACCAGATCATGACCGGCGCGGCCACCCCCGCTCAGATCGCGGCCTTCGGGGTGTCGATGCGGATGAAGCGCCCAACCTCCGATGAGGTCGGTGAGCTGGCCGACACCATGCTGTCGCACGCGATCGAGTTTCCGTCGGACGGACCGGATGGCCAGATCGGCGCGAACGCCGTGGACATCGTCGGCACCGGCGGTGACGGCGCGAACACGGTGAACCTGTCCACCATGGCGTCCATTGTGGTGGCGGCGTGCGGAGTGCCGGTGGTCAAGCACGGCAACCGGGCCGCGTCCTCACTGGCCGGTGGCGCCGACACGCTGGAGACGCTGGGCGTACGTATCGATCTGGGGCCCGAAGCGGTGATGCGCAGCGTTGCCGAGGTGGGGATCGGCTTCTGCTTCGCGCCGCATTTTCATCCGTCCTACAGGTATGCCTCTGTGGTGCGTCGCGAGATCGGTGTCCCCACGGTGTTCAATTTGCTTGGCCCGCTGACGAACCCGGCCCGTCCGCGGGCGGGCCTGATCGGCTGCGCGTTCGCCGATCTGGCGGAGGTGACGGCGGGTGTCTTCGCCGGCCGCGGATCCAGCGTGCTGGTGGTGCACGGTGACGACGGGCTCGACGAGCTGACCACCACCACGACCAGCACCATCTGGCGGGTTCAGGCGGGCACCGTCGACACGCTGCGGTTCGATCCGGCGGCGTTCGGTTTCGCGCGAGCCCGGCTCGAGGAGCTCGTCGGCGGCGATCCGGAGTTCAACGCCGCGGAGGTACGGGCGGTGCTCGGGGGTCGTACCGGTGCCGTCCGGGATGCGGTGGTGCTCAACGCCGCGGGCGCCATGGTTGCCCACGCCGGGCTGGCCAGCGACGCCCAATGGGTGCCTGCCTGGGAGGACGCGCTGACCCGGGTGTCCACCGCGATCGACTCCGGCGCAGCGGCCGCGCTGCTGGACAAGTGGATCGTCGTCAGCCAGCGGCTCGGGGCGCAGTAGAAAGTCCGGGCCTGATTAGCTCGGCCATGCCCCAGTCGTCACGGAGGACGGCGCTGGCCATGCGCGCGCTGCGTGCGGTCAAGGCCCAATCTCGCAGGGGCCCTGAACATCCCGTGGGCTCGGCATAACCGTCGGTCGAGGACACGATGCGTACCCCGGGCTCGGCCAGCCAACGGGTGATCAGTCCGGTCTCCTCGGGCGCGGCCCCGCCGAACGGTTCGGCAGACGGCAGCACCACCTGGGCCGACGCGGATGCGGCCGCCACCACCGGCATCGGGGGGACACTGCGGCGCGCGACCGCGGCACCGGCCAACTGACCATGTCGCATCACCGCGATCTGCCATCCGCCGTCACCGTCGGGACGCGCGGCGATCAGCTCCTCGATGCGCGCGAGGGCCTGCAGGCGGTGCTGACGGGTCAGTGCCTCGATGAGGGCGGCCGTCGCGTCACGTTGCCGCGCGGCGCTTTCATAGCGGCGCAGCGCACCGAGCTCGGCAACTCGGTCACACATGACGTGCAGCGGTTTTCCCTCGATGCCGTTGAGGACCGCCTGCGCGGTCATGAGGGCGTCCCCATATTCGGTGGCGTCCATGCCGGCGGGGGCCGGACACGGGGAGGCGGTGTCGTGCGGGTAGGACTGGCCGTTGCAGGCGGGACCGTGCCGCCCCGTGGCGCCGATACGCGCGGCACACGTACGCACGCCGGTGAACCGGGCCAGCGCCAGGGCGGCAGCCGTGGCATCACCCCGGGCACGAAACGGGCCCAGCATCCGGCGCCCGTTCGTGGTCCGGACCACGGCGAAACGGGGGAATGGTTCCTCGGTGAGCACCACCCACCACCAGCGATGCGGGAATCGCGACTTCCTGTTGTACGGCGGTGCGTGGGCACCCAGCAGTCGCAGCTCGCGAACCGCGGCCTCCAGCGGGTGCGCACACGTCACGTGGTCCACCGAGGTGGCGATGGTGACCATCTCGCGCATCCGGCCTCGCGGGTCCGCGCCGGTGAAGTACTGCTGCACCCGTCGGCGCAGGTTGACCGCGGTGCCCACGTACAGCACCTCGCCGGACGGCCCGCGAAACAGGTAAACGCCTGGGGCGTAAGGCATTCCATCGGCAAGTGAACGTTTGCCCCGCAAGGCGTTGGGCACTTGGGTGCGGTACCGGTGCAGCTCTGCCATGGTGTCGACGCCCTGGTTGCCCACCCGGCCGATCAAGGCATGCAGCACGTCGACGGTGGCCCGGGCGTCATCCAGGGCCCGGTGATTGGGGGTGGTCGATGCGCCGAGTAGCTGAGCCAGCGCGCCCAGGCTGACCCGTGGTGCCTCGTCGCGGGTCAGCACCCGGCGGGCCAGCCGGACCGTGCACAGCACCGTGGGCTGCGGCCAGTCGATCCCACACTGCCGCGCCGCTGCCTTGAGGAAACCGATATCGAAGCCGGCGTTATGTGCGACAAGTACTGCTCCGCGGGCGAATTCGAGAAACGTCGGCAGCACCTGTTCGATGGGCGGAGCGTCCACCAGCATGGCCGAGGTGATGCCTGTGAGGCGGACGATCTGCGGCGGCAGCGATCGCTTCGGGTCGACCAGGGTGGCCAGTTCTCCGAGCACCTCCCCACCGCGCACCTTGACCGCGCCGATCTCGGTGATCGCGTCGTTTTCCGCGCTTCCGCCGGTCGTCTCCAGGTCTACCACCACAAAGGTGGTGTCACGCAGTGCTTGTACCGACGGGGCTTGCGCCGACGACCCCGGTGAGGAGTGCACCTCATCGAAGGTCAGCTGAGTCATGACCTGACCGTATGACCCGGGACCGACATACCGGGGTCACGCCACGGGGGTACAGATCAACGCGAGCGCGTCGTTGGTGGTGTCGACGCCACGGTCGCCGATCGTCTCCTCGAGCCGGGACCGCAACACGCTGCGCGCGGCGGCATCCAGGGTGAGGTGATTGGAGTAGGTGAAGACCATGTCTAGGTACGCCTGTGTAGAGAAGTGCGGGCGGTCCAGGAAGTGCGAGTGGCGCACGTGGTAGCCCGATTTCTCGATGGTCGCCGAGACGGTGTCCTCGGTGTTGATGGAGGGGCGCTTGGTGGTGTCCATGAAATCGGCGTAGACGGTGTCCAGGTCCTGCTGGGTCGGGGAGGTGGGCACGATGCGGTTCCACACCAGTGCGAGGCGGCCTCCCGGGCGAAGCACGGTCAACACCTTCCGCAGCGCCGCGCTGGGCTCTACCCAGTGGAAAGACTGCGCGAAGAGCACGAGGTCGAATGTCCGGCCGGCCGGCTGCCAGTCCTCGAATGTGGCCACCTCGACGTCGATGCTCTTGGCGGCCGCGATCTGTGCCATGCGTGCGTCCGGTTCAACGGCCAGCACCTCCGCGCCGGCCGCGGCCAGTTGTGCTGCCGCGATCCCGGTTCCCGCTCCCACATCGAGGGCGCGGGTATGACCACCGGACACGAGCTCGTCGATCAGAGGTTGCGGGTACCGGGGGCGGTGACGGTCGTAGGCGTCGGCGGAGCCCCCAAACGATTCGGCCCGGCGGCGGTCGGTATGCGCTGGTTGCGACTGTTCCGTCATACCGCAAGGGTGCCAGGCGACGCCTACTTGTCGGTGGGCGCAGTTACCGTCCGCCTGAACCCGAAAGAAACGACTGATGGGAAAGGAGGAGCCATGCTTATCGATTGCGACGATTGCGCGATGCGCGGCCCGGGATGCGATGACTGCGTGGTCAGCGTGCTGCTGGGGGTGCCTCAGAGGCTTGCCGACGATGAACGTGCGGCGCTGGCTGTCCTGGCCGAGGCCGGGATGGCGCCCAGGCTGCGTCTGGTGCCGATTCAGCGCACCTACGACACGCCTGATTCGGCGAAGACGCCCGATGCCGGAGTCGCATAGGGCACACTCGAAACAGGTGCTTGATGGCCCACCCCGGGAACGGGGAGGAGAACCGACACTTACGCGACACTGACGTCGTTTCCCACTGCGGTGGACAACGTCGATGCCATTTCGTAACCTATCTGAGACCTATTGGCGCCGTAGTTCGCGGCGATCACATTGCAGTAAAGGGATGTTGTCTTGAGTGTCGGGCGTCTTCTTCGAAATCATTCGGATCGATCGACGCCCTCACCTCTCCGGCGCACGATGCTTGCAATGACTGCTGCCGCGCTGGTCGGCGGGGTATTTGCGGGTGGTCAGGTTGCGACTGCCGACCCCAACAACGACGCCGTGAAGAAGCTTAACGAGCTGTCTCGCCAGGCTGAGGCAACCTCCGAAGCAGCTAACTCGGCGAAGATTGATCTCGACGCCAAGCTGGCGGCTCAGCGTGATGCCGAGAAGGCGGTTCTCGCCGATGAGGCTGTCGCGAAGGCTGCGCGCATGGCGGTCTCCACGTACCAAGTTGACGTCAACAAGGCGATGGTCGCCGCGTACATGGGTGGTAACACCAGCGGCTACGGCGCCGTGCTGACCTCCAACTCTCCGCAGAACCTCATCGACCAGTTGTCGGTGCAGCGCACGGTGGGAACCGAGATGCGTAGCCGGATGGACAGCTACCGCGCCGCGCAGTCCTCGGCCGATGAAGCCGAGCGACGGTCCCGTGACGCCGTCGAGCAGGCCCGGGTGGCCGCCGAACAGGCCAAGAATGTTCGCGCCTCGCTGCAGGCCAAGCAGAGTCAGCTGCAGGTGCAGATCGCGGTCGTCAAGTCGCAGTACAACACCCTGAACCCCGGCCAGCGCGCTCAGCTGGCGGCACTGGCACCCGTGCCCCCGCCACCTCCGGCCGAGCCGGGCGAGGCCCCGGACGCTCCCGAGCCGCTGATGCAGGCTGCGGCTGCTGCGCCCGCACCGGAAGTCGCCGTCGGTGGTGGAGGTTCGGCCGTCGGTGCGAACGCCGTAGCCGCGGCGTTGACCCGGATCGGCGCGCCCTACTCGTGGGGCGGTTCCGGACCCAACGCCTTCGACTGCTCGGGCCTGGTGATGTGGGCCTACGGGCAGCAGGGTGTATCGCTGCCGCACTCCAGCCAGGCGCTCGCCCGTGGTGGCACGCCCGTGGCGCTGAGTGATCTGCAGCCGGGTGATGTCATCAACTTCTACGGAGACGCCTCACACACCGGTATCTATGTCGGCAACGGCATGATGGTGCACGCCTCCACCTATGGTGTTCCCGTCGCGGTCGCGCCGATCACCTCCTCCGGCCCGATCTACAACGCGCGCCGCTACTGAGCCGCGGCCGTCGCGCGCGGGTGTCCGGGGGAGCACGCTGGACATCGCTGCTCACGGTGGTTCTGCTGATTCTCTGCGGTTGTCGTGCACAGCCCGCCGCGCCGGCCACCGATGTGCGCGCAGCGATTCAGGCACTGCTGACGCGCTACTCCGCGAGCTTGCGCAGTGGTGATATCGCGGCACTGGATGCCGTCTTCGTTCCCGGCGGATCCCAGCAGGCGCAGCGGCGGCTGCAGAAGAACCTGTCGGGGCTGAAGACAGACACATTCGAGTATCGGCTGGCGGCCGACGTCCCGGCCGATCCTGTTGCACCGCACCAACAATGGACATTGGATGTGGCGCTGTTCTATGCGGTCAGCGGAGTGGACAAGGTTGCGGTCCGGCGCCCTGCCACCGTCGGGGTGCTGCACGATAACGACGCCTGGCGGTTGGTCGACGCCGGCGCGGTCGCGGTGCCGTGGCAGTTCGCGCCCGCAGTGGAGACGCGCAGCAGGATGGGGGACCGGGAGGTGGTGGTGCTCGGGCATCCGGGTTCGGCGGTGGCGCCACGTCTTGCCGGCGAGATCCCCGGAGCATTGACGGCGCTGTCGGAATTCTGGGGACCGTGGTGGCAGGCGGGAGTGCTGCTGGTCGCGGCAGATACAGACGCCGAATTCGCTGCTCTTGTCGGGGGCGAAGATACCGATGGAATAGCCGCCGCCGCCGTCGCCGACCGTGTCGAGAGCGGAGTCGCGGTGGGGCAACGGGTGATTTTTGCACCGGGCTCGGCAGGACTGCCACCGGATCAGTTCCGTGTGGTGCTGCGTCATGAGCTCTTCCATGCCGCCGCCCGTACGGTCACCGGCGATCACGCACCTCTCTGGTTGGTGGAGGGGGTGGCCGATTACAACGGGCGCCGCGGCAGCGGTACCCCCTTTCGGAACGCGGCACCCACACTGGCCAGTGCTCTTGCCGCGGGACGGATTCCGGACCATCTACCCACTGACGACGACCTCGGGAGTCCGGGAACGAAACGCACACAGGCGTACGAGGAGGCTTGGTCGGTGGCCCAGTACGTGGCCGAAACCTTCGGCGAACCGAAGCTGGTACAGCTGTACCGGTATGGGGCCGGCATCTCGCCGAGTACGGCGGGTGTGGCCATCCAGCAGGCATTGGGCATCGACGAGGCGACACTGGTAAGGCAGTGGCAGAGCTGGCTCGGCTCCCGTCCACTACGGTAGGCGTCGTGACATTTCAGCCTGGCGGCCCGAGGCGACGGATCCTGTTGGTCACCAACGATTTTCCGCCCAGGCCCGGGGGTATTCAGTCCTACCTGCAAGAGCTGGTGACCCACCTGGCCGGATCGCATGAGGTGACCGTCTATGCGCCGCGGTGGAAAGGATGCGAGCGATACGACGCCGCCGCCGACTATCAGGTGGTGCGGCACCCGACCTCGTTGATGCTTCCGAGCCCTGGTGTCCGCCAGCGCATGGTGGATCTCATCAGATCGCAGCACTCCGACGTGGTGTGGTTCGGCGCGGCCGCGCCATTGGCACTGTTGTCGTCGGCCGCCAAGGCGGCGGGAGCCGCCGTAACAGCCGCCAGCACGCACGGGCACGAGGTCGGCTGGTCGATGCTCCCGTTGGCACGGTCTGCCCTGCGGCAGATCGGCGAGAGCACCGATGTCATCACCTATGTCAGCCGCTACACACGCAGACGCTTCGCCGCGGCCTTCGGTCCGCGTGCGGCACTGGAACATCTGCCCTCCGGTGTTGACACCGGCCGGTTTCGCCCCGACCCCGCGGCACGCGAGGAGCTGCGCCACCGCTACGGGCTCGGCGAGCGGCCGACCATCGTGTGCGTCTCCCGGCTCGTTCCACGTAAGGGGCAAGACATGCTCATCGAGGCACTGCCGGCGATCCGGGAGCGCGTCGACGGCGCGGCGCTGGTGATCGTGGGCGGCGGTCCGTCCGCGGAGCCGTTGCGGGCGTTGGCCAGTCGAGTCGGTGTTGATGAGCATGTGGTGTTCACCGGCGGAGTGCCATGGGAGGAGCTACCTGCGCATCACGCGATGGGCGATGTCTTCGCGATGCCCTGCCGTACCCGCGGAGCGGGGCTCGACGTGGAGGGCTTGGGGATAGTGTTCCTGGAGGCGTCGGCGTGCGGTGTCCCGGTGGTCGCCGGAAACTCGGGGGGCGCACCGGAAACCGTGCGTGACGGCGAGACGGGGTTTGTCGTCGATGGCAGATCGGTACCCGCGATCACGGACGCCATCGTCCAGATCCTGTCCGATCCCGTGCGGGCCGCGGCTATGGGGGAGGCGGGGCGCACCTGGGTGACCGACAACTGGCGCTGGGATCACCAGGCCGCCCGGTTCGCCGAGTTGGTCAGCGGCTCCGCATAAGGTCCAGGGATGGGCGATCTACTCGGGTGACCCCGAGTAGATCGCGTCGATGTCTGCCGCGAACTTCTCGGCCACCACATTGCGCTTCACCTTGAGCGTCGGCGTCATCTCGCCGGTGGCTTCGGTGAAGTCAACCGGCAAGATCCGGAACTTCTTGATGGCTTCGGCATGGGAGACAACCTGATTGGCTGCCTTGACGGCGGTTTCGATCTCCGCGAGTAGATCGGGATCCTGGACCAGGTCGGCGACGGTGGCCTCGGCGGGCTTGCCATTACGCTGCTTCCAGCCGTCGATGGCTTCGGGGTCAATGGTGATGAGCGCACCGATGAACGGCTGCTTGTCGCCGACGGCCATCGCCTGACTGATCAACGGATGGGCGCGCAGCTGATCCTCCAGCACCGCGGGTGCGACGTTCTTACCGCCGGCGGTGACGATGATTTCCTTCTTGCGGCCGGTGATCGTGACGAACCCGTCCTCATCGATCGCGCCCAGGTCGCCGGTGTGGAACCAGCCGTCCACGATCGACTCGCTGGTGGCGGTCGGGTTGTTCCAGTACCCGCTGAACACGACGCCGCCGGACACCAGAAGTTCGCCGTCGTCGCCGAGCTTCACGGCGTTACCGGGCAACGGCCTACCGACACTGCCGATCTTGAGCCCACCGATCACGTTCACCGCGCAGGCTGCTGTCGTTTCGGTGAGCCCGTAGCCCTCGTAGATGGTCAGGCCGACGCCGCGGTAGAAGTGACCGAGTCGGGCACCCAGCGGCGCTCCACCGGAGATCGATGCCACGCATTCTCCGCCGAGTGCCGCGCGCAGCTTGCCGTATACGAGCTTGTCGAAGGCGGCGCGCTTGGCGCGCAACACGATGCCCGGTCCGCCGTTGTCCAGCGCCTGGCTGTACTCGACGGCGGTGTCGGCGGCGGCGTCGAAAATCTTTCCCTTGCCGTCGTTTTGGGCGTTCTGGCGAGCGGTGTTGTACACCTTTTCGAAGATGCGGGGGACGGAGACGATGAAGGTGGGCTTGAAGATCCCGAACGTTGGTACCAGCGTCTTGATGTCACTGGTGAATCCGACGCTGACCTTGGACTGGAAGCACGCCATCGCGATACCGCGCGCCAGTACGTGTGCCAGCGGCAGGAAGATCAGCGTCCGGCTGCCCTTCTGCAAGTAATCAGGGAAAACGGCACGCGCACCGCGGGTTTCGTACACCAGGTTGGAGTGGGTGAGCTGGCAGCCCTTGGGCCGGCCGGTGGTTCCCGAGGTGTAGATGAGAGTCGCGGGATCGCTGGCCTTGATGGCGCGGAGTCGGCCGCTGAGCTCGGCGGGGTCAACACTGGATCCAGCCTCGGCGAGCTCATCGAGAGCTGCGGGGGCGCTCGAACTGGCGATGTGAAACACGGTGTGCAGGTTGGGGAGTTCGGGTGCTAGTTCTTCGGCGATCTTGGCATGGGCATCGGTCTCCACGAACAGCGCCACCGCCGCGGAATCCTGCAGCACCCACCGGACCTGATCGGCCGAGGACGTCTCGTAGATGGGAACCGTGATGGCGCCGATCGACAGCACTGCGTAGTCGATGATCGTCCACTCGTATCGTGTCGCCGAGATCAGTGCCACGCGATCCCCGGGCGCCACGCCCTTGGCGATCAGACCGTTGGCCACCGCACGGATCTGCGCGGCGGCCTCCGCGTAGGTGACGGGCGTCCACGTGTCGTCGATGAGACGGGAGAATGCCGCCTGGTTGGGGTCTTCACGCTCGTAGTCGTAGACGGCATGAACAACCGATGCGTTGTCCTCGACAGTGAATGGGGCAGGAACGCTGAACTCTCGCACCTGCTCAGACTAGTCGTGGCCTCAGGATCGTCGAAGACGTTGCCGCATTTCCTTCGGCGGCGAGGCTTAAGCTAGTGCGCGATGAACAGCATTCAGGTCGCCGACCAGACCTTTATCGCCGCGGATCCCGCGGACATCGGCCGCGCCATCTCGAACCCTGCCGATTGGCGTCGTTGGTGGCCTGACCTGCAGCTCAATGTTGTCGAGGAGCGCGGAGAAAAGGGCATCCGCTGGACGGTTGCCGGGCCGCTCACCGGAACAATGGAGGTGTGGCTGGAGCCCGCGCTGGACGGGGCGATCCTGCACTACTTCCTGCACGCAGAGCCGACCGGAGCCAGCGCCGCACAGGTGGCCAAGCTGAATCTGGCCCAGCTCAATCACGCGCGTCGGGTCACCGGCAAGCGGTTCGCCTTCGGGGTCAAGCAGCGGCTCGAGGCAGGCCGGACAATCGGCGAATCGTGGGTGCCGCAGGCCTGATCAGGCGGCAGCGAGCACGACCAGCGGTATGGGGCGGGACGTCGCCCGCTGGTAGGCGCTGTAATGGCCAGAGTTGTTGGTGTCGGCTAACTTCCACAACCGCTCGTAATCCGTGTCGCCGGGCAGGAGTGCCGTCGCCCGGACGCGGCGCCGTTGCCGGCCCAATTGCACCTGTACCTCCGGGTGGGCCTTCAGGTTGTGGTACCAGGCAGGATTGCGCCGCGCGCCACCGTTAGAGGCCACGATGACGAGATTGTCGCCGTCTTTGGCATAGGTCAGCGAGTTGACGCGCTGTGCCCCGGTCTTGGCGCCGATGGAGGTCAGCAGCAGGTTGGGGGCCATTCCCGGAACGTGATGACCCAGATAGCCTTTCGATGCGATGTAGATGCTCTGGTGCACGCCGAGCACCTTCGCTACCAGACGGCTCATGGGCGTCTCTCCTTCGCGCAGCTGCGGCGAATTGCCAGGATGGGAGTATCCGAGCGCCAGGGAGAAGGGTACCGTCTGTCAGGTGGCTGAGAAGACTACCCAAACGATTGCCATCGATGCCGAACCCGGCAAAGTGATGGCGGTGATCGCCGATATCGGCGCCTACCCGGAATGGGTGTCGGAGTACAAGGAAACCGAGGTGCTCGACACCGACACCGAGGGCAGGGTCAAACGTGCCCGGTTGGTGCTGGACGCCGGTGTCCTCAAGGACACCCAGGTCCTGGAGTACGTGTGGTCTCCGGATGGCCGCAAGGTCACCTGGACCTTGGCGGAGAGTTCCCTCCTACGTTCGCTGGAAGGGACATACCTTTTGGCGCCCAAGGGGTCTGGTACCGAGGTGACGTATGAGCTCGCGGTCGACCTTCAAATTCCGATGATCGGAATGCTCAAGCGCAAGGCCGAACGCAAGATCACCGACTCCGCACTCAAGGATTTGAAGAAGCGAGTCGAATCTGACCGCTAGCGACGTCGGGGAGGATCTCGTGTCCCACCCCGCAGACGTCGCCCCCGATGTCCACGCGCCGTTGACAGCCACCATCGGCCTTTTCGTCGGCAAGGGGGGTGTGGGTAAGTCGACGCTGGCCGGTGCCACCGCGGTGCGCTACGCGCGCGCCGGGCAGCGGGTCCTCGCGGTGTCGACCGACCAAGCGCATTCCCTCGGCGACGTCTTCGGTGTCCGGGTGGATCCCACCCCGGGGGCTCATTGCGTACGGGTGATCGAGGACCCGTATGGGGGACAACTCGACGTGATGGCCCTGGATACCCTGGGGCTGCTGGAGCAGCGTTGGGGTGACATCGCCGCGACGATCGCCGAGCAGTATCCCGAATCGGACATCGGATCGCTTGCCCCCGAAGAGCTTTCCGCGCTGCCGGGTGTGCAGGAAATGCTTGGACTGCATGAGGTTCAACAACTCGCCGACACCGGCGAATGGGATGTCGTCGTCGTCGACTGTGCCTCGACAGCAGACGCGTTGCGCATGCTGACTCTGCCCGGAACCTTCGCGATGTATCTGGAACGGGCTTGGCCGCGGCATCGCCGACTCGGCGGTATCGGCACGCCTCGCGCCCAGATACTGGCCGAACTACTAGAACGCGTTGCGGCGTCGGCGGATCGGCTTGCGGGCTTGCTTTCGGACGCCGAACGGGTGGGGGCTCATCTGGTGCTGACTCCCGAACGGGTAGTGGTGGCCGAGGCCATTCGTACCGTGGGGGCGCTGGCGCTGATGGGTGTGCGCATCGATCAAGTGATCGTCAATCAGGTTCTCATTCAAGATGATTCGTACGAGTACCACAATCTGCCCGCGCATCCGGCATTCGACTGGTACATGCAGCGCATCGCCGATCAGGCCGCGGTGCTCGATGAGATGGGGGAGGCGATCGGGGACGTGGAGATGCTGTTGGTGCCGCATCTGCCGCGCGAGCCCATCGGGCCGGAGGCCCTGGGTGAACTGGCCGAGTCGGTCCGGCGGCGCGATGGGGCCAAGCCTCCGGCGCCGCTGGCCACCATTGTCGAGCGCGAATCCGGGTCCGGAGCGGACACCGTATATCTGTTACGGCTAGAGTTACCGCAGATCGATCCGGCCACGTTGAGCCTCGGCCGGGTGGGAGATGACCTGGTCATCGGTGCAAATGGGATGCGCCGGCGGGTCCGGCTGGCCTCCGTGCTGCGGCGCTGTGTGGTTGTCGATGCCCGGCTTGTCGGTGGCGAGCTGACCATACGGTTTAGAGCGGATCCGGAGGTGTGGCCTACGTGACGGGTACCCATCCGGAACTCGCCCCCGAACTGCGGGCGTTGGCCGCGTCGATCCTCGACAAGCTCGACCCGGCGCTGCGGCAGGCCGCTCGCGCTCCTGCCGACGGTGCGGCTCCCGGAAAGTGCAACCAGCTGTTCTGCCCGGTCTGTGCGTTGGCAGCCCTGGTGGAAGGTGAGCATCACCCGCTGTTGGCAACGATCGCCGAACACAGCCTCGCGCTGGTGATGGTGGTGCGGGCGATGTTGGAGGCCGAGGGCTCGGGGGGCCCTGACGATCCCGATGACGGCCCCGAGGGTGGTTATCGCAGTCCGTTCCCGGCCCCGCCGCCGAGCTCGCAATCGACTGGGTACCAACCCATCCCGGTCGACATCGACGAGTGACGAGCACCCGTGCCTGTTCTGGGACATGGCGTCCCATATTTCCGGGACCTTTGACACTCCACGGAGATTGGCCGTCGCCGAGGGTAAGCTCGGCGCCAGCCCCGTGCTGCTCATGGGGATCGGGAGAGGATGCGCGCGATGTTCTATTGGCTGCTGAAGTACATCTTCATGGGGCCGATCTTGCAGCTGATGGGCCGACCCAAGGTAGAAGGTCTGGAGAACATTCCATCGTCCGGGCCGGCGATCCTGGCCGGAAACCATCTCGCCGTGGTCGACAGTTTCTTCCTTCCGTTGGTCTCCACGCGCCGGGTGACCTTCCTGGCCAAGAGTGAGTACTTCACCGAGCCCGGATTCAAGGGCTGGCTCAAGAAGGTCTTCTTCGGCGGATCAGGACAGGTCCCGATCGATAGAACTAGCGCCGACGCCGCCGAGAACGCGCTGAGCACCGCCAAGCGGCTACTCGGCGAGGGCAAGCTGCTGGGCATCTACCCCGAAGGCACCCGCTCCCCGGACGGCCGTCTCTACAAGGGCAAGACGGGCCTGGCGCGCATGGCGCTGGCCACCGGGGTGCCCGTCATCCCGATCGCGATGGTCGGCACCAATGTGATGAACCCGCCGGGCACGGCGCGCTGGCACTTTTCCAAGGTCACCGTGAAAATCGGCAAGCCGCTGGATTTCTCCCGCTTCGACGGGATGGCCGGAAACCGCTTCATCGAGCGAGCGGTCATCGACGAGGTGATGTACGAGCTGATGCAGCTGTCCGGTCAGGAGTACGTCGACATTTACGCGGCGTCGCTCAAGGACAAGCCCGCGGAACCCCCGCAGCAACCCGACCGCATCCCGGAGAGCGCCGCCGGTTAATCGGGGTTCCGTGCATCGTCCCTGCATCTGAGGTAACACCTCGCCGTGGGGCGTGGGTCAGCTATCCGCGCCGGTACCGTTACTCTTGAGGCCACCCGCGGGAGAACTGAGAGATGCGAGGGCCGTGCCGAATTCAATAAACGAAACCGCCATCGCGGACGGCGGCTCCGTTCGTCGAGTTGCCAGATGGATCACGTGGGGTGGCCCGCTCGTCCTCGCTGTCGCCCTGCTGCTGCACGCGGTCGTCTTCATTCACTGGCCGACATACGCACTGCAGATCGACGTGTTGGTGTATCGATTCGGTGGCACACGCGTACTGGACGGACTGGACCTCTACTCGATCGGGCGCAACGGCGAGATCGACGATCTGCTGTTCACCTACACCCCGTTCGCGGCGCTGGTGTTCACCCCGCTGGCCTTCATCACCGATTTCACCGCGCAGATCCTGTCGCTCGTGGTTTTCCCGGCGCTGCTCGTCTACTCGGTGTGGCGCATGCTGGCCTGGCTGAATGTCTCCGCCAAGGCCGGGCTATGGGGGCTGCTGGCCCTGCTGGTCGGTCTGGTTTCGTGGCTGGAGCCGGTCCGGCTCTCCATCCAGCTTGGCCAGATCAATCTGTTGATCCTGGCGGTGGTCGTGACGGACCTCCTGGCGCCCAAACGGTGGAAGCTGGCCGGGATCGGTATCGGCATCGTGGCCGGCATCAAGCTGACCCCGATGATCTTCATCGTCTTCTTGTTCCTGGTGGGGCGGATTCGCGCGGCCGTCGTCGCGGCCATCACGCTGATCGCCACCATCGGTCTGGGCTTCATCTTCCTGCCGTCCGCCTCGCACTACTACTGGATGGACCGTGCCTTCGAGAAGATCAGCCGCATCACCCGCGATCCCACCGCGAGCACCAGCATCAGCGGGCTTTTTCTCAGATTGAACCTGTCGGCCGGAACGGCCACTGCACTGTCGGTGCTGGTGATCGTGGCGAGCCTGGTGGTCGCGGTCCTGGCCTACCGGCGCGATCAGCTGCTGCTGGCGATCTCGATCGTGGGCATGGCATCGGCTGCGGCCTCGCCGTTCAGCTGGAGCCATCACTGGGTGTGGTTCGTGCCATTGGTCGTTCATCTGGGCTACCGCGGCTACGTGCTGGGTAAACGGGCGTCCGCGATCACGATGTGGGCATTCTGTGCGGTGTTCGCGGCGTGGTTCACCAGCCTGAGCGGCAAGACGCCGGACTCCGGCGCGTTGACGTTACGACCCGGCGGCGTCCTGAACGATCTGATCCCCAGTCTGTATGTGTTCGTTCATCTCGGGGTGCTCGTGGCCAGCTGGATTTGGCTGCGGCGTGATCCGACGGACGTGAACGATGTTGTGCGCGAAGATGAGCCGACACAGGCCGATGAGCTGACGCCGGCTTCTCCGGCGCACAACTAGGCGGCCCGCGTGCGTTACTTCTACGACACCGAGTTCATCGACGATGGCCGCACCATCGAACTCATCTCCATCGGGATGGTGTGCGAAGACGGCCGTGAGTACTACGCCGTCTCCACCGCCTTCGACCCGCAGCAGGCGGGTCCGTGGGTGCGCCAGAACGTCCTGCCCAAACTGCCCGCGCTGTCGTCGCCGCTGTGGCGCTCACGCGGGCAGATTCGCGACGAGCTGGCCGAGTTCCTCGGACTGAACGGTGGCGGGCCGGCCGACCCGATCGAGCTGTGGGCCTGGGTGGGTGCCTATGACCACGTGGCGCTGTGTCAGCTGTGGGGGGCCATGACGGAGCTGCCGCAGCCGGTTCCCCGGTTCACCCTCGAACTCAAGCAGCTGTGGTACGAGCTGGGCCGCCCGGCGGTGCCGAAACGGCCCGCCGACTCACACGATGCCCTGGTTGATGCCCGCTACAACCTGGCCCGCTACCGCGCGATGGTTCCGCCGGGCTGATCACCGCGAATCCCGGGTGAAAATCCGCTGGTAAGGGGCGGTTAAGATGGGTACGTGAACTGGACAGTCGACGTCCCCATCGACCAATTGCCGGAGCTGCCGCCGCTCCCGGCCGATCTGCGTCAGCGCCTGGATGCCGCGCTCGCCAAACCTGCTGCTCAGCAGCCGAGCTGGCCCGCGAATCAGGCCGCCGCCATGCGGACCGTGCTGGAAAGCGTGCCCCCGATCACCGTCCCCGCGGAGATCCAGCGTTTGCAGGGCCAGCTGGCCCAGGTAGCACGTGGTGAGGCATTCCTGCTGCAGGGCGGAGACTGCGCCGAGACCTTCGCCGACAACACCGAGCCGCATATCCGGGCCAACATCCGCGCACTGCTGCAGATGGCGGTGGTGCTGACGTACGGATCGAGCATGCCGGTGGTGAAGCTGGCCCGTATCGCCGGCCAATACGCCAAGCCGCGCAGCTCCGACACCGACGCACTGGGGCTGCGGTCCTACCGCGGCGACATGGTGAACGGATTCGCCCCCGATGCGGCACTGCGTGAGCACGACCCGTCGCGTCTGGTGCGCGCCTACGCGAACGCCAGCGCCGCGATGAACCTGGTGCGCGCGGTAACCGGCTCGGGGATGGCCTCGCTGGCACTGGTGCACGACTGGAACCGCGAATTCGTCCGTACCTCACCTGCCGGTGCCCGGTATGAGGCACTGGCCTCCGAGATCGATCGCGGGCTGAAGTTCATGAGTGCCTGCGGTGTGGCGGATTCGAACCTGGACACCGCCGAGATCTACGCCAGCCACGAGGCGCTGGTGCTCGACTACGAGCGCGCCATGCTGCGTTTGTCAGAGGACGAGAACGGCGAGCCGGCACTGTACGACCTGTCGGCGCATTACCTGTGGATCGGAGATCGCACGCGGCAGCTCGATCACGCGCATGTGGCCTTCGCGGAGATCATCGCAAACCCGATCGGGATGAAGATCGGCCCGACCACCACGCCCGATCAGGCCGTCGAATACGTGGAACGTCTTGACCCGCACAACAAGCCGGGCCGCCTGACGTTCGTCTCGCGGATGGGCAACTCGAAGGTGCGCGATCTGCTTCCGCCGATCATCGAGAAGGTGCAGGCGACCGGACATCAGGTCGTTTGGCAGTGTGACCCGATGCACGGCAACACCCACGAGTCGCCCAGCGGTTACAAGACGCGGCACTTCGATCGGATCGTCGATGAGGTGCAGGGATACTTCGAGGTGCACAACGCGCTCGGCACGCACCCCGGTGGTATTCACGTCGAGATCACCGGTGAGAACGTCACCGAATGTCTCGGTGGGGCACAGGACATTTCGGATGACGATCTGGCCGGTCGTTACGAAACGGCGTGCGATCCGCGTCTGAACACCCAGCAGTCGCTGGAGCTGGCGTTCCTCGTCGCGGAGATGCTCAGGGACTAAAGCAGGTTGGTGATGTTGGCGCCCAGCGACCAACATCCCGCCGCCACCGAGGTGGTGATGATGAGGACGATCACCAGCCACATGAAGATCGCGCGGCGGCTCTGCTGACGCTCGTACCGGTACTCCGAGTCGTCGATATCGGCGAAGAACGCTGATTCGTCAGGGTCACTGTCGAATTCGGGATCGTATTGGGGATCGTAGGCGGGCACCGGGTCCATCATCCGCGTGGGATTGGGCACCTTGGGACGTGCCGAGACGCTGGGCCGTGGTGAGACACCCAGGGCCGCGGCGGCCGAGGCGGTGTCGGCGGCATCCGTTTTGCCGGGGGCGCTGAGATTGCCTGTGGTGCGTCCGCCGGTCTCGATCAGTCGGCTGCGGTAAAGCTGTTCGGCGACATGCTGTTTAGAATCCCGGGGTGCGGGGACGCGGAAGGTGGGCAGTTGCAGATCCGCGGCGATGGCGTCCAGCTCGGCGCCCATCTGAGCGGCGTCGGCGTAGCGCGCGTCCGGGTCGCGGGAGGTGGCGCGCAGCACCAGTTCGTCGAACTCTTCCGGAATGCCGTCGATGGCCTCACTGGGTGCCTGTACATCGCGATCGATGCGTTGATAGGCCAGGGCCAGCGGCGTATCCCCGGTGAACGGTGTTGAACCGGTGAGCAATTCGTACATCAGGATGCCCGCCGAATAGACATCGCTGCGTGGGCCGGCCGAGCCGGTGCGCACCTGCTCGGGAGACAGGTACGCGGCCGTGCCCAAGATCACGCTGGTCGAGGTGATTCCGGCCTCGGCGACGGCACGCACCAGCCCGAAATCGGCGAGCTTGACCTCGCCGTCGTCAGAAATCAGCACGTTCTCGGGTTTGACGTCGCGGTGCACCAGTCCCGATCGGTGTGCGACCGCCAAGCCGCCGAGCAGCGGATTGAACACCGCCGCCACGGCATGGGGCGGCATGGGGCCACGTTCGCGCAACAACTCGCGCAGGGTGCCGCCGTCGATCAGCTCCATCACCAGGAAGGGGTGCTTACCGTCCATGCCCTGATCGAACACGGCCACCAGCCCTGGGTGGCGCAATCGTGCGACGGCCCGGGCTTCGAGCCGGAACCGTGCCAGAAACCCCGTGTCGGAGGCGTAGCGGCTGTCCATCACCTTCACGGCGACCGGACGGTCCAACCGGGTATCCAGCCCCCGGTACACGGTCGACATGCCGCCTGTCGCAATCGGCGCCTCAATGCGGTACCGACTATCGAGCACCGTCCCGATCATCGGATCGTGGCGGTGGGTCGGGGTCTTGGGCGATGTCATCGCATCGATGGTATCCAGTGATGCGGGAGTGCCCTGGCGTCAACGCCGCTTGTCGAGCATTTCGCGGACGGAGTTGAGCGTCGGCCCGGCGCCCGAGAACAGCATGGTCCGCCATTGACGGTGCAGGGCAATGGCCGGGTCGAACCGGCTGTACGTGACGCGCAGCCGGGTGCCGCCGGGCTCCGGGAGCAGGTTCCAGCGGGAGGTCACTTCGATTCCCGGGGCGGTCAACACCTGTTCGATGTGCTCGTGAGGCACCACGCTGGTGTAGGTGGTCCGCAGCACGCCATCGAAGCCGACGGCGGGCTGCGGATGGGTGATCAGGACGCGTGTCTCGCCGACCTCGACGGGTGCGTCGTTGACCTCTTTCACCTGTGAAGCGGTGAGCTCTAGGGAAACGAGAACATCCCAGACCTTCTCGACGGGGTAGGGGTAGTACTCGCTGTGGGTGACCGATGTCGGATCGCCGGAACTCGTCACGGTCCGAAGGTTACGCGCGTCACCACACCCGGAGGACGCTTTTGGGCGACGGTGGCGTGCGAGGCGACTAGCGTCATTCGTTATGAGCGCCATTCCATACGTTGCCGACACTCTCGACGCCGACGAGCCGCTGTTCTCCCTCAAAGAGGTGGCCACGCGCCTGCGGGTACCGGTTTCCAAGGTTCAGCAGTACTTGCGCGACGGTGAACTCATCGCAGTGCGACGCGATGGCGAAATCAAGGTTCCCGTCATCTTTTTCAGCCCCGAAGGCCCTGTGGTGAAGCATCTGTTCGGGCTGCTCTCGGTGCTGCGGGACGGGGGATATCACGAGCCCGAAATCATGCGTTGGCTGTTCACCGGTGACGAGTCGCTCACTGTGACCCGTGACGGCACCACCGAACGAATCGAGGCGGCCCGCCCGGTCGATGCGCTGCATGGTCACCAGGCCCGCGAGGTGCTGCGGCGGGCGCAGGCGATGGCCTACTAGTACTCGCGGGGATCGCGAGCTTCCGGCGCGGTGTTGATCATCCGCCAGGCGATGGCAGCGCAGGTTGCCGCGATCAGTACATGTATCCACACGTACATGCCGTGGGAGCCATCGGGTTTGAAGATCACCATGATCCAGGTAGAGAACCCGGCGATGGCTGCGATCGCGATGCGTGATTGCAGCAGCGGCGCTGCGATGGCCAGCGGCCAGGTGTAGTACCAGGGGAGTGCCGCCGGTGCCATGAGCACCACGATCACCATGGCCCACAGGATCCCGAACATTGCGTCGCGATCGTTGTGTCGGTGCCGCCACCACACCACGGGCAGGCTGACCGCGATCACCATGACCCCGATGATGCGGGTGATCTCCAGAAGAGCATCGAAATTTACGGTCACGAAAAGACCGGCGACGACGTTGATGATGTTGGCGACGGCGGTCGGCACTGTCAGCCAGTTGATGATCTTCACCGAACCGGCCAGGGCGGTCAGCCATCCCAGGCCGACGCCGGCGATCCAGGACAACAGCGCGAACACCGCGACAACGACGGACACCGAGGCTGCCGATGCCATCGCGAACGCGGTCACCGGGTGGCGCTGTGGGGAGTCCGCATCGGCGTTCTCGACCAGACGACGCATCCAGATCCACACCAGGAAAGGCAACGCAAGACCCGCGGTGGCCTTGACAGCCACCGCTAACGCGACCACCGATATGCCCCAAACATGGTGGCGCTCAAGGACGAGGGCAATGCCTGCCATCATCAGGCCGACCATCAGCATCTCGTTGTGTACACCGCCCATCAGATGGATGATCACCAGCGGGTTGAGCACACAGATCCACAATGCCTTGCTGGCGTTGGCCGAAAGGCAGCGGGCGACTCGAGGGGTGGCCCACACCAGCAGCGCCAATCCGGGCAGCATGAACAGGCGCAGCAGCATGGTTCCGGCCACCACATCATCACCGACGATCTGAGTGACAAATCGTGCGATGAGGATGAACAGTGGTCCATACGGCGCGGTGGTGGTGGACCAGATCGGACTGACGTTCTCTAGCAACGCGTTCGGGTTTTCGACCGGGCCCACCAGATAGGGATCGAATCCGTCGCGTAGCAACGCGCCCTGCGCCAGATAGGAGTAGGCATCCCGACTGAACACCGGAACCGAGGCGAGCAGTGGCAGCAGCCAGCACGGAATGACGACCAGGAGGGACTCTTTGGTCACCTTGCCCGCGATCACGTGGCGGCCCAGCCCGAGCCACGCCAGCAGCATGAGGACCACTCCGAGCCACATGCAGATCGAGGACACCACCAACCCGTGGCCGAAACGCAACCAGGACAGCCCAACCGATTCCAGCAGCGGGTCGTGCTGCCGGGTGCTACCCGCACCCAGTCCGCCGATGGCGATGAGGATGGCGCCACCGAATCCGGTGACTGCCGCGCGGCCGGCGGGGGACCTCAGGAAGGCTGCTGTCCACCCGGCACCCGGATCGAGTACCGCAGGTGCCGGTTCAGGGTTCGGTTCCAGGGGAGGCTGCACCGCCTTTGATGATGTGCTCACGTGATCATGCGCTCCGGTTGGACACCAATCGGACGAGATCGGACAGCGCGACACGGGCATCATCGGCGATATCGGCGCTGGACAGCTGCTCCAGCGCGCGGTGCGTGTGTTCCTCGATACGAGACTCCACTGCCGCGAGTGCACCCAAGTCGACGATGAGTGAACACATTTCGGCGACCTGATGATCGGTGAGTGGCGTGCCGATCCAGGAGTGAAGCATGTCCTCGGCGGCGTTGTCGTTGAGGCGTGCCAGACGCAGGGCTTCGGCCAGCAGCACGGTGCGCTTTCCGGAACGCAGGTCGTCCCCGGCGGGTTTCCCGGTCACCTTGGGATCCCCGAATACCCCGAGCACATCGTCGCGCAGCTGGAACGCGACACCGATATCCAGTCCGACGTCACCGAGAAGTCGCGAGGTCTCCGGGTTCTCGGCCGCGATCGCGACACCCAGCTGCAGGGGCCGCTGCACCGTATAACCGGCGGTCTTGAAGCGGATGACGCGCATGGCGGTCTCGACGGATTCGTCGCCCGAGGATTCGGACAGGATGTCCAGATATTGGCCGCCGAGCACCTCGCTGCGCAGGATCGACCACACACCTCGGGCCCTCGCATGGGCTTGAGGGGACAGCTGTGCGCCGACCACCATGTCATCAGCCCAGGTGAGTGCCAGATCGCCGAGCAGGATCGCCGCAGATATGCCGAACTGTTCGGGGGAGCCGGACCAGCCGTTCTCACGGTGCAGGGCGGCGAATTCGATATGGATGGTGGGTTCGCCGCGCCGGGTGGCGGAGCTGTCGATGACGTCGTCGTGGATGAGCGCGCAGGTGTGCAGCAGTTCCAGTGCGGCACACACCCGCAGCACCTCGGGGTTCCACGGGTCGGGGTCGTCGGTGACCGCTCGCCAGCCCCAGTAGGCGAACGCCGGTCGCAGCCGCTTGCCGCCACGCAGCACAAACCGGTCGAGGGCTGTGATCGCATGCTCATAGTTCGGGCCGATATGCGCGGTGTGCTCACGGCATTCGGCCAGGAACTGGCTCAGTTGGTCGCTTACCGCGTCGGTCAGGTGCCGGGCGTTGGCAGCGGCTACGTTGACACTCAGCGGTGCGTCCTCTCAGGGTGTGGTGGTGGGTCCCGGATGCCTACAGGTCTCCGAGAGTGAACCTAGAGTAATCCCACCTATCCTGAACGGGTGACAACCAACCCGCTCGACCATGACGCATCGGTCGCCGAGCTGCAGGATCCGGGGTCGATCGCCGATCGACTGGCCGGGGTTCAGCCCGGTGATGTCGCGTTCTCGGTGGAGTTCATGCCGCCTCGCGACGAGGCCGCCGAGGCGCGGTTGTGGCGGGCGGCAAGAGTTTTCGAGCGGTATCAGCCGGTGTTCGTCTCGGTGACCTATGGAGCGGGTGGCTCCACGCGTGATCGCACGGTGCGGGTGACCGGTGAGCTGGCCGAGAACACCACCTTGCTGCCGGTTGCGCACCTGACGGCCGTCGGGCACACCGTCGATGAGTTGCGGGCCATGGTGGGCGCATACGTGGACCGTGGGATCACCAATATCCTTGCCCTGCGGGGCGATCCGGCTGGGGATGTGAATGCTGAATGGATTCCGCACCCCGGTGGCCTGACCTATGCCGAGGAATTGGTGCGGCTGGTTCGTGACCTGGGTGACTTCCACGTGGGTGTCGCCTCTTTCCCGGAGGGCCATCCGCAGGCGATCGATCTGGAGCGCGACACTGCCAATCTGGTGAACAAGCTGCGGGCCGGAGCGGAGTACTCCATCACCCAGATGTTTTTCGACGTCGACGACTACCTGCGGCTACGCGATCGGGTGGTGGCCGCCGACCCCGAACAGGGCGCCAAGCCGATCGTTCCCGGGCTGATGCCCATTACGTCGCTGCGGTCGGTGCGCCGGCAGGTGGAGCTCTCCTCGTCCACGCTGCCCGCTGCGCTGGAAGAACAGCTCTTGCGTGCAGCCGGGGACGGACCCGAAGAGGACCGCGACGAGGTCCGCAAGGTCGGTGTCGAGGTCGCCACGTCGATGGCAGCGCGGCTGGTCGCCGAGGGTGTTCCGTGCCTGCACTTCATGACCCTGAACTTCGCGCGGGCCACGTCCGAGGTGCTGGAGAACCTCGGAGTGCGGGTTACTCCGGGAACTGGTCGGGCGTAAACCGAGGGGACTGGTCGCGGTCCAGCCAGGCCAGGGACGCCACCAGGGCACCGATTAGCAGGGCGGAAATCGTTATGAAGATCGCGGCTCCGTTGAAGGAGCGGGTGCTGGGGTCGGTGTAGCGGGAGGTCGCGGTGAACGTGCTGACCACGCCGGGAGTGAGTTTCCACTGCACGGCGTCGGAGCCGAGCATCTCCCCGTTGGTGGATTCGATATCGCCGGGAAACGAAATGGCCAGCGACACATCGGCATCTGAGGTGTCTTCCAGTGCGGTGAGATCGGCACGACCTTCCAGTACCACCACATCGCCGTTGCGGCGCAGGGTGAGATCGAATCCGGCGGCGTTCTTGTTCATCCCGGCCAACTGGGGGACTTCGGCGAACGTCAGATCGTTGAAGATGGCGCGCGACCCCACCATGCCGTTCTCTTCGTACTCGCTGACCTGAACCTTCTGGGCGAAGGACATGTTGCGTTCGAGCTGAGGGCCCTTGTCGTCTTTACCTTGCGGTTTGGCGACAGCGATCAGTTGCCCCGAGACGTGATCGTCGGTGGTGACGGTCATCGAGGCCTTGACGCGCACGCATCCCGACAGCAGCGGCAACGTCGTCAACAACAGCACTGCGGCAATACGCGCCGCACGCCCAGGGCTAGTCATCGCGGCTCATCGTGCCAGACGGCGGTCACGTCGGCCTGTCGATATCCGGGTTCCAGCGGCAAAGCCCGGCCAAGCACTGCGAATCGTCGGGGGTCTCCCGCGAACTGGTGTTGCCGGATGACATCGGTGAACCCGAGTCGGCGGTACAACCGCCACGCCCGGTTGGACTCGCCGGTGATCTCGGGGGTCGACAGCAGCACATGCGATTCGGAGCGACCGGCCAGCAGCCGCCGCGCCAACGCCTCACCGAAGCCGTGGCCCTGGAGTCCTGGGTCGACGTGCAATTCCGTCAGTTCGAAATACTGATCGAGCAGGGCGCTGATGTGGTCGCGGGGCACCCCGGACTTGCGTAGTCCCTGGCTGACCTGTTGGTGCCACCACTGGTCGGCGGCACCGCGGTAGCCATAGGCGATCCCGACGATGCGTGCCTGGTCCATGTGATCCTGGATGGATCCGGCGCTGTCAGAGGATGGGTCGACCGGAGAATCAAAGATCGCGGCCGCCTGCCAGCCCCGTCTGCGGCTGTGTTCGAGCCACATCGGAGCACGCTGGTCCTCGGTGCCATGCGGATAGCCCATGGCGATGACGTAGACACGAAGTGCTTCGCTGAGCCTGCGCTGCATATCGCGTTGCGACAAGTCGGCCAGGAAGGTCGTCAACGTGCGTCCTTTTGGTTTCTATATGGGCTTCGGGTGTACCGCCGGGTTTATCACGCTCTGCCCATTCCTGGGCGTTGTCTCTGTTTTCGCCGAGTCCGTCGGCGCGCCGCGCCGTGTCGGTTGCCCGGTCGGTGTGGCTGGGAGATTGGTGGGTGAACCGGGTGGTATAGCGGGTATTCACCTCGTATTATGAACGTGAGGGTGTTGTAACCGCGGCACCCTTGATAAAACGACACGACATACTCAACCGGTTGCGATGCGCCAGAGGGAGGGACCGATGCCACTCTCCGAGCACGAGCAGCGCATGCTCGACCAGATCGAGAGCGCGCTGTACGCGGAGGACCCCAAGTTTGCGTCGAGCGTGCGCGGAGGACGCCTGGGCGCGACCTCCGGTCGCCGCCGTCTGCAGGGTGCGGCGCTCTTCTGCATCGGCTTGGCGATGTTGGTGATCGGTGTCGCCGTGCCCGCTACTCAGATCGGAAACTTCCCGGTCCTGAGCGTGATCGGATTCGTCGTCATGTTCGGGGCCGCGGTTTTCGCGATCATCGGAAGCCGGCGCTCCGAGGCGAGTGCCGCCGGGCAAGGGGGACCGGGCGCATCCAGCGGCCGCACCCGTCGCCCCCGCGCTGCCGGATCGTTCGCGCAGCGCATGGAAGAGCGGTTCCGCCGCCGCTTCGACAACTGACAAACCTCATCTAAAGCAGTCCGGACTCACAGACCCGCGCAGTCGGCGCGGGTCTGTTGCTGTATGCGTTGCTGCCTGAGCAGTCCCACTCTGGGACGACTCGCCATGGGGTGATCGCTCGCAAGCCTGTTCGCCCGTGCAGGCCAAATCGTTATCAACTCGTCCGGATGCCGGTGCCCCACTCGCCCCCACGGGTTTGACCTGGGGAAACGGCAAGCCGAAGCCATTCGTCGACCTTCTGGTGGGCGCATGGTGGGGAGACACGCGGCAAATCAGATTCAAAGTGGGGGATTGTGGGGTAAAGTGGCGCCTATCGGAGGGAAGGGTAGCTCCGAAGGGTTCCGGGCAGGGAGGTGTCGAGGTGTTTCTCGGTACCTACACGCCCAAGCTCGACGACAAGGGGCGACTCACATTGCCCGCCAAGTTTCGGGACGCGCTAGCGGGAGGGTTGATGGTTACCAAAAGCCAGGACCACAGCCTCGCCGTCTACCCGCGGGCCGAGTTCGAGCAGCTGGCCCGTAAGGCCGCCACGGCTTCTCGGAGCAACCCTGAGGCCCGTGCCTTTCTGCGCAACCTGGCGGCGGCCACCGACGAACAGCATCCAGATGCGCAGGGGCGCATCACCCTGTCCGCCGATCACCGGCGATACGCGGATTTGTCCAAGGACTGCGTTGTCATCGGATCCGTTGACTACCTAGAGATTTGGGATGCTGCGAAGTGGCAGCAGTACCTGGAGGAACACGAAGAGAACTTCTCGGCGGCCAGCGATGAATCCCTCAATGGCATCTTCTGAGCGAGCCCGCGAAGCGCGGCCTCTGTCCGATACGGCCCTGGCGTACTTCCCCGACGCCAGGTTCGCACCATCGGGCAGGGACCGGGCTGCGCGGGCTCCTCGCACCTACCAGCGCTCCCATTGGGGCGTTTTCCGCTCCCGGAGGGGTACCGCCGTGTCTGACAACGATTTTCCGGCTGGCTCCGGGGCTGGATTCGGCCATGTTCCGGTCATGCTCGGCCGCTGCTATGAGCTGCTCGCTCCGGCGCTGACCGCCAGGTCCGCGGATGGGGCGGGTGCGGTGCTGATCGATGCCACTCTGGGCGCCGGCGGGCACACCGAGCACTTTCTCTCCGTGCTGCCGGGCCTGACGGTGATCGGCCTCGATCGTGATACCAATGCCCTTGAGATCGCCCGGAAGCGGCTGGAGGCCTTCGGGAAGCGATTCACCGGAGTGCATACCCGCTACGACGGTCTGGCGGACGCGCTTGACGGGTTGGGTTACCGCGCAACATCTTCAGTTGACGCAGTGCTCTTCGATCTGGGCGTGTCATCCATGCAGCTCGATCAGGCCGATCGTGGTTTCGCCTATTCGGTCGACGCCCCGTTGGACATGCGGATGAATTCGCACGACGAGCTGACCGCCGCCGACATCTTGAACACCTATACGGCACCCGAATTGTCCAGGGTGCTCAGTAGATTTGGCGAGGAACGCTTCGCGCGGCGAATTGCAGACGAGGTCGTCCGGCGCCGCGCCGCCCAACCCTTTACGCACAGTGCGCAGTTGGTTGAGCTGCTGTACGACACCATCCCAGCGGCCACCCGTCGTACCGGGGGTCATCCGGCGAAAAGAACCTTCCAGGCACTGCGGATCGCAGTCAACGCCGAGCTCGAATCCCTTGCGGCCGCGATACCTACCGCCATGGCAGCGCTGCGTCCGGGTGGTCGTATCGCGGTCATGGCGTATCAGTCGCTGGAGGACAAGATCGTCAAGGCGGAATTTGCGGCCGCCATCGCATCTCGGTCACCGATCGACCTACCGGTCGAGCTGCCCGGTGACGCGCCGGAGTTCGCGGCGATCACCCGCGGTGCCGAGCGGGCCGACGAGGCGGAAATAGAAGTCAATCCACGGAGCGCGCCAGTGCGGTTGCGGGCAATCGAACGAGTTGCGGACAGGAGGAGCGCATGATTGGGGTGCGCAAGAAAGCCGGCGAGTCCCCCAAGAAGAGCAATCCCGCCAAGCCCGCTAAACGTCGTGGTGCCGCTCCCAAGTCGGTCGGCGCCGGCCCGTCGCCGCGTCCGCGCCGTTCCGCCCCGCAGACCATGCCGATCCCGGTGCAGCGCAAGGCTCCCGAGAAGATCCGCCCGGCGACCAGCACACAACAGGCGAAGGCTCGCGCGAAGGCCCGTAAGGCCAAAGCGCCCAAAGTCATTCGGATACCGCTACGCGAACGGATCCTTACCCGCCTCTCCGAGGTGGACCTGCGGCCGCATGTGTGGATCGCCAAGGTGCCGTTTGTTGTGTTGGTTATCGGTGCCCTGGGTGTCGGCTTGGCCATCACATTGTGGCTCTCGACCGACGCCGCGGAACGCTCCTATCAGCTGGGCACTCAGCGGCGCACCAACGAGCAGCTGCTGCAACGCAAGGAAGCCCTCGAGCGCGATGTGCTACGTGCGGAATCGGCGCCGGCGCTGGCGGATTCGGCGCGCGACCTCGGCATGATCCCATCGCGTGATATCGCGCATCTGGTACGGGACCCGCAGGGCAATTGGCTGCTGGTGGGCGCCCCGAAACCAGCTGAGGGTGTTGCGCCGGCACCGCTGAACTCCGTGATCCCCGACGATGCCGATGCCGTTCCTAAGGCCGGTAACTCGGTCGAGGTCCCCGTACAGCTGCCACCCGTACCGCCTCCGGTGGCTGTGGTGCCCCACATGCCCCCGCCGGCCGCGGTACCCGCGCCTGTAGTGGAAGCTCCTGCGGGGCAGGAACCTGTCTTGGCGCCGCCGGCTCCGGTCATGCCCGCTCCTGTGGTCGCCGCACCGGACCCCGCCGCCGTGATACCGCCCCCAGTGGCCGACGCGCCGCAAGCATCAAATATCGCGAATTCTCCAGTTACCGGGGAACAATTCAATCCCGTGGCAACAACGAGTCCCCACCCGACGGCGTGAACCGGCAGGATCGCTCCCGGCCGGTCGGCGCTCGCCGTGTCCGGCGTCCGGCGTCTGCCGTGTCGCGGACCGCTGGATTCGCTTTCCGTCATCGCACGGGCAACATCATCATTTTTCTGACGTTGGCCGTCGTCGCCCTTCAGTTGTTCACTCTGCAGGGACCGCGCGCGGCGGGTCTGCGTGCCGAGGCCTCGGGACAGCTGAAGGTCACCGAGACCGAGAAGGCGTTGCGTGGCACCATCGTTGACCGCGTGGGCAACAAACTGGCTTTCACCATCGAGGCTCGTGCTCTCACCTTCCAGCCGAAGAAGATTCGTGAGCAGCTCAAGAAGTCGTGGGAGGAAAGCCTGAAAATCCTCCAGGACCCCGGGAAGAGCGACGCCGTTAAGGCCGCGGCGGCGAAAACACGGGCGGTCGATCCGGAACGGCGGCTGCAGGATATCGCTGCCGGAGTGTCGGCCAAGCTCGGAAACAAGCCCGATGCCAAGAGCCTGCTGAAGAAGATCCGCAGCGACGACACCTTCGCGTACCTGGCGCGTTCGGTAGACCCGGCGATCGCCGCCGAGATCGTCAAAGAATTCCCCGAGGTGGGCGCCGAGCGGCAGGACATTCGCCAGTATCCCGGCGGATCGCTGGCCGCCAATATTGTGGGCAGCATCGACTGGGAGGGGTATGGCCTTCTCGGGCTTGAGGATTCGCTGGACAGCGCGCTGGCCGGTAAGGACGGTTCCCAAACCTACGACCGCGGCTCCGATGGCGCGGTGATTCCCGGCAGTTATCGGGACCGCCACAATGCCGTCAACGGATCCACCGTCGAGCTCACATTGGACAACGACATCCAGTTCTACGTGCAGCAGCAGGTTCAGCAGGCCAAGGACCTGTCCGAGGCGCGGACGGTGTCGGCGGTCGTACTTGATTCCAAGACCGGTGAGGTCCTGGCCATGGCCAACGACAACACCTTTGATCCGTCGCAAAACCTCGGTAAGCAGGGCAACCGCGAGATGGGCAATCTGTCGGTGTCTTCACCGTTCGAGCCCGGATCGGTCAACAAGGTCATCACCGCCTCGGCGGTGATCGAGAACGATCTGTCCAATCCCGATGAGGTCTTGCAGGTTCCGGGTTCTATCAACATGGGTGGCGTCACCGTGCGGGATGCGTGGCCACACGGAACAGTGCCGTTTACCACTACCGGTGTCTTTGGGAAATCGTCCAACGTGGGCACGCTGATGCTGGCCCAGCGGGTCGGCCCGGAACGGTTCATGGATCTGGTGGACAAGTTCGGTCTGGGCCAGCGCACGGGCGTCGGCCTGCCCGGCGAAAGCTCGGGCATCGTGCCGCCGATCGAGCAGTGGTCGGGCAGCACCTTCTCGAACCTCCCGATCGGTCAGGGCTTGTCGATGACGCTGCTGCAGATGACGGGTATGTATCAGGCGATCGCCAACGACGGAGTGCGGATGCCGCCGCGCATCGTCAAGAGCATCACCGCACCTGATGGCACCCGTAAGGAAGAGCCACGCCCCGAGCCGGTACAGGTGGTCAACGCCGGAACCGCGCGCACCGTGCGGAACATGCTGCGCGCGGTGCTGCAACCGGATGCGCGTCAGATCCAGAACGGCACCGGCGCGTCCGGCGCTGTCGAGGGCTATCAGCTGAGCGGCAAGACCGGCACCGCCCAGCAGATCAACCCGGCCTGCGGGTGCTACTTCGACGACGTCTACTGGATCACCTTCGCCGGCATCGCCACCACCGATGATCCCCGGTACGTCATCGGTATCGAGATGAACGCGCCGAAACGCGGGTCCGACGGATCGCCGCACATGACTGCGGCCCCGCTGTTCCACAACATCGCGTCGTGGTTGATGCGGCGCCAAAACGTGCCGTTGTCACCCGATCCCGGACCACCGTTGATCTTGCAGGCGACCTGAGCCGGTCCTCATCCGATGAGGGGACGACTGCTCGCCCGGTACTGTCGTTTGACGCCCGGAGGCCATGGGCAGCAGAAGAACGGCAGGAGGTGATCGCAGGTGGCGGCATCCGGAACCCACCGGTTCCTTCCCTCAACGCGCCCGCAGCCGGTCTCCGACCTCGCCTCATTGATTTCGGCGGAACTGCGTGGGCCCAGTGCCGCGACCGTCACCGGCGTCACGCTGCGAGCCCAGGACGCGCGGGCGGGTGACCTCTTCGCGGCGCTGCCCGGTAGTAGCGCCCATGGCGCACAGTTCGCGTCCGAGGCGATCGCTGCGGGAGCTACTGCCGTGCTGACGGATGCCGCCGGGGCACAGCTGCTGGCCGAGCAGAGCCCGGATTTCTCGGATATCGCGGTATTGGTCCACCCGGTTCCCCGCGCGGTGCTCGGTGCGCTTGCGGCGAAGGTCTACGGGGAGCCTTCCCGCCAGCTGCAGGTGGTCGGCGTCACCGGAACCTCCGGGAAGACCACGACCACCTATCTGGTCGAGGCAGGGCTACGGGCGGCGGGCAAGCGGGTCGGTCTCATCGGCACAGTCGGGGTACGCATCGACGGCGAGGATGTCCCCAGCGCCCTAACCACACCCGAGGCGCCCGCTCTGCAGGAGCTGTTGGCCGAGATGGTGCAGCGTGGCGTGGACACCGTGGTCATGGAGGTTTCCAGTCATGCGCTGGCGCTCAACCGTGTGGACGGTACGCGTTTCGCGGTGGGGGCGTTCACGAATCTTTCGCGAGACCACCTGGACTTTCATCCCAGTATGGAGGATTACTTCGCGACGAAGGCCCGGCTGTTCCAGCGTGATTCGCCGCAGCGGGCGCAGCGCTCGGTCATTTGTGTCGATGATGACGCCGGGCGTGCCATGGCCGAACTGGCGCGCGCGGCGGGTCCCGGTACCGTCACGGTGAGTTCAGGCGACGGTGCCGTCGCGGACTGGACCTGTTCGGACGTGGAGGTCGGCCCCGACGGCGGTCAGCGGTTTGCCGCGAATGGTCCGGCAGGCAGCGTTGAGCTCGGTATCGCATTGCCGGGTCACTACAATGTGGCCAATTGTATTGTGGCCATTGCGATCTTGGAATTGCTCGGGATCGCAGCGGTGACCGCGGCGCCGGGGATCGCGATCGCCGGTGTGCCCGGACGTATGGAGTCGGTGGTCGCAGGCCAGCCGTTTCTCGCTGTTGTCGACTATGCCCACAAACCGGGCGCACTGCGCGCCGTCCTGGAGAGTCTGCGCAGCCATCGAGACGGACGGCTGGGGGTGGTGTTCGGCGCGGGCGGTAACCGAGACCGTGGCAAGCGTGCAGATATGGGGCAGGTGGCAGCCGAGCTGGCCGATCTCGTGGTGGTTACCGATGACAACCCGCGCGATGAGGAACCATCCGCCATTCGCGCGGAAATCGTCTCCGGCACAACTGGTTCAGCTGCCGAAGTGATCGAGATCGGCGACCGGCGTGCCGCTATCGGCTTCGCCGCACGGTGGGCGCACCCGGGGGATACCGTCCTGATCGCGGGCAAGGGGCACGAGAGCGGGCAGCGCGTCGGCGCGGTTTCGGTCCCGTTCGATGACCGGGTGGAGCTTCGTGTCGCGCTGGAAGGGCTGGAAAGCTCGAAAGGACTCGGGAGTCTGAATGATTGAGATGACTGTCGCCGAGATCGCGGAGATCGTCGGTGGACGTCTCGACGGAATCAGTGCCGAGGAAGCCCTGCATACCACCGTCACGGGCACCGTCGAATTCGATTCACGCCAGGTGGGGCCCGGTGGACTGTTCTTGGCGCTGCCGGGTGCCCGGGTCGATGGTCACGATCATGCCGAGGGTGCGATCGCGGCGGGTGCCGTGGTCGTGCTGGCCGCCAGGCCGGTGGGTGTGCCCGCCATCGTGGTGCCGCCGACTGGCATAGCGCGTACCGAAGTATCTGCGCTGGAACATGATTCGGATGGGTCGGGTGCCGCGGTGCTGGCCGCCACCGCAGCGCTGGCGGCCGAGGTGGCCCGCCGGCTCTCGTGGCGGGGGCTGCGCATCGTGGGTGTCACCGGGTCGTCGGGCAAGACGTCGACAAAGGACCTCATCGCCGCGGTGCTCGAGCCGCTCGGTGAGGTGGTGGCGCCACCCGGATCCTTCAACAACGAGCTCGGCCATCCCTGGACCGTGCTGCGGGCGACGGATTCGACCAGGTTTCTGGTGTTGGAGCTGTCGGCTCGACGCCCCGGAAACATCGCGGACCTGGCCGCCATCGCGCCGCCGTCAATCGGTGTGGTGCTCAACGTCGGTACGGCACACCTGGGTGAGTTCGGTTCGCGACAGGCCATTGCCGACACCAAGGGTGAACTGCCGCAATCACTTTCCAGTGATGGTGTGGCGGTGCTGAATGCTGACGACTCGGCGGTGGCCGCCATGGCAGCCAAGACCCGGGCCCGGGTGGTCCGCACCAGCGCGCACGGCAGCGCCGATATCTGGGCGACAGACGTGAGCGTCGACGACCTGGCGCGTGCCCGCTTCACCCTGCATGCCGGTGACGAGGCCGTACCGGTTCAATTGGCTGTCCACGGCGAGCATCAGGTGAGCAACGCACTCGCGGCCGCCGCGGTCGCGCGGGAATGCGGCGCCACGCTGGCACAGGTTGCCGAAGCGCTCGCGGGGGCTGGTCCGGTCTCGCGGCGCCGCATGGAGGTCAGCACCCGAGATGACGGGGTGACGGTCATCAACGACGCGTACAACGCCAACCCGGATTCGATGATGGCCGGGCTCAAGGCCCTGGTGTCGATGGCTCGTCACGGTGCGCAGCCCCGTCGCAGCTGGGCGGTGCTGGGCGAGATGGCCGAGCTGGGGCCCGATGCGATATCCGAGCATGACCGCATCGGACGGGCCGCCGTGCGCTTAGATGTCAGTCGATTGGTAGTCGTCGGAACCGGGAGGTCGCAGCGGGCAATGCATGCGGGTGCAGTGATGGAGGGGTCGTGGGGGTCCGAGGCGGTGCTGGTGGACGATCCTGCGGCAGCCGCCACACTGCTGGCCGACGAGCTGGCGGCCGGTGACGTGGTGCTGGTCAAGGCGTCGCGGTCGGCCGGGCTGTGGGTCGTGGCCGATGAGCTGCTGAAGGTGGGTGACGCATGAGGCAGATCATCATCGCGGCCGGGATCGCGATCCTGGTTTCCATCATGCTGACCCCGGTGCTTATCCGGGTGTTCTCGCGGCAGGGCTTCGGTCAGGAGATCCGGGACGACGGACCGCAACATCATCAGAAGAAGCGTGGCACTCCCTCGATGGGCGGCGTCGCGATCCTGGCGGGTATGTGGGCCGGGTACTTCGGATCTCATCTGATCGGTATTGCGTTCGGATCCGATGGCCCCTCGGCCTCTGGGCTGTTGGTGCTTGCGCTGGCCACCATGCTCGGTGGTGTCGGTTTCATCGACGACTTCATCAAGATTCGCAAGGCGCGCAATCTCGGCCTCAACAAGACCTCCAAGACGGTCGGTCAGATCCTGTCGGCCTTGGTGTTCGGCGTGCTGGTGCTGCAGTTCCGCAATACGGACGGGTTGACGCCTGGTAGTGCGCAGCTGTCCTACGTGCGTGAGATCGCCACCGTGGCGATGCCCGCCGTGATCTTCGTGCTCTTCTGCGTGATCCTGGTGATGTCGTGGTCGAACGCGGTCAACTTCACCGACGGACTGGATGGGCTGGCCGGCGGATGCATGGCCATGGTGACCGGCGCCTATGTCATCGTGACCTTCTGGCAGTACCGCAACGCCTGCTCCACGCATCCCGGTGTGGCGTGCTACAACGTGCGCGACCCGCTGGACCTTGCCGTGATCGCCGCGGCGACGGCGGGTGCATGTATCGGGTTCCTGTGGTGGAACGCCGCACCCGCCAAGATTTTTATGGGGGACACCGGATCGCTGGCTCTTGGCGGCATCATCGCCGGCCTGTCGGTGACCACCCGAACCGAGCTGCTCGCGGTGGTGCTGGGAGCACTGTTCGTCGCCGAGATCGTGTCGGTGGTCCTGCAGATCGCCGCGTTCCGTACCACCGGCCGCAGGGTGTTCCGGATGGCGCCGTTCCACCATCATTTCGAGCTATTGGGTTGGGCGGAAACGACAGTCATCATCCGGTTCTGGCTGTTGACCGCGATTGCCTGCGGTCTCGGTCTGGCGTTGTTCTACGGCGAGTGGCTCGCCACGATCGGTGACTAACCGGCGATGACCGTTTCTGAGATGGACGAACTGCCCAGCCGAGCAAGGGTTCTGGTTTGCGGCGCGCGTGTCACAGGCGATGCCGTGGTCGCGGCGTTGACGGGGCTGGCCGACCTCGACCTGCGCATTACCGTCTGCGACGACAATGAGGACGCCCTGCGGGGCCATCGCGATGCGGGGCGCGGGGCGCTCACCACCGCCGAGGCGCAGCACCACATGGCCGATCAGGATCTGGTGATCGTCAGTCCCGGCTTCGGTCCTTCCTCGCCGATCGTGCTGGCCGCGGTGCATGCCGGGCTGCCCATCTGGGGTGATGTCGAATTGGCATGGCGTCTGGATGTTTCCGGCCGGTTTGGGCCGCCCAAGCGATGGCTGGTGGTGACCGGAACCAACGGAAAGACCACCACCACCGCCATGGTCCACGACATGCTGACGGCCGCGGGCCGCACCAGTGCGCTGTGCGGGAACATCGGCGACCCGGTGCTGAACGTGCTGGATCGCGATGTCGACTACCTGGCCGTCGAGCTGTCGAGCTTCCAGTTGCACTGGGCGCCCTCGGTGCGGCCGACCGCCGGCGTGGTGCTCAACGTGGCCGAGGATCACTTGGACTGGCACGGGGGAATGGACGCCTACACCCGGGACAAGGCGCGAGTGCTCGACGGCGAGGTCGCCGTCGTCGGTCTCGATGACGGGGTGGCGGCCGGACTGCTTTACGGCGCGGCGGCACCGATCAAGGCCGGGTTCCGCACCGGTGAACCCGGGGCCGGGGAGCTCGGAGTGCGTGACGGCCTGCTGGTGGACCGGGCGTTCGGGCCGGATGTACCCCTGATCGAGGTGGCCAAGCTTCCGGTCGCGGGTCCGATCGGTGTGCTCAACGCGCTGGCGGCCGCCGCGCTGGCGCGTGCGGTGGGTACGCCCGCGGAGGCTGTTGCGAGGGCGCTGGAGGCATTCCAGGTGGGGCGGCACCGTGCCGAGCTGGTGGCGCAGCGACACGATGTTTCGTACGTGGACGACTCGAAGGCCACCAATCCGCACGCTGCCGCGGCGTCCATCGCGGCCTATCGGCGCGTCATCTGGATTGCCGGGGGGTTGCTCAAGGGAGCGGCGGTCGATGATCTGGTGCGCGAATGTGCCGACCGGCTCGGTGCGGTTGTGCTGATCGGCACCGATCGGGGTGTGATTGCTGAGGCTTTGGCGCGACACGCGCCGGATGTACCCGTTGTTGCGGTTGTGACGCGCGAGGATGCTGGGGTGCAAGAGGCAAATGTGGTCTATGTGACTGATGAGGCGGATGGGGGTGGCGCTGATCTGGGTACCCGGGTCATGGCCGCGGCCGTCCGGCACGCCAGCGCTGTGGCCCTGCCTGGCGACACCGTGCTGCTGGCTCCGGCCGGCGCATCCTTCGACCAATTCAGCGGGTACTCCGAGCGTGGCGATCGATTCGCCGCGGCGGTGCGCGCACTTACCGGTTAGGTAATAGCGCCGTGTCGACCCTGACCGCTCCGTTCACCAGGTTTTTCCGCTCCGAGAACCGCGCTGCGGCGAAGACGGCGGCCAAGCCTGCCAAGAAATCGTCCGACGCGAAGACCGCTGGGTTGGTGGCCCGGACTCGTTTGGGTGCCTGGCTGAACCGGCCGATGACCTCGTTTCACCTGATCATCGCGACGGCCGCGCTGTTGACCACACTGGGCCTCATCATGGTGTTGTCCGCTTCGGGCGTTGAGTCCTATGACGTGGACGGGTCTGCGTGGGCGGTGTTCGGCAAGCAGGTGCTCTGGGTCTGCGTGGGTCTGGTCGGTTTCTACATCGCGCTGCGCACGCCGATCCGGGTGATGCGCAAGTACTCGTTCCCGGCATTCGTCTTCACCATCGTCTTGATCACCTTGGTGCTGGTGCCCGGAATCGGCACGTACTCCAACGGTTCTCGTGGCTGGTTCGTCTACGGCGGCATGTCGATGCAACCTTCGGAGCTCACCAAGATCGCCTTCGCGATCTGGGGTGCGCACCTGTTGGCTTCGCGCCGCATGGAGAAGGCCTCGCTGCGCGAGATGCTGGTTCCGTTGGTGCCGGCCGCGCTCATCGCCCTCGTGCTCATCGTCATTCAGCCCGACCTGGGGCAGACGGTGTCCATGAGCATCATCTTGCTGGCGCTGCTCTGGTATGCCGGGCTGCCGCTGAAGGTGTTCCTCAGTTCGGTGATCGCCGCCGTACTGGCCGCGGCAATCCTTGCCGTCTCCGCCGGGTACCGCTCTGATCGGGTCAAGGCGTGGCTGGATCCGTCGGCGGACCCGCAGGCCACCGGTTATCAGTCGCGTCAGGCTCGATTCGCGCTGGCCCAGGGTGGTTTCTTCGGCCAGGGTCTGGGGCAGGGTTCGGCGAAATGGCACTACCTGCCCAACGCCCACAACGACTTCATCTTCGCGATCATCGGCGAGGAACTCGGATTTGTCGGCTGCATGGGGGTGCTGGCGCTGTTCGGCGTCTTTGCATACACCGCCATGCGCATCGCCAAACGCAGTGCCGATCCGTTCCTGCGGATGCTGACCGCCACCGCCGGTATGTGGGTCATCGGTCAGTCCTTCATCAACATCGGATACGTGATCGGCCTACTGCCGGTGACCGGTATCCAGCTGCCGCTGATTTCTTCGGGTGGTACTGCCACGGCCACAGCCCTTTTCATGATCGGTCTGATCGCTAACGCGGCGCGCCACGAACCCGAGGCCGTCGCCGCACTGCGTGCGGGTTCGGGTGACCGGATGAACAGGCTGCTGCGGCTCCCGGCGCCGGAGCCGTATGTGGCGCCGCGCATCGACACCGCACGCGATCGACTGCGCGCCAAGTCGGCCGGACGAGGCGCCGAGACTGCCGATCGGCGGCCCGAGCGCACATGGCAGCAAGAATCGGCGCAGGGGGGCAAGCGCAAGCCACGTGCACGTACCGATAGCGACGCAGGGCATCATAGGCAGGTACAGCAGGTGCGCAGGGCCTCGGGCGCGCGCGCGAGCGGCCGGTCCCGTGAGCAATCCCGGGCCGGGAGTTCACGGGCCCGAAGCCATCGATAGCTGCTGAACATGTGATTGCCGCCAGACCGAAAGGATGCTCCCGGAGTGAGTGACGAACTTCGGCCGCTTTCGGTGGTACTGGCCGGCGGCGGTACCGCGGGACACGTCGAACCCGCCATGGCGGTTGCCGACGCACTGCGTGAGATCGACCCGTCGGTGCGGATCACCGCATTGGGTACCGAGCGTGGCCTGGAGACGCGGCTGGTGCCCGACCGTGGGTACGACCTGGAACTGATCGTGCCGGTGCCGCTCCCGCGCCGCCTCACCGGTGACCTCGTGCGGCTGCCGTTGCGGGTGCGCCGGGCAGTGCGGCAGACCCGGGCGGTGTTCGACAACGTCGGAGCGGACGTGGTCATCGGTTTCGGGGGTTACGTGGCGCTGCCCGCCTATCTGGCGGCTCGTCGAGGACCGCTGCGCCGTCCTCGTGTTCCGGTGGTTATTCACGAGGCCAACGCACGTGCCGGCCTTGCCAATCGGGTCGGGGCGCGCAGCGCGCAGCGCGTGCTGTCGGCCGTCTCGGATTCGGGACTGCGCCATGCCGAGGTGGTCGGGGTGCCGGTTCGTGGATCGATCACAGCGCTGGATCGCACCGCATTGCGGCAGGAGGCGCGTGCTCACTACGGATTCGACGACGATGCTCTCGTGCTCTTGGTATTCGGCGGGTCCCAGGGCGCGGTGTCCCTGAACAATGCCGTCTCGGCCGCAGCCAATGACCTTGCCGCTGCCGGTGTTTCGGTGCTGCATGCACACGGGCCGAAGAATACGATCGAGCTGCCACAGGGCGGTCCGCGGGATGTTCCGGGTGCCCCCAAATATGTGGCTCTGCCATACCTGGACCGCATGGACCTGGCCTACGCCGCGGCCGATATCGCCGTGTGCCGATCCGGCGCGATGACCGTCGCCGAGGTCTCGGCGGTCGGGTTGCCCGCCATCTACGTGCCCCTGCCCATCGGCAACGGCGAACAGCGGCTCAACGCGCTGCCGGTCGTCGAGGCCGGAGGTGGTGTGATCGTCGCCGACCGTGACCTCACTCCGGAGACATTGGCACACATGGTGATCGAAATCGCCTCCGATTCCGGCAAGCTTGCCGAGATGACGTCGGCCGCCGCGCTGTCGGGACATCCGGACGCCGCACGGCAGGTGGCTCAGGTGGCGCTCGAAGTCGCACGACAGCAGCGATCTCAGGGACGGAGTGCATCGCGATGAACATCGGCCCACTCCCGGAGCATCTGCGCCGCGTGCACATGGTCGGCATAGGCGGTGCCGGAATGTCGGGGATCGCCAGGATCCTGCTGGACAGGGGAGCGCAGGTTTCGGGCTCCGATGCCAAGGAATCTCGTGGCGTGCTCGCGCTGCGTACCCGCGGTGCCCTGGTCAATATCGGCCACGACGGCGACGCCTTGGATCTGCTGCCGGGCGGTCCCACCGTGGTGGTCACCACCCACGCGGCCATTCCCAAGACGAATCCTGAACTGGTGGAAGCTCATCGGCGTGGAATACCGGTCCTGCTGCGCCCGGTTGTGCTCGCGGACCTGATGGCCGGATACCGCACCCTCATGGTGACCGGAACACATGGCAAGACCAGCACCACCTCCATGCTCATTGTGGCGCTGCAGCATTGCGGATACGACCCATCGTTCGCGGTCGGTGGTGAACTCAACGAGGCCGGCACCAACGCCCACCACGGCAGTGGGGACGTGTTCGTGGCCGAGGCCGACGAAAGTGATGGTTCGCTGCTGCAGTACCGGCCGGATCTCATCGTCGTGACCAACATCGAGGCAGACCATCTCGATCACTTCGGCAGTGTCGAGGCCTATACCGCGGTATTCGACGAATTCACCGAAACTTTAGGTCCCGAAGGGGTCTTGGTGGTGTGTCTGGATGATCCGGGGTCCGCGGCGTTGGCACGCCGGGCCCACGAGCGCGGCCTACGAGTACGTGGCTACGGCAGCGCCGAACAGGCCGACGCCGCGGGTGTCCCGGTGGCCGGGTGGCTGCGTGATTGGCAGTTCAAGGACACCGGAGCGTTCGCGCAGATCCAGCTGGCGGGCGAGAAGACCTCGCGCACCATGCGACTGTCGGTGCCGGGTCGGCACATGGCCCTGAACGCGCTGGCCGCTGTGGTGGCGGCCGCCGAGATCGGGGCCTCTGTCGAGGATGTGCTCGATGGGCTGGCCGGATTTGAAGGTGTGCGCCGCCGATTCGAATTGGTCGGTCAGGTCGAGAGCGTCCGGGTCTTTGATGACTATGCGCACCATCCCACCGAGGTCCGCACGGTGCTGCAGGCGGTTTCCGGGATCGTCGCGCAACAGGGATTTGGACGCTCCGTCGTCGTCTTTCAGCCCCATTTGTACTCCCGCACAGCATCTTTCGCAACAGAGTTCGCCGAGGCGCTCAGTGTGGCCGATCTGGTGTTCGTGCTCGATGTCTACGGCGCGCGCGAAGCACCGCTGCCGGGTGTCAGCGGTGCGTTGATCGTCGAGCAGATCTCCGGGGTGCCGGTGCATTACCTGCCCGATCTGTCGACGGTGGCTGCGCATGTCGCCGCGGCCACGGCGCCGGGGGACCTGGTGATCACGATGGGTGCGGGCGATGTCACGCTGCAGGGCAAGGAGATCGTGCGCGCGTTGCGTGCGCGTGCCAATGACTGGCCGCCCCCGAGGAACGGTCAATGAGCGAGCCGGACAAGACTTCCGAGGAGGCGGCGGAGTCCGCTCCAGTGTCTGACGAGGTCGGGGATTCCGCTGCCGAGGCGATCGACGAGGATGCCAGTGCCGAGCAGGCGGGCGCCGACGAGTCCGCCGAGGGGCCGCGGATGCGGGCCCGGCGCGAGCGGATGGAGCGCCGCGACGCACAGCGGCGCGCCATCGCCCTGGAACAGGCGCGGCGTGAGGCGAAGGCGGCCGCCAAGGGCAAGCAGGTAGATCAGGGCAAGAGCGCGGGACGCGGGAAGGTTCAGGGTTTGCACACCCTGCTGCTCGCGGTGCTGCTCACCGTGATCGCGGTGGGGCTGGGGGCGATCCTGTACTTCACGCCCCTGATGTCCGTGCGCCAGACCGTGGTGACCGGCACCGGGGTGGTCACCCAAGAGGACGTCCTTCGAGAACTGAACATCGCCAAGGGCACGCGGCTGCTGCAGATCGATACCGCCGCCGCCGCGGACCGGGTGGCCAGCATCCGCCGGGTGGCCAGCGCGCGTGTGCAATGCGAGTACCCGTCCACCTTGCGCGTCACCATCGTCGAACGGGTCCCGGTTGCGGCGTGGGCGGGCGGCGACGGGACGCACCTCATCGACCGCGACGGGGTGGACTTCGCCAACGAACCGCCGCCGCCTGGCATCCCGGTGCTGGACGTGGTGGCTCCAGGCCCGCAGGACCCGACGACCAAGGCGGCACTGCAGGTTCTCACCTCGCTGGCACCCGACCTGGCGCGACAGGTCGCCAAGATCGCTGCGCCGTCGGTGTCGTCGATCACGCTCACTCTCGACGACGGTCGCACCATCGTCTGGGGGACCACCGACCGCACCGCGGAGAAGGCGGAAAAGCTGGGGGCCCTGCTTACCCAGCCCGGTCGCATGTACGACGTGTCCAGCCCGGACCTGCCCACGGTCAAGTAGGTGACCGGACTGCTCGCGGTTTCCAGAAATAGCCACGGGAAAATCCAGCGATCCATCGGCGCGCCTCCCGGGCGCGGCTAACCGCGCCCCCTACCGTTCTGTTTCAGCGGGACAACCTGACATAACTCTAAGCCTGAGGTAGAGGTTGAGAGTTTGCAGAGAGGCTCCAGCTACTCAGACCACGGCAGCAACCAGGGAGGAAGGCGACCATGACGCCTCCACACAACTACCTCGCGGTGATCAAGGTCGTCGGCATCGGGGGCGGCGGCGTCAACGCCGTCAACCGCATGATCGAGCACGGCCTCAAGGGGGTCGAGTTCATCGCGATCAACACCGATGCGCAGGCGCTGCTGATGAGCGACGCCGACGTCAAGCTCGACGTCGGTCGCGATTCCACGCGCGGCCTGGGTGCGGGTGCGGACCCCGACGTGGGCCGCAAGGCCGCCGAGGACGCCAAGGACGAGATCGAGGAGCTCCTCAAGGGCGCCGACATGGTCTTCGTCACCGCCGGTGAGGGTGGTGGCACCGGAACCGGTGGCGCACCCGTGGTGGCCAGCATTGCCCGCAAGCTCGGTGCGCTGACCATCGGCGTGGTCACCCGGCCGTTCTCCTTCGAGGGCAAGCGCCGCAGCGGCCAGGCCGAGCTCGGTATCGGCTCGTTGCGGGAAAGCTGCGACACCCTGATCGTCATTCCCAACGACCGCCTGCTGCAGATGGGCGACGCCGCGGTATCGCTCATGGACGCGTTCCGCAGCGCCGACGAGGTGCTACTCAACGGTGTTCAGGGCATCACCGACCTCATCACCACGCCGGGTCTGATCAACGTCGACTTCGCCGACGTGAAGAGCGTGATGTCCGGCGCCGGTAGCGCCCTGATGGGCATCGGGTCCTCCCGTGGCGACGGCAGGGCGCTCAAGGCCGCCGAGACCGCCATCAACTCACCGCTTCTCGAGGCCTCGATGGAAGGTGCTCAGGGCGTGCTGATGTCGATCGCCGGTGGCAGCGACCTGGGTCTGTTCGAGATCAACGAGGCGGCCTCGCTGGTGCAGGAATCGGCGCACCCCGAAGCCAACATCATCTTCGGAACCGTCATCGACGACTCGCTCGGTGACGAGGTGCGCGTCACCGTCATCGCCGCAGGTTTCGACGCCGGTGGTCCCAGCCGCAAGCCGATCAGCGGTACGGCAGCGCCTGGCACGGTGGCTCCCGGGAAGGCCGGCCAGGTCAACGGTTCCAACGGGACCAGCATTTTCGACACCATCGACGCACAGAGCCTGCCCAGGGACACCAACGGCTCTACGGTGACGCTCGGTGGCGGCGATGAGGACGATGTCGATGTGCCGCCCTTCATGCGGCGCTGACGGCTTGCTACTTAACCGACGAACTACCCTCTGACGTATGGGTTTTCGAGTTCGACGTGTCACCACCACCCGGCGCGGTGGCGTGTCACGTGCTCCTTTTGACAGTTTCAACCTCGGCGATCACGTTGGTGACGACCCCGATGCGGTGGCTGCTAACCGGTCACGCCTCGCGGGTGCGCTGAGCTTGCCGGACGATCATCTGATCTGGATGCAGCAGGTTCACGGCGACAACGTGCACCGCGTCGAGGGGCCCGGAACATCGGTTATCCCGGACACCGACGCGCTGTTGACCACCGAACCCGGTATCGCGCTCGCGGTCCTGACCGCGGACTGCGTCCCGGTGCTACTCGCCGATGCGAGCGCGGGAGTCATCGCGGGTGCCCACGCCGGTCGGGTCGGCGCCAAACTCGGCATCGTGCCGCGCACCGTCGAAGCCATGGTGGAAGCCGGTGCGGAGGTAGGCCGTATCTCGGCCTTTCTCGGGCCGGCGGTAAGCGGCCGGTATTACGAAGTGCCGGCCGATATGGCCGCGGATGTCGAGACGGCGCTGCCGGGGAGTCGCACTACGACCGGCGCCGGCACGCCGGGCCTGGATCTGCGGGCCGGAATCGCCCGGCAGCTTTCCGGATTGGGTGTGCGGGCAATCGACATCGATCCGCGCTGCACGGTCGAGGACCCGGATTTGTTCAGTTATCGCCGTGAGCCGCGTACCGGCCGGCTGGCCTCGGTGATCTGGCTCAGTTGATGACGCGTGCCGATGAGCTGAGCACCGCACTGGCCGCGGTGCGCGAGCGAGTCCGCGTTGCCGCCGAGGCTGTTGATCGCGACCCGCAAGAGATCGAACTGCTGCCCGTCACCAAGTTTTTCCCGGCGGCCGACGTCCAGGAGCTGTACTCGTTGGGCTGCCGCGCGTTCGGGGAATCGAGGGATCAGGAGGCTGCCGCCAAGGTGGCGGAGGTGGGCCATGCGGATATTCACTGGCACATGGTGGGCAATCTGCAGCGCAACAAGGCGAAATCGGTTGCCCACTGGGCCTATTCGGTGCATTCGGTGGACAATTCGCGGCTGGTCGCCGCGCTGGATACAGCGCGCGCAGCGGGGGACAGCAGCGAGCCACTGCACGTGTACCTCCAGATCAGCCTCGATGGCGATACCGCTCGGGGCGGAGTGGATATCGCTGACGTGGCCGGAGTCGACGAGCTGTGCGCGCAGGTGGTCGCCAGCGAGCATCTCGAGCTTGCCGGGTTGATGGCTCTGCCTCCTCGTGAGGCCGATGCCGACCAGGCCTTTCGTCGACTCCAGCAAGAACACGAACGCGTTCAGCGGCGCTATCCGCAGGCGAATCACTTATCGGCAGGAATGTCCAACGACCTGGAGACCGCCATTAAATATGGGTCCACTTGTGTGCGTGTCGGAACGGCGCTGATGGGGCAACGACCGCTAACGTCACGGTAGATCGTCACTCCAGTCACATTTGCAACACAGCTGTAGAGACCGAGCGAACAACTGAACTCCATATAGCCCACGCACGGAAGGTCACGCGATGAGCACGCTGCACAAGGTCAAGGCCTACTTCGGCATGGCTCCCATGGACGACTACGACGACGAGTACTACGACGACGTCGACGCGCATGCGCCCCGGCGCGCGTCCGCCGAGGATCGCCGGTACCCGCGCCGTGGCGAGCGGTTCGCCGACGATGCCGAGTACGGCTACGACGAGCCCGGCTACCGTTCCGGTGGTCCTGGTGGTTACGCCGAGGAGGATCGCTTTGCCGCCCGGCACCCTGCTCCGCGTGAGTTCGACCGTCCGGCACCGCGTTTGGGCTCATTGAGGGGTAGCGCTCCCACCCGTGGCGCGCTGGCCATGGATCCGCGCCGCGCCGCGATCTTCGAAGAGGGCAGCCCGTTGTCCAAGATCACCACGCTGCGCCCCAAGGACTACAGCGAGGCACGCACCATCGGTGAGCGGTTCCGCGACGGCACCCCGGTCATCATGGACCTGGTGTCGATGGACAACGCCGATGCCAAGCGCGTGGTGGATTTCGCGGCCGGACTCGCGTTCGCGTTGCGCGGTTCGTTCGACAAGGTGGCGACGAAGGTCTTCCTGCTGTCTCCGGCCGATATCGACGTCAGCGCCGAGGAGCGCCGCCGGATCGCCGAGAGCGGCTTCTACTCCTACCAGTAGACCTCTGACGAATTCGGGCGAGAAGATGCGAACTGCATCTTCTCGCCCGAATTCGCTTTAGTGGCAGGGCTTCACAGGCCGCGGATCATGCGGGTCGTCGGGGTCCGGGTCGCCGAACCATCGCGACGGTTCATGTGATCCGTACTCGTCATGCCAGTCCCACCACTCGTACGCGGGGGATTGGGGGTAGCCCGGCGGGGAGTCTTCCCATGTCTCCTGGCGGCCCAGTGCCGTCATGTCGAGGAAGGTCCAGGTGTTGTTGAACGCCTCGTCGCCTCGGTTGTTGATGAAGTAAGTGCGATACACACGGTCGCCGTCGCGGATGAACGCGTTGTGTCCGTGCCAGTCGTGCACGCCCAGGTCCCGATCGAAGGTGCTTTCGGGAACTATTGTGTACCAAGGGATTTTCCATCCCATGCGGTTTTTGATCCGCTCCAGGTCGGCCTGGGACCCACGCGAGACATAGGCCAGTGTCGTGTCGCGTGCGTTCAGGTGCGCCAGGTTGCCTATGTGGTCGGCCATCAACGAGCAGCCGGTACAGCCGTGTGCGGGCCAGTCTCCGGTACCGGGATCGATAAAGGCGCGGTACACGATGAGCTGACGGCGCCCCTGGAACAACTCGAGGAGGTTCATCGGCCCCTCCGGACCCTCGAACCGATAGGAGGCGTTCACCTCGGTCCAGGGCATGCGCCGTCTTTTGGCGGCCAATGCGTCACGCGCCCGGGTGAATGCCTTCTCTTCGACGAGCATCTGCTGGTATGCCATGTCCCATTCCGGTGCCGACACGATCGGGGGTGTCTTCATGATGTTGCCTTCTCTATGGTCTCGGCGAGGTGCTTTATTCGTGTCAGTCGGCGATCCCATGCCGCTCCCACGGCGCTGAGCTGCTCGGCGATGCGGGCGACCTGCTCGCCGTTGGCGCGATACTGCTTCTCCCGCCCCTGGGAGGTGGCGCGGACCAGGCCCGCCTTGTCGAGGACCGCGAGATGTTTGGTCACGGCCTGGCGGGTGACCGGCAGGCGCTCACTCAGTGTCGTGGCCGTCGCCACGCCGTCGTTGAGGATGAGGTCGAAGACCCGCCGCCGGGTCGGATCGCCGACCGCCGCCCACAGGTCGTCGTCGATTACTGCAGTCATGACCGCCCTGCCAGCTCGCCCACACAGGGAGCCAGCCGGGGCAGGTGCTGCGCCCAGCCTTCCTCATGCGACTCGTACTGTTCGACGACCTCGGCCTCGGTGCGTCCCTGTTCCCGGAAGCCGACTTCGGTCATGCGCACCCGCGTGCCCGCGCCCGAGGGCGTGAGCTCAAATGTCACCAGTAGCGAATTCCCGTCGTTCGCCAAGTGCCCTTCTGGATAACACCAACGGAATGAGAACAGCCGCGGCGGCTCCACGTCGACGAGCGTCAGGCCGTAGACATGGACCTCACCGGCTTCCTCGCCATGAAAGGAGATCTGGCCCCGGGCGCCCGGAGCCGGGGCGAACTCGGCGTCGTCCGGCCACCATTGCTTCATATGCTCCGGGCGGCTGATGACGGAGAAGACGACCTCCGGTAGGGCGTCGATGTACAGCTCGCGCTCGATGCGTTCGTATGACATGTCTCTCCCTACTCGCAACTATCGGTTGCGTTTCAGCATAGGGGGCGGCTCAATGATATGCAACCATTGGTTGCTAGTGGTGGCACCTGTGGCATGGCCCAGGGGTTTCGTTGTGTGACAGGCGGTCCGGTGGGGCCTGCCGGTAGGCTGCGACTGTTGTTAGAGAAGCCCGCGCGTGGTTTTCACGCTTGGTTGGTGAGGGATCCCTTGGCACTGTTTTTTGAGATCATTGGCTATGCGCTTCTGCTTTTCTGTTTGCTGCTGTTCGCACGCATAGTGATCGAGACGATTCAGTCCATTAGCCGTGACTGGCACCCGCGAGGTGCCACGGTGGTGATTCTGGAGCTCATCTTCACGGTCACCGACCCTCCGGTGCGGTTATTGCGCCGTCTCATTCCGCCCCTCTCCCTTGGCGCGGTGCGATTCGATTTGTCCATTACTTTGTTGCTTTTGGTCGGATTCTTTGGCATGCGGGTGGCGTTCCTGATGGCCGCTGGCTAAGCCTCCAGCGACGCTGAATTTCGGTATTCAACTCACATCGATCTGGATACGAATGCGCGTCATATCCAAAGCCTCAGAGTATTTTTATGCACGTCAGAGGGATACTTAACAAGCTCTGCTGCGACCGGCGGGTCGGATGTGACAGGATGGACGCCAGTTACAGTGAGACGCCACGTTCGCTTTACACTGCAATACGATTCCAGACGTCGAGACTTGATAGGGGCAGGCAATGCCGCTTACACCAGCTGATGTACATAACGTCGCGTTCAGTAAGCCACCCATCGGTAAGCGCGGATACAACGAGGATGAGGTTGACGCCTTCCTCGACCTGGTGGAGAACGAGCTGGCCCGCCTGATCGAGGAGAACTCGGATCTGCGTCAGCGGGTTCAGGAGCTGGACCAGGAGCTGGTCGAGGCCCGCAAGGGTGGCGGCGCCGCCCCCGTCTACGAGGCGCCCAAGCCCGAGAAGAAGCCGGAGCCCGCTAAGCCCGAGCCCACGCCGGCGCCGGTTGTGGCGGCCGCTCCCGTCGCGGCGTCGACCGAGGAGCACCATGTCCGCGCGGCCAAGATCTTGGGTCTGGCGCAGGACACCGCGGACCGTCTGACCGGGAACGCCAAGTCCGAGTCGGAAAAGCTGCTCGCCGATGCTCGCGCAAATGCGGACCAGATTGTCAGCGAGGCCCGCGCTACCGCCGATAAGACGGTCACCGAGGCACGGTCCAAGGCCGAGGCGCTACTCTCGGATGCCCAGACCCGTTCCGAGACCCAGCTGCGCCAGGCGCAGGAGAAGGCCGATGCCCTGCAATCCGATGCCGAGCGCAAGCACTCGGAGATCATGGGCACCATCAATCAGCAGCGCACGGTGCTGGAAGGTCGTCTGGAGCAGTTGCGTACATTCGAGCGCGAGTACCGCACCCGGCTCAAGACCTACCTGGAGTCTCAGCTCGAGGAGCTTGGCCAGCGCGGTTCGGCTGCACCCGTCGATGCGGGCGCCTCGAATGAAAACGCATCCAAGGAAGCCGGTTTCGGCCAGTTCAACCGTGGGAACAACTACTGATCTAGATCGGTCTATGCTCGCGGCACGTATGAGGAGTGATTCGCGATGCTGATCGTCGCACTGGTATTGGCCGCAGTCGGTCTGGCGGCCCTGGTGACCGCGGTGGTCACCAGTAATGAGGTTCTTGCCTTTGTCTGTATCGCCGCGGCCGCCGTCGGCGTGGTGCTCATGATCGTCGATGCGATCCGGGACCGGCATGCCGGTGCACTGGAATCCGACGAGGAGTCCGACCAGGACGCCGAGGCAGGCGAGAACGAGCCCGAAGGCGCAGATTCCGGGGAACCTGCCGCCGACTCTGCCGAGAGTGACGCGAAAGCCGATGTGGCGGAAGCTGATCCAAGCGAGACATCCGTGATCCCACGGGTGTCGGAGACGTCTTCCTCTGCCGCTGCCGCGGTGAGCCTCAAGGAGGTCGCCACCGCGGCGCACCACCACCCCTCGGCCGAAGAGACCTACGAGCAATTCGACGTCGACGACGATGATGAGGACGAGCCACACCGCTCGTGACCGGACCTTGCCAGATGTCGCGTAGCGCTGTCGTGGGCGTGGCCATCGCCGCGACGCTCGCACTGTCGGCATGCCACGCCGCCGAGCCCGCTGCGGGTGGACACTCGGATGCGGTGGCCGGCATTGTCTTGGTGACGGCCCAGACGACCGTCCCGCAGCCTCCTTCGTCCGGCACGCTGGGTGAGGAGCCGGACGGGGGAGCATTGTCCGCTCCGGTAAGCCCATTCGACACCACGTCGCTAGCGGTCATCAGGCTGGACCCTCCGCTGCTGCGCGCTGTCCAGGATGCCGCCAATAGCGCGGCGGCCGACGGTGTGACACTTGTGATCACGTCGGGCTGGCGGTCGCGGGCTTTCCAGCAGCAGTTACTCGATGACGCGGTACAGACATACGGAAGCCTGGCGGTAGCACGGCAGTGGGTGGCCACTCCCGACGAATCGCATCATGTGCAGGGCAAGGCCGTCGATATCGGCCCCGCATCGGCCTACGGGTGGATGCTGGCGCACAGCACGCAATTCGGCCTGTGCCAGGTCTTCGCCAACGAGAAGTGGCACTACGAGCTCACCGCGGATGCCGAAGGGCAATGCCCGCCGCTGCGTACCAACGCGGCAGGCTGACCCCAGACTCGCTTCTACTTCGGGCCGGCTGCGGCCTTGGTGAGCTGTCCTGAGATGGATTCCAGTGCCTGGGTGAGGCTTTGGAAAGGGATTTCGGGGTCGCGTTCGTGGTAGATGGCCGCGACGATGATCGGCAGGGTGACCGCCGCTTCAGGATATTTCGTGACGTCCATGCGGGCTGTCGCGTCCTCGACGGGGGTGCCCTGGTCGTAGAGACGGTTCGCTTGCTCGTGTAAATCTGACCAGAACGCGATGCCGCGATCGATGGCCGCGTCGATCTCGCCCCCGACCAGCACTGGACCATGACCGGGCACAACGGTTTTGGCGCCAAAGGCGCGGATACGCTCCAGCGCGGCGATCCAGTTGGGGATCGAACCCGACCAGACGACTTTCACGATGCCGTGGGTCAGTAGGTCACCGGAGAAAAGCACCTTGTGTTCGGGGAGGAAGGCGATCGCGTCTCCGACGGTGTGGGCCGGACCGAGCTCGTGCAACTCGACGTCGAGCTTGCCCACCCGAAGCGCCCTCTCGCCCGAGAAAGTGGTGTCCGCGGGACGGACGCGTACTTCATCGAAGCGGAAGGGCTTGGCCAGTGGGGCCAACACGTGCATATCTGATGACGGGTCGGCGCTGCCGCCCAGGAGCTCGGCGGTCAGATCGGCGTGCTCTTGCACCATGAGCGCACTGGCGGCTTCGGTGGCGATGATCTCGACATCGTTGGCGAATACCTGGTTACCGAAGAAGTGGTCGCCGTCGGTGTGCGTGTTGAATACGTATCGCACCGGGGCGCTGGCGGTGTGCTGCCCGAACGCATCACGCATCTCCTGCGCGTGCCGCACATCGTAAAGGGTGTCCACGACCAGTGATTCGCCATCGCTGACCACCAGACCCGCGTTGGCGAGCCCGAAACCCTCGTCGCCGGAGAGGAAAACGTGTGCGCCTCCGCCGAGTTGGACGAGTCCCTTGTGGAACGCACAGTCCTGTGTCATATCAGTTCCTGCCCTTCTTCTGCACGCAATGTGTTCGTGGCGGTCGTGAGGATGTCCTGCGTCGCATCCTCGCCGTCGGCGGTGATGCCCAGCGTCTTGAGGAAGAGTGCTGTCATCACGTAATGCCCGGTGAGCAAAACGATTTCGGCGATTTCGTTGTCTGAGTAGAACTTCTGGACGGCGTCGGTATTTGCGGGTGGGCCCGCGATCCCGGCAAGGAGTTCGTCGACGAAACCGATGAGCGCAGCGAGGCGCTCATCGCCGAACGAGTCTGCTCCGGACACCACCGCGTCGATCACCCCGGTCGGCACTCCGACTCGCTGTGCCTCGGGAGCATGGTGGTGTATCTCGTACTGCGCGCGCGTGACCGCTCCGACCCGCAAGATGACCAATTCTCTGGTCTCGGGGGACAATCCGCCGTCCCTGAAGGAGAGGCCCAGTGTGAGATAGGGCTTGGCACTGTTTTTCGTCATCACCAGGCCCCGGGTCAGATTGGCGGGGAACAGCTCGAATGCTTCCCGTTGCGCGGGGCTCAAATCGGCCACCGTCGGTAGAACGACGCTCATGGATTTCCTTTCCTCGGGCAGTCCTGGCGAGGGCCGTGCAATAAGAAACGGATCGTATCTTGTATGGATCGATCGTATCACGCGTAAGATACGCAACGTGTCTACCGGAGGCGTGAAGGAAAGCGCAGAAACGTCGCCGGCCGATGGCGGCACACGGCGGCGCGACGAAGCGCTGATGTCGGCAATCCGCGACGCGACGTATGCGGAGCTGAAGGAGCACGGATACTCCGGGGTCACTTTTGAGGGGGTGGCCCGTCGAGCCAAGACCAGCAAGCCGGTGCTGTACCGCCGTTACCGATCACGCGCGCACATGGTCGCCGACGCGCTGCCGACACTGCGATACCCACCTACCCGGCTCGCGTCGGCCAGCTCCCTGCGTGAAGACGTATTGGCACTGTTGGGGGCCTTGCTCCGGGAGCTGCAGCGCATCGGGATTGGGAACTATCGCTGCCTATTGGCGGAGGCCGACGACGAGTTGGCCGAAGAAATGACCACGGCAATTGCCGGATGGGTCGACCAAACGGTGCTGCAGGCATTGGCCGAGGCCCGCGAGCGCGGTGAGATCGGCGCAGAAGACATCCCATTGCCTGTTGCGACAAGCATTCTCGCGCTCATGCGCCATGAGTTGTTTTTCGCCCGCAAGCAGTTTGACGACGACAAGCTCGCGGAGCTGTTCGACACCATCTATCTGCCGTTGATCAATCTCACGTCGCGTCGCGGCTAAAAAGCAGCTTCGCTCGTTTCAGTCGTGTGTGTCCGAGGGAGGACTTAGCCACCTACGACACGGGTCGAGGTCTTCGACCTGGGCAAATAGAACCACTATGTAAAGGGTTTCGGAAGTTTTAGAAGTAGTGGCCGACAGGTCGACGTTCGTGGGATCTCAATGGAGGGGTTAGCCACCTTGCGACACGAGTCGAGGTATCGCAGATCTGGTCATCGGCCGACCGCCCGGTGCTGCCCCCGTATCCAGCACTGCGGGCTCCTGTAACTAGATATTCTGGAAAGCTAGGGTCGAGGAGGTAACGGAGCCGTGATCAGGGATGAGTTTGGCGGGCTTATCGGCATGTGGTGCGCACCGCAGCCGGAGATCGCAGCGTCGGACCTGGGCGATTCTCAGAGCTGATGGAGTCGCCGACGTCCACTTCCCAAGATGATCCCGAAGAATCGGGCATGGCTGCGCTGGCGGAAAATGTTGAGACTTCACGTGCAGCGTTCGCTGAGTCGCTTGCGTTGTTGTTCGTCTGCGCCGGGAAGCCGCCCCTGAAAAAGGTGGTAGCCTTGGCCACCACAGTGCAGCAGCGCCGTTCTCCCGGCGCACCGCCAGTAACTATCCAGCGTGTCAGTGACTGGCGTCGCGGCCGACGACTCCCGCAACGGTTCGAGTCGATTGATGCTGTGCTTCAACCCTTGATCACCGAAGCACGAAAACGGACCCCCGCCCCCCCTGCAGTCGGCTTGTACACCCTTGAGTACTGGAAAAGGTTGTGGACCGATGCGCGCGAGACTGCTAGCGCCCCGGCCACTGCCGAAGTGGTAGTCGAGTCCGCGGCATGTCCATATCAGGGCCTAGCGCCGTTCCGCTCGGCTGACAGCTCTCGCTTCTACGGCCGCCACCGTGCCGTCGACAACCTCGTCGGTCTCCTAACGAGAACAGACCCAGGCGAGCCGGGGATTTTCATCCTGACCAGCCCCTCAGGTGCGGGGAAGTCCTCCGTGCTGTCGGCTGGACTGATCCCCGCGGCCCGGTCCGGGGCGCTAGACCCTCAAGCATCGGGGACACAGCCGAGAGACAACGCCGGGTGTGCCACTGCTTTATTGACGCCGGGCGATGATCCGGTTGCGGCACTTCGGCAGCTGCTAGGGCGCGCCGATGTACAGGCCCGCGCGGACAGAGGCCAACTACTGGTCGTGGTCGACCAGTTCGAGGAACTCTTCACCCTCGGCGTACCCAGAGCCGATGTGGCACAATTTATTACAACGCTCCACCAGATATGCCAGCCGTCGACGCTGACCGGGCGGGCTGCGGTAGTGATCGCAGGTGTGCGATCAGATGTGCTGGGTCGCTGCGTCGAGTTCCCGGAGCTTGCCAGCGCGTTGCAGTCCCGCTGCATGGTGCTTGAACCCATGACCTCTGTGGAGCTCCGCGAAGCAGTCGTGCAGCCAGCAGCCGGCGCGGGGCTGCGTATCGAACCGGGGCTGGTTGATTTGATCCTGACCGATGTCGGCGTCGGCCAGGGTGAAGACGCACCCGGGCGGCTTCCGCTGCTGTCCCACGTGCTGGCCGGCACCTGGTCGCGGAGGCGCGTAGGACAATTGACGGTCGCCGGCTATCGGGCCGCCGGTGGTGTGCGCGGCTCGGTGGCTGAGACGGGGGAGCGGGCCTGGGATCGCCTCGACGATCGGCAACGGCGCGTCGCGCGCGGTGTCTTGATGCGTCTGGTCAGCATCGGAGATCCAGGACGTGACAGCTGCCGGCGCCTACCACGCCAAACTCTGGTCGACAGCACCTCCGAACCTGAAGTTGCCGAGGAAGTTTTAGAGGTCTTATCGGCGGCACGGCTGCTGACAATCGCCGATGATGAGGTGACCTTCACTCACGAAGTTGTCTTGCGCGCGTGGCCGCGGCTGGCGCAGTGGGTCGAGGCTGACAGAGAGTATGCGACCATCCGTCAACGGGCTGAAGATGACGCGGCCGCATGGAAGGACCACGACTACGATCCGTCCTTCCTGCAATCGGGTGTGCGGCTAGAAAACACGTTGGTGTGGCTGTCCGTCGATGACGACGCCAGTCCTGCGGCAACGGCGTTCGCGGCTGCCTCAAGTGTACGAAAGCGGCAGCTGATGCTGCTGGCACGCACTGCGGTGATTGGTCTGGTGGTGCTGACCGTGGTGGCCTCCATCGCCGCAGTGATCGCTGCGCGTTCGCGCGGCGCCATTGGCCGCCAGTATGCCGATGCACTGTTTCGACAGGTCCTATCCGTTGCCGACCAACGCGTGGTCAATGATCCCGCACTGTCCGCCCAGCTGATGCTTGTCGCCCGCAGAATGCGACCCGATGACCAGCAGGTCCGCCTGCGGATCCAAGCCACGCAAAACATGCCATTGGCAACACCTTTGGTGGGACACAAGGGTGCGGCATACACAGTGGTGTTCACTCCGGATGGCAAGCTGTTGGCCTCGGCCAGCGACGACGGCACCGTACGGCTATGGGATACCTCAGAGCCGAGCAGCCCCTCACCGAGCGGGCCACCGCTGACCGGTCACACCAGTTTTGTTACCGCTGTCGCGTTCAGCCCTGATGGCAAAACACTGGCTTCAACCAGCGGGGACGGCACCCTGAGATTGTGGAATGTGTCGAATCCCACTGATGTTCACCAACGTTCGACACCATTGCCTACTGGCGGAACCGCCTACATGGCGGCCTTCAGTCCGGATGGTCGCACGTTAGCCACAGCGGACGATGACCGCACCGTTCAATTGTGGGATGTGGCCAACCCAGACGAACCCCGCGCTGGCGCCCGCTTGACCGGGCACGCCGGTCCCGTGCGCTCTGTCACGTTTAGCGCCGACGGGAAACTCCTCGCCTCGGCCAGTAACGATAAGACCGTTCGCCTGTGGGACGTCACCGATCCGGCACGGCCAGTACCAGCGGGGCCGCCGCTGGGCGGATTCACCAATATCGCCCACGCTGTCGCGTTCAACCCCGCCAGTACCGTGCTGGCCGCCAGCGGCGAAGACGGTGTTCTACGCATGTGGAACGTGGCAGACCCCGCACACCCACAAGCCCTCGGTGACCCACTGCCCGCACACACCGAAGCATCATGGTCGCTGCAATTCAGCACCGACGGAGCGATGCTGGCATCGGCCGGATATGACGGCACCGCCAAGTTGTGGAACGTACTGGACCCCGCGCACCCAGTGCTGCTAGGGCAACCGTTGGTAGACGGCGGGGGATTGACGTCAGTCGCCTTCAGCCCCGACGGCCACCACCTAGCGACCTCGGGAACATCCGGAATACCCCAATTATGGACGCTGCCAACCGGACTGATCCCGAACCGCTTCGGGCGCGTGAACGCGCCATCGTTGAGTGCTGACGGTGCCGTCATGGTCACCGCCTCCGAAAACCTCGTCCAACTGTGGAACAACAATGGCCACCTGACCCGGGCCGGCATGCTGCACCTACCCGACAACAGCGCCGGCGGCTACGAATATCAAGCCGAAATTCACCCCGGCGGCCGACTATTGGCCACCGAATTAAGCTCCGCGCCAACGACACTGTGGGACATCAGCGACATCGCGCATCCCATCAAGCTCGCCGAATTACCTAACGCCACCAAGTACACCAACGTCGTCGCGTTTAGCCCAGATCGGCGCACAATGGCCACCGCCGCCACCGACGACACAGTTCAACTCTGGGACATCGCCAACCCCAGACAACCGCAACGCCTTTCGGAGCCACTACGCGGATTCGCCGGCATCGTCAACGCCATCACCTTCACCTCAGATGGTGCATATCTGATCGCAGGCGGCACCGACCGAACCATCCGAACCTGGAGCATCAGCGACCCGCGCCGACCCGTTGCCTCACAAACCGCGCTCACAGGACACACCGCCGCAGTCGAGTCTCTCAACATCAGCCCCGACGGCAAAACACTCGTTAGTGGCGGCCAAGACCAAACCCTGCGACTCTGGGACATCGCCAACCCCTTGCGCCCGGCACCCCTAGGAGATCCGCTCCCCACCGGCAGTAGCGGCGCCCAGGCATCTTTCAGTGCCGCCGGAAACACCTTGGCAAGTGGTACAGACAACGGCACCGTCTTACTCTGGGACGTTACCAACAGATCCAGACCTACCCTGATCGGCGACTCACTGACCCCAGAACAAGGCGCATCCCGATCGCGAGTGACATTCGCCCCCGACACACGCCTGTACGTCGCAAGCCGCGACGGCGCTCTGCGATTGTGGAACCTCAACGCCGACAACGCGGCCCGTCGAATCTGCGAAAGCACACGAGGCGCGCTCAATGAGCAGCGCTGGAAACAAACCCTACCCTCATTACCGTATGAGCCGCCGTGTCCGCTGTAGCGGCATCACTGCCTCTATTAGGAAATGTATGCCCACCATCTCGATCTTGACCCCTGCGCAGAACGTGCGGCGCTCGTTTGTTATCGAAGCCGGTCACAGCATTGCCGCCCAGCTTCTTCCCGACGGGTGGACCCTGGAATGGGTAGTGCAAGAAGACGGTGAACAACCGGGCCTTGGCGATGAGGTCGCTGCGTTTCCGTTCGCCCGATATGAGCCCAATAACCAGCAGCTCGGAGAAGGTCAGACCCGTAATCTGGCCCTGACCCGGGCTTTAGGTGAACTTGTCCACGTTCTAGACTCTGATGATCTGCTGCTGCCGGACGCGATGGCCACCGCAATCAACGCGTTCGGCCAGTACCCGCAGATCCACTGGGTCGCGGCTCAAGGTGACGACTTGCTCGCTGATGGGAGCCGGGTGTCGTTCCAGCTGCCCATCGAAATCGGGCTCGTCCAACCGGGCATGGTCGGCAACTACCTCTGCCACAACCACCCCGACTCCTTCCTACCGATACACACCGCAGGACTGACCGTCCGAACCGCTACTGCACGCGCTCTCGGAGGCTGGGGCGGTTACCCGCGCGGCGCTGATGTCTACCTGCTGGCCGCACTCGTGGAACTCACCACAGGATACGTGCCATCCGTCGTAACCTGGCTTTACCGCAAACATCCTGGACAAGTAACCGCGACGCTTGACTGGGACGAAGTCAGCCGCCAAGTCGCCATCCAACGCATCACGGCGATCCGCGAACTCGGCGTCAATCTCCGCTAAAACAGCCCGGCCAACCTGCTGGTTACGGTGTCCGTGCCAACCGGTGTAGATGCGCGCCCAATACCTGCCCAGCCCATATCGGAGCGGCGGATCGGGGCTGGGACGGTGCGCCACGACCCGTGTAAGTAAGGCCTTGGCTGGTCGAAATGAACAAGGCAAAAAGTTACCAACACCGCCGTGAAGCGCACCTGGTCGCAGACCCCTACCAGTGCCTAACGCGCGCAGATTAAGAAGTCTGGTGCCATAGCTCAGCACTCAGATTATCCGCGCGCGGAAAACCGATCTGTGCCTTCTGGCATCGAAATATGGTGCAACTCGGCCCCATTCTGGTTGCTTTGGCCCTGTTGCCGCTGATTGCATTGCTGTATGCATCTTCTCGTGCCATCGGCGTTTCGATGGCGGAGTACTCCATGGGTGCTACTCACGGCTGCCAACGCTGGACATCAGGATCGGCAGCGTGATTGTCGGTCACTGCGAGGGCAGCCGATGGTCGCTGTTTCAGGCTCCGAACCTGGCGCCGAAAACGGGGGAGGTGGTTACGGTGATCGTCGAGGGGTCGGTCACCGTAACCACACGTACTTCGGCGCCCGGCCAGATCGCCTGCGCTGGATGTTGCGCGCGGAGCTCAAATCGGCCGGGCCCCCAGACTCCTCCCGTGAAATCAGCACTCCAGTTAACTACCGGTTCGCAGAGGGTATCCGATCTTTTGACCAGAGACGCTGATCGCGGGCTCCGACATTATGAGAAATCCAGCTAAGGAAAAGACGATCACTGTCATCGGCCTTGATGAGTGTGACGTTCTCGGATGCTCCAACTTCGCGGACATCATCCTCGAGACTGTCAATCATGACCGATTCTGCACTGCATGTATAGAAGCGGCGCACACCGTCGCCAACTCCGAAGCAGTACCGCCGAAATGGTGGAAGGTGATCGTCCCACCGGAGTATCAGCTGAAAAAGAACTCGGTCACATTCCTGGTACGGCGACTGATCGCGTGATGGCCGTGCGCGCTGCCAACGTGGGCGCCTTCACTGCCAACCACCACTCGTGAGGAAATCATCTGCGGGAAGTGGCAAGCAGTGAATCCCCATCTGCGCCAGCGACGCCAACGTCGACGGGGCACCGATGACCAAACTCAATGGATTAACCACAAACTCGTAATCCCAACAGCTTCCGAAGATGACCTTGTTGATCTTGGCTTGGGGTCGCGAGAGGCTGGAGTCGCGAGAGCTGCTACAAGACAGTCAGAGACCTGCAGCTCATGTTTTCTGTAGGCGTATGGGAAGGATTGTGGTTTTGATCGCGTCGGCCCGCTCGCTGATCAGGCTCATGCGTGTTTGCCATTCAATCTGCTCGTAATGGGGTGCCTTCGCGCTTTCTTGGCCCGGCCATTTTCTGTAGAGGAGCCCGACTTCCGGGTGAAAGTAGCCAGCGCTCACCACACTTGCGGCAATTAGCATTCCGGTGTCGTCTGACCCCGGCACCGCCATCCATCCGCCGAGTGCGGTCACAAGCTCCCGGCGAACGCACATGGTCGCAGGGTGTACGGGCAGACGGTAGTTGTGCGATCGCCAGTGTTCGAGAACGCTGCCCGGCGCTATACGTCCGGCCGGAGGATCGTTATCGAATCCGGCCGTGGAACCGTCTGAAAGTAGGTCAAGCACTCTCGACGTGGTCCATCCGATATCGCGGTTAGCCATCAGCACTCGAATATCGCGCTCGACCACTCCCGCGGTGAGAACGTCGTCCTGATCGAGGTCCTTGATGAAGGCCCCGCGTGATCGCCCTAGCCCGAGGTTGCGGGTGATCGCGACACCGTTGTGACGCCCAGTGCCGAATTTGATCCAGTCCTCGCCAGGCAGGATTTTCTCCGCAATACCGGTGTCGCCGTCTTCTTGGACGATCCATTCCAAGCTCCAGCCAGCTGGGACAACTTGTGTTCGCACTGAGTCGTACGCGGCCATCAGGAACTCTGCCTCGGGCCTATAGACCGCGGTGATGATGGAGATCAGGGACATGACCAGTCCTACTGTTTAGGCTCTGTCCTTCTCGGCTGCTACCTGGAGCAGAGGCTTGGCAACGTTGTTGGCCGAGTCTATCTATAAATATGACTGCACCGACTTGGTATCTGCTTCGGGCAAAGGTTCGAAGTGAGAAACCGTGGGACCGTTCGGAACCTTAAGAACCACAGATGCTTACGGGCGGGGTCTTGGTCAACGCTTGTGCGGCAGGGGGACGGAACTTGAATGCGATACGCACGAGCCAGTGGCGGATTGTCGCGCTGAGCCAGGTAGGGGTTTGTGGAGGCGATCAGCGATGAAATACCGAGGTATTCGGTGTGTAGCTTGGTATTCACGTCTCCGCGTGCGCCGGTCAGGAGCTTTGTCGGCCAGCAACAGCAATCTCGGCATTCTTCAAACCGGATCTCTTCGAACAGTTCAGCTACAGTGAGCAACGTGGGGAGCTGATCAACCCCATAGGTCCGGTCCCGCGATCCCCCCCCCATTGCGGGACCGGACCGCCTGAATCTGCCCAGTTGAAGGCGCGCCTGGACTACCGCGTCGATTACGTGCCTTTGCCCGCCAAGAAGCGCTTGCGTGCCGACCTCCGTGTTCACGGCGAAATGGTCGAGGAGCTTGGCGGCGGTACTTGGGGAGGCAACCGGGGCAGAACGCGCCGAGGTGCACGCAAAGCTTGGGCCTGCGACTCGATTACGACTCGCCTAACCAGCGAGCCACGGCGACTGCCGACCTGAGTCGTGTCGCCGGACGTGTCCGAGGGGGGACTTGAACCCCCACGCCCGTTAATAGGGCACTAGCACCTCAAGCTAGCGCGTCTGCCATTCCGCCACTCGGACCTCTTGCTCCAGTTTGGGCACGTAGGCGGAATTTCCGCGCTGTGCTCAAACCAAGTGCGGGCACTATGGCCCGTGGTTGCCGTCATAGGCTAGCGGAAACCCTGCACAAGGCCCAAACCGGTTGCCTACGCCCGGTGTGCAGCGTCCGACGATGGTAGGAAAGGTAGTTGTGACTTCTGTGAAACCGGCGCCCGAGGACGAGGTCGTCGAACTGGTCAGCACGCTGATCCGTTTCGACACCTCCAACACCGGAGAGCTGGAGACCACCAAGGGCGAGGCCGAATGCGCGCGGTGGATCCAGCAGCAGCTGGAAGAGGTCGGCTACACCTGTGAGTACGTCGAGGCGGGCGCGCCCGGCCGTGGAAACCTCTTCGCGCGGCTGGCCGGGGCCGACAGGGAGCGCGGCGCTCTGCTCATCCACGGTCATTTGGACGTGGTTCCGGCCGAGGCTGCCGATTGGAGCGTGCACCCGTTCTCCGGCGCGGTGACCGACGGCTATGTGTGGGGACGCGGCGCAGTCGACATGAAGGACATGGTCGGCATGATGGTGGCCATCGCCCGCGACTTCAAACGATCCGGGACGGTTCCGCCGCGCGACCTAGTGTGGGCCTTCGTCTCGGATGAGGAGAACGGTGGCAAGTGGGGCTCTCAATGGCTCGTCGACAATCGCCCCGACCTGTTCGAGGGTGTCACCGAGGCCATCGGAGAGGTGGGCGGCTTCTCGCTCACCGTGCCACGCAAGGAAGGTGGTGAGCGGCGCCTGTACCTGCTGGAGACAGCGGAGAAGGGCATCGCGTGGATGAGGTTGACCGCCAAGGCGCGGGCCGGCCACGGCTCCATGGTGCATGAGGACAACGCCGTTACAGCAGTCGCCGAAGCTGTCGCCAAGCTTGGTCGGCATCGGTTCCCGCTGGTGTTGGCCGAAGCGGTCACGCAGTTCCTTGCCGCGGTCGCCGAGGAGACCGGTTACGACTTCGACCCGGACTCACCGGATCTGGAGGGTACCGTCGCCAAGCTGGGCTCGATCGGCAAGATTGTCGGCGCGACCCTGCGTGATACCGCCAACCCGACCATGCTCAAGGCCGGCTACAAGGCGAATGTCATTCCGGCGACCGCCGAGGCCGTCATCGATTGCCGGGTGCTGCCCGGACGGCTGGAGGCCTTCGAGCGTGAGGTCGACGAGATCATCGGGCCCGACGTCGAACGCGAATGGGTGCAGTTGCTTCCTGCCTATGAGACGACGTTCGACGGCGACCTTGTCGATGCGATGAATGCCGCAGTGCTCGAATTCGATCCTGAGGCCCGCACGGTGCCGTACATGCTTTCCGGCGGTACTGATGCAAAGGCATTCGCCCGGTTGGGTATTCGATGCTTCGGTTTCGCGCCGCTGAAGCTGCCGCCCGAACTGGATTTCGCTTCGTTGTTCCACGGTGTCGACGAGCGCGTGCCGGTCGACGCATTGACTTTCGGTACCAAGGTTCTTCAGCACTTCCTGCTCAACCACTGATCACGACCGATTGAAAGGACGCCCAGATGGCCTCTCCGTACGACTCCTTGCCGCAGCTGCCGACCTTCACCCTGACATCTGCCAGCGTCACCGATGGACAGCCACTCAGCATCGAGCAGGTGAGCGGAATCATGGGCGCTGGGGGACAGGACGTCTCGCCCGAGCTGAGCTGGTCCGGATTCCCCGAGGAAACGCAGAGCTTCGCCGTCACGGTGTACGACCCCGACGCCCCCACCGGTTCAGGTTTTTGGCACTGGGCGGTGGCGAACCTGCCCGCCACGACGACGCAGCTGCCCGCAGGCGTGGGCAACGGAAGCGACTTGCCGGGGGATGCGATCACGTTGGCCAATGACGCGAGCCTCAAGCGGTACATCGGTGCGGCACCGCCCGCCGGTCATGGCCCGCACCGGTATTACATCGCCGTGCATGCCGTGGGCGTGCCGAAGCTGGAGCTGCCGGAGAGTGCCACCCCGGCGTATCTCGGCTTCAACCTGTTTGGGCATGCGATCGCCCGCGCCGTCATTCACGGCACCTACGAGCAGCACTAGCTGCTTCGCGGGGTGCGGCTAGGAGGCGGAGCCAACCGCCTCGTGCAGGCTGCCGAACCCGCCGTCGCGCAGGTGTTGGGCGATCCCGTCGTGAATCCGCTTGGCGTAGAAGCCACCCCGGTAGATGAAACCGGTGTAACCCTGCAGTAGCGAGGCCCCGGCGGTGATCCGTGCCCAGGCGTCGTCGGCATCCTCGATGCCGCCGACGCTGATCAGCACCAGACGGTCTCCCACTCGCCGGTGTAGCCGTCGCAGCACTTCGATGGATCGGGTGGCCACCGGTGGCCCGGAAACGCCGCCGGCGCCCAGGCCTTCGACACCCGGCGTCTTCAAGCCTGCGCGGCTGATGGTGGTGTTGGTGGCGACGATCCCGGCCAGGCCCAGTTCCGCTGCTAGATCTGCGATCTCGTCGATATCGGCATCGGAGAGATCGGGGGCGATCTTCACGAGCACCGGGGTGGTGGTCTCCTCCAGCACCGCCGAAAGGATCTTGCGCAGCTCGCCGATGGCTTGCAGGTCGCGTAGCCCAGGGGTGTTGGGGGAGCTCACGTTGACCACCAGGAAGTCGGCGGCGGGCCCCACCAATCGTGCGCTGACCCGGTAGTCCGAGGATGCGAAGGCGGCCTCCACGATCTTCGATTTGCCGATGTTGGCGCCGATGGGCACCGAGGCCTTTCGCGTCGCCAACCGGGGCGCGAGTGCCGCCGCACCGTGGTTGTTGAAGCCCATCCGATTGAGCAGGCCACGGTCGGCGGAGAGCCGGAACAGCCGGGGCTTCGGATTGCCCGGTTGGGCGATCGCGGTCACCGTGCCCACCTCGGCATAGCCGAAGCCGAGCGGACCCCACACCTTGAGACCCTCTCCGTCCTTGTCGAATCCCGCGGCCAAACCCAAGGGGGCGGGGAAGTGGACCCCGAACACCTCGCTGGCCAGGATGGGATCGGACGGCGCGCACAGCCGGTTCATCAGCCGGCGCGTCGGAGCGAAGGCCGCCGCGGCACGCAACGCTGCGAACACCAGGGTATGTACACGTTCGGGCGGCACCACGAAAAACAGCCGCAACAGGATGGAGTACAGCATCACATCACCGGGGCCGTGAACGGTCCGCCAACCACGTTGTCGCGTATCTTCTTGCGGCGCAATAGGACTCGACGACTTCCGTCGGTATAGAGCCGCACCCGGGTCAGCTCCCAGCCGCCGAACTCGGCCTGAATCGAGAGCCGGAGCGATGCGGTGATCCTGGTGATTTCCGGAGGCAGCCGCAGGGGGTAGTAGTCGTACTCGTCATCGGGTTCACTCTCCCAGCCCGAGGGAAAGCTGCTGCGCGCGGCGCGGCTCATGCCGCGTTCCTGATATCGATCGCCTGTAACCCATCGCCCGCGCCGGATGCCACAAACAGCGTGGATCCGTCGCTGACCAGTGAATTAGGTTGCCGCACAGTCGCGAATCGGGCCCTTTCCTCGGGGATGCCGGTAGATAAATCGTAGCCAATAACCGTGTTGGACGCCGTCTGCGACACCCAGATGAGCTTGGGGGAGTAGGTCAGCCCGTAGGGGGCGCCGGGAACCGGGTAGCGCTGGCGCAGGATGAGCGAATCGGCGAGCCCGAACACCAGCAGAGCGCCGCCGCGGGTATCGGCCACCAACAGACGCCCCTTGTCGTCGGCGAGCATTGTTGTCGCCCCCTCGCCTGCCCGGAGGGCATGCGCGGTGCCGTCCCCGGCTTGGGTCAGGGTGGTTACCGAGCTCTGCGCGCGGTCTAGCACGGCGACGGTGTTGCCTTGGTAGGCAAGGGAATCGATATGGGCGAAGCCCTTTGCGCGAGCGGCCACCCGGTTCTGGGCATCGAGGGTGTAGACCGAGCCGTTGGTGCTGCCCAGCACGATCCGGCCGTCGGGACGACGGGTGATGGCCGAGAACTCGGTCGCTCCGTCGCCCGGGATGTCGATCTTGTCCACGCGTCCCGAGGCGATGTTGACGGTGAAGTAGCCGCCCGCGGTGGCCAGGTACAGCGTGCCGTGGTCATCGCCAACGGCGGCGGTTGCCGGCGAGGGCAGCGCGACCGTGTGACGGGGTGCATCGAGGTTGTCTCGAGTGAACAAGGTCACTGTCCGGCCGTCTTCGGTCAGAACTGACACCGTGTTGGTCGACGTGTCGAACAACACGGCGCGGGATCGGCCGGTGAATCGGTGCACCGTTCCGGCCGGTGCCGTGCCAACGGGGGGTGACTGTGCTGCGGAGGCCGGGGTGATGACGGCTGGATCGGCGGGATTGCCGGCATCATCGCCAGATGAGCAGCCCGATACGGCACCCGTGACCACCGTGATGACGGCCGTTAGCGCGGCGACAGTGCCCCTTATACCGCGCATGGCGCGGCCCGGTAGATGATTCATTGCGTCCATCATCGCAATCGACCTGGGGTTGCCGGCCAGGAGATGACTTTCTCGGCGCGTTCGGTGCTAGCAGTCGGTAGCTGGGGGCTATCGTGAGGGCTATGACGCTTGCCGACAGTCCGGTCTTCACCGTCGAGGTCCTCGTGACGGGCGTGCACGCGAATGGATTTGGTGAGGTGGGCGATGGTCGTAGCTTCGCTTTCCGCATCGAGGATTCGTTGCTGCGTGTCGAAATCTACCGGGCCTTCCTTACCGAGCTGGTTCCCGATGACAGTGATGTGGTGGCAGTGGGAACCCGTCCGATCACCGATATCGATGTCACCGATGAACGCAGCATCATCGCGGCGGTGCGTGATCTGGTCGCTGACGCGCAGCCATTGAGCATCAGCCGCCTCGCCCGGCTGCTGGCCGGCTAGGGCGATTCGCCGGCGCGTCCAGTACGGTCGCTGTCGTGGATTCGGCAGTGGCGGCAATGTCCTGGTTGCAAGTGATCGTGCTCGCGGTGGTCCAGGGACTCACCGAATTTCTGCCGATCTCATCGTCGGGCCATCTGGCCATCGTGTCGCGAGTGTTTTTCAGTGACGATGCGGGTGCGTCCTTCACCGCGGTGACCCAGTTGGGTACCGAGGCGGCGGTTTTGCTCTATTTTGCCAAAGATATCTGGCGCATCCTTCGTGCCTGGTTTGACGGACTGTTCGTCAAGGCGCACAGAACCTTTGACTACTGGATGGGCTGGTACGTGATCGTCGGCACCATGCCCATCGGAGTGCTGGGCCTGGCGTTCAAGGATCAAATTCGTTCCGGTGCAAGGAATTTGTGGCTTATCTCGGCTTCGCTCATCGTCTTCGCGCTGGTCATCGCCGCCGCCGAATACTATGGGCGTCAGGTGCGCCACACCGAGCAATTGACCATGAAAGACGCCGTGATCGTCGGCAGCGCACAGGCATTGGCGCTCATACCCGGCGTCTCCCGGTCGGGCGCCACGATCAGTGCGGGGCTGTTCCTCGGGCTGGACAGGCCGGCCTCCGCTCGATTCGGATTCTTGCTGGCGATACCTGCGGTGCTGGCCTCCGGGCTGTTCTCGCTACCGGACGCCTTCCATCCGGTGACCGAGGGCATGAGTGCGACGGGCCTGCAGTTACTGGTCGCCACCCTGATCGCGTTTGTCATCGGTTACGCGGCAGTCGCCTGGTTGCTGCGCTTCATCAGTAACCACAGCATGTACTGGTTCGTCGGATATCGCGTGGTGGTGGGCCTCACCGTGATGGGTCTGCTGGCCGCCGGGGTGGTGAGCGCATCGTGACGGTCATTCTCTTACGCCACGGGCGTTCCACCTCGAACGTCGCGCACACTCTCGCGGGCCGCAGCCCAGGGGTCGAGCTCGACGAGAAGGGTCAGGTCCAGGCGCGCGGCGTGGTCGACCGACTGGGCGCCGTGACGGTTCAGGCGATCATCACCTCACCGCTGCTGCGGTGCGAGCAGACCGTGGCGCCGCTGGCGGCGGCACTGAATCTGACGCCAACGGTCGAGGATCGGCTGGTGGAGGTGGATTACGGCGACTGGACCGGCCGCGAGATCAAGGAGCTGTTGTCCGAACCCTTGTGGAAGGTCGTCCAGCAGCAGCCCAGCGCCGCGCGGTTCCCGGGCGGCGAGGGGCTGGCCCAGGTTCAGGCACGGGCGGTGGCAGCTGTCCGTGAGCACGACCGCCGGCTATCGGAGGAGCATGGCGGTGACTGCGTCTGGGTGGCATGCACTCACGGAGATGTCATCAAGTCGGTGCTGGCCGATGCGCTCGGCACCCACCTGGATGCGTTCCAGCGCATCGTGGCCGATCCCGCGTCGATGAGCGTCGTGCGTTACACCGAGCTGCGGCCTTTTGTCGTGCACATGAACCACACCGGCCCCGACCTGTCCAGCGCCCTGAGCGCCGGGCCGCCCGCGAAGCCCGGCGGAGCGGCGTCCGATGCCCCGGTGGGCGGCACAACCGATTAGAACCCTTCGCACGAGGGGTTCATCGACCGGTAGTTTTGGAGACACCATGCCCCGATCGATTCATGTATTCCGCAGCCCGGACCGTTTCGTTGCCGGAACGGTTGGGGAGCCCGGGAATCGCACGTTTTATCTACAGGCCGTCCACGAGAGCCGGATCGTCAGCGTGATGCTGGAGAAGCAGCAGGTGTCGGTGCTGGCCGAGCGCATCGGAACGCTGCTGTCGGAGGTTCATCGCCGGTTCGGGACGGAGATCCCGCCCGAGCCCGATGTGGTCGAGGATCTCAACCCGTTGGTGATGCCCGTGGACGCGGAGTTCCGGGTCGGCACGATGGGGTTGGGCTGGGATGCCGAGGCCAACTCGGTGGTTGTCGAGCTGCTCGCGGTGAGCGAGCAGGAATTCGACGCCTCCGTGGTGCTCGACGATTCCGAGGACGGTCCGGATGCCGTTCGGGTGTTCCTCTCGCTGGAAGCGGCGCGCCAATTCGCGACACGCTCCACCAGAGTGGTTTCCGCGGGCCGCCCACCGTGTCCGCTGTGTGAGGAACCGCTCGACCCGGCCGGGCATATCTGCGTCCGCACCAACGGCTATCGCCGGGGGACGGTGCCCGGGGCGGCAGATGACGCCGAGTCCTGACGATGCGGGGCCCAGCGCTAGTCCCGAGGATCACGCCGCGATCTGCGATGGCGAACTCACCGTCATCGGCCGCATTCGCTCGGCGAGCAATGCCACCTTTCTGTGCGAGGTGCCGGGCACGTCGGGTGACAGCGTGCACTGTGTGTACAAACCGGTGCGGGGTGAGCGGCCGCTCTGGGATTTCCCGGACGGCACCCTGGCTGGTCGCGAGGTGGCGACGTACCTGATATCGGCCGCGTTGGGCTGGAATGTGGTGCCGTATACGGTTCTTCGAGATGGTCCGGCGGGCGTCGGCATGGTACAGCGATGGATCCACGAGCCGGAGCTGGCCGAGGGGGCGCTCGATCTGGTCGATATCTGTCTGCCGCAGGCGGTGCCGCAGGACTACTTGCCGATCCTGCGTGCACTGGACGCCGATGGCGCCGAGATCGTGCTGGTGCACGCTGATGACGCCTTGCTGCGCCGGATGGCCGTGTTCGACACCTTGGTGAACAACGCCGATCGCAAGGGCGGCCACATTCTGCGAGGTGCCGATGGTGGTGTCTACGGGGTCGATCATGGGATCTGTCTGCACGGCGAGGACAAGCTGCGGACCGTTCTGTGGGGTTGGGCGGGCAAGCCCGTGGAGCCGGAGTTGCTTGACGATGTGACTCGGCTGGAGGAGTCGTTGCGCGGCGATCTGGGGGCCGCGCTCGCGACCCACATCACCACGGCCGAGGTGACCGCGGTACGCCTACGCGCGGTGATGATGCTGAATGAACCGGTGATGCCGATGCCCGATCGCAACAGACCCATACCGTGGCCCGCCTTTTGATTGTCGATCGTCTAGCCTGGTCGGCAAGCATGATGTTCCGTGAAGGGACAGGCACAAGGGGGCGCTGACGTGACGGGACCGCGCGACCCGTATCAGCAGGGACCGGCCGGGCAGTGGGGTGCGCCGGAGGGCTCGACTCAGGGGTACTGGCAGGCTCCGCCGCCGACGGCTCCGTACGGTTATGCCCCGGCGGATTACCCGGACGATTCGATCCGTCGCCTCTATGACGGGGTACCGCAGAACTACGCGGTTCCCCCGATGTATCCCGGGCTTCCGGGGCAAGATCCCTTCGGATCGCAGAAGAAGTCCAGACCGTGGATTCTGATTGCCTCGATCGCGGGGGCGGTCGTCGTGGTGCTCGCAGTGGTGCTGGTCGTGATTCTCAACCGGGACAGTGATCCGCGTCAGTCGGTCAGTGCGCCGAGCACCACGGTGTCCTATGCGAACCCCGAATCACCCACGGCAGGTGGTGAACCCACCTATCAGACTCCGACCGCGCAGCCGCCCCGTACGCCGATGGCGCCGCCCCAGATGCCTGTGCCGCTCCCTGCGCCGACGGGCGCGCCCAAGGCTCCGGGGCAGGTCGCGGTGGTCGGCGACTGCATCGCGTTGGCCGCGCCGTCGGACTACAAGGCGGTTGCCTGTACGGATCCCAAGGCGGCCTGGCGTGTCATCGAGGTCGTCCCCGGCGGCAAGTGCAGGCAGACATATACCGGGTTCACGGCCGGTAATTTCTCGTATTGCATTGCGCCGCAACTGCGTATCGGCTCCTGTTATCAGACGGCTGTGGTGATGGGAAGCACCGTGTTCGTCGCTGCGGATTCCTGCCAGGCGCCGAAGGCGTTCATGGTGTTGTTCGTGATTCCCGGAACGAAGGAGTCCTCGCAATGCAAGGGCAAGCCCGGCGTCGTGCATTCCTTCGCGTTCCCTGATCCGCCGATGGCGATCTGTACGAGTGAATTCGCCCCGTGATCTTGAAATCTGGGATCGATCGACTTAAGGAAAAATGCACTCCACCAGGGCGAACGAGATCATAGGATCGTCTTCTCATCAGAGGGGACATCATGATCACAAACTTTCGCCGGTTTTGGGCTGCCGGAATTCTTGCTGCTTCACTTGTTGGAGCGGTCGGCTTTGCCGCGCCCGCACGTGCTGATGGCGAGGTCGAGTTTCTGCAGATGTTGAATGACACCACGCCGGGCACTGCGATTTTCGGTGGTGCTTCCGCTCGATACCTTGCCAGTGGATATCGCGCCTGTGATGCGTTGAGAGCGGGGTCCTCGAAGGAGGACGCGATCGCGGCCGCCACAGTGTTTCCGGGCATCCAACCTCGGTGGGAAGTGGCGTCGATCGTCGATATCGCTCCGAAGACCTTATGTCCCGACGTCAAGCACTGACGTCTAGCGCGGGGGCCCGTTCTTGACGCGTGCACGCAGCGCGGCCAGTGGATCGTTGTGTTCGGTGTGCCAGTCCGAGTCCAGGTACCACGTGTAGCCGCCGTCGTGCAGGGTCTCGATCTTCTCTCGGGTGGCGTCGAGATCCTTCCAATCGGTGGTGGTCTCGTACACCACGTCATATGGGCCGGTGCGCCCCAATTCGACTCGTAGCGAGTGAATCTCGCGTGCCGAATCCAGCCAGCCGGCCAACGGCGGATTGAAGTCGAACTGTCCATCGGCGGTGGTGATGTTCGGCAACAGGCCATCACAGCGGGCAGCGCGGGACATGGATCTGAGTGCCCCGTTCACGCCCACGCACCAGGTCGTGATGCGGGGCACTTGTACCGGGGGATCGGGGACCATGTGCGTCGTCGGTGTCACCCGGTAGTGCCTGCCCTCGTAACCGAACGGTTGGCCCGCCCATAGACCGAATAGCACGTCGAGGCCCTCGTCCAGCAGTTCGGCGCGGGTCTTGCGGCCCTGATCGCGCTCGAAGGCCAGCCAATTGTCATGCAGCGCACCCATTCCCACCGAGAGGATGACGCGGCCTCCGGATAACCGGTCCAGCGTCGCTGTGGTGGACGCCAGATCCCACGGCTTGCGGCGTGGCAGCGGAGTGAGCATGGTGCCGAGCTTGATGCGGGTGGTGCGCATCGCCGCCGCGGTCAATGCCACCCACGCGTCGACACCCCACACCGGCTCCCAGCCGAAGATCGCGTCCCAGCCCGCTTCCTCGGCCAGCACGGCCAGCTCTGCGACATCGCCGGCGTCTCCCGTCGTCAGGACGATTCCATACTGCATAGCGGCAGGCATGCGCGTGAGTATGCCGAGGAGGTCAGACAAATCCGGATCGGGTAATACTGACCGGGTGACTCTTTCCGATGCCGCGCTTGCCGCAGAACTCGCCCACGAAGCCGGACAGCTGCTCTTGCAGGTGCGTGCCGAGCTTGGGTTCGACGACCCGAAGGGTCTCGGGGCGGCCGGCGACAAACGTGCTAACGCGCTGCTGCTGGAGCGGTTGGCGGCCGAAAGGCCCGCGGACTCGGTGCTCTCCGAGGAGGCTGTCGACGACAAGACCCGCCTCGGCGCACAGCGGGTCTGGATCATCGACCCGCTCGACGGGACCCGCGAGTTCGGGATCGAGGGCCGCGACGACTGGGCGGTGCATGTCGCGCTGTGGCAGGCCGACGATCACGGAGGGTCGATCACCGACGCCGCGGTGGCGCTGCCCGGACTGGATACCGTGTTCCGTACCGACGAGACCCGGGTGACCCTTTCAGCGCGCGCTGACTCGGATCCGATCCGGGTGGTCGTCAGTGCCAGCCGGGCGCCGAAGTTCCTCACCGATATGGCCGAGCGGCTCAACATGGAGCTCATTCCGATGGGGTCGGCCGGGGCCAAAGCCATGGCGGTGGTACGCGGCGAAGCCGATGCCTATCTGCACGGTGGCGGTCAATGGGAATGGGACTCCGCGGCCCCGGCCGGGGTGGTGCTGGCGGCCGGTCTGCACGCCTCCCGGCTCGACGGGTCCGCGCTGCGGTACAACGAGCCACATCCGTATCTGCCGGATCTCATCATGTGCAGGCCCGATTTGGCGCCGTTGCTACTGGACGCGGTCGCCGGGCGCGCCTAACCGCTGGGCGCCACGCCATCGTCGAGGCGGAGCTGGCGCTCGCGTAACCAAAGGTAGAGAGGTATCCCGCAGCCGATTCCTACGAGGATGGATACCGGGAACAACAGCCACCAGTAAGGGGTTCGGGTGCGCCGGTGGTCGGCGATCGCCCAGACCCAGAACGCCACCAGCACCACGCCGATATCGCCGAAAAGCTGTGAGGAAGGCCAGTTGGCAAACCAGGATGTGAAGAAGAGCTTCGCATCGGGGCCATGCTGGATGCAGAATCCGATGGCAGAGGCGTTGAGCCCGACGAAACTGATGATGGCCAGCGCGAGCATGACCCACTCAAGCGTGCGAGTGCGTTGGCGCTGAAGGGTTTTAGGCCCGCTGGTGCGGGCTGTCGAGTGGGTCATCGAATCACTCCACTACCGCGGCGCTCAGCGGGCGATTGTGCGTTGCGACTGCTTTACTGAATTCGAGTGCATCCCAACCAGTTTCGATTGGTGTGAGATCACTGGGATTCACAAATCGTGCTCCGCCGCGTACTTCGCGCTGTAGATCACGCCCCGTGATCGCGCTGGCCGCCCACCGCCCGCTGAGCAGTGCCGCCTCTGTGCCGGGGCCCCACGAGGTGCTTGAGCCCACGAGGAACAGTCCCTCGATCTCGGTGCGAACACCGGGCCGTAGCGGACCGAACTGCCGTGTGTTGAATTCGATTCCGTAGGCGGAGCCCTCCGAGGATCGGGTGTAGCGCTCCTGGGTCAGCGGTGTGCTGGCCTCGCGGTAGACGATCGAGTCTTCGAAACCGGGGAACACCGTGGCGGCGCGTTTGATGAGGATGTCGGTGAGGTCCTCCTTCATCTGCTGGTACTCGGGCACGCGGCGATATGAAGACTCCGATCCTGGTTCGATATGCCACAGCCGTGGGTTGTACGGCAAGGGCAGCATGATCTCGATCGAGGAGTGCCCGGGCGGCGCATAGCGGGTGCCGTGAGGATCTTTCAGGTTCGAGCAATGGATGTATGCCGGGGCAAGGTCGCCGATCAGGTCCAGCCATTCCTGTGGCGTCAGGCCCGGGGCACTGATGCGGCGCTCCAACTCGTCGAAGTCGACCAGTGTCGGGAAAACGAACGCGTCCCGGGGTGGCGTCGTCTCGGCGAGATTGAGGCTGGAACCGATGTACACGTTGAAGAACGGCAGGGCCATGCGGTATTTCTCGATGCGCCGCACCGTGCGACTTTTCACGTGCTCGTGCCCGACAAGATCACGGTACGTCTTCTTGATATCGGCATTGGAGACGACGACAGCCGCGGAGAATTGTTGACCGTCCTCAAGGCGTACGCCGGTGACGGCGCCCGACTCGATGATGATTCGGGAAACCGATGCGTTGGTGAGCACCTTGCCGCCCGCCGACCGCACGACATCGGCCAGATGTGCGGAGAGTACTTGGCCTCCGCCCTTCGGGTACCAGGTTCCGCCCTCGATGAACATGGTTTGGAATACCGCGTAAACGGCGAAGGGGAGTCTGCTGGGGGGTGCGTCGACGCTGCCGAACGGCGGCGACAGGACGATCCGCAGGGCCGGGGAGAATCCGAAGAGCCGGAAGACGCGCGACATAGGCAGGCCCAGCAGCGGGGCAGCGATACCCGAGCGCAGCACTCCCGCTGCGGTACGGCCCAGACTGGACAGGCCACGGTCCCGGTCTAGTCCACGGCCGGCGCGGCGAACGAACGTGACGAACCGCCGGATCTTCCGTTCCTCGTCGGGAAACGCATCGATCAGCCGGGCGAGGTAGTTGTCCCATCCTCGCGGCGTGGTGAATGTGTGCCCTGGCAGCGTGTACGTCTCGACGCCCTTGCGGTCGAGTTCGATAAATTCCACACGGCCTTCGCCGCCCAGACTCTTGAACAACGCAGGAAGTATGCCGTCCGGGCCGCAGTCGCCCATGTGGTGCACGCCCACGTCCCATTCCCACTCACGTTTACGCCGGAACACATGGGACGAGCCACCGATAACGTCGTACTGCTCGAGGACCAGCACCTTCTGGCCGATCGCGGCGAGATGCGCGGCCGCAGAGATGCCACCGAGACCAGACCCGATGACGATCGCGTCCCATTTTTCTGCTGCCTTCTGCATTGAGGCTCCTCGGGTGATGGCGTGGCGCTTCTGGTGATCCGCACGGGGAAAACCGATCGGTCTACCGGAAGTAGACCAGTCGATATACCTGGGGTCAAGTACCTCACGCACCGCGGCAACCTGGCGGCCCAATAAGCTGTGCGCATGCAGTCGTGGGCGTCGCCGCCAGTTCCTGAGCTCGACGGTCGTGGTCCGCAGCTGCGGCTGTACGACACCGCCGATCGTCAGGTGCGGCCGGTGACGCCATCGTCCGGTCCTGGTTCCAGCGCGACCATGTACGTGTGTGGCATCACGCCCTATGACGCCACCCATCTGGGCCACGCCGCAACGTATCTCACGTTCGACCTGATCTACCGGCAATGGCTCGACGCGGGCCTGGATGTGCATTACGTACAAAACGTCACCGATATCGACGACCCGCTCTTCGAACGTGCCGACCGGGATGGCATCGATTGGCGCGAGCTGGGGGACCGGGAAACCGATTTGTTCCGGGGCGACATGACCGCACTGCGGGTGCTGGCACCACGGGAGTATGTGCGCGCCACCGAGTCGATTGCCTGCATCATCGAACTGGTCGAGAAGATGCTGGCTTCGGGCGCCGCGTATGTCGTGGATGATCCCGAGTATCCGGACGTCTACTTCAGGGTTGATGCCACCGAGCAGTTCGGCTACGAGTCGGGGTACGACATCGAGACCATGTCGCGGCTGTTCGCCGAACGCGGCGGAGATCCGGACCGGCCCGGCAAGGCCAACGAACTCGATGCTCTGCTCTGGCGCGCGGCACGGCCGGGAGAGCCGAGCTGGGAGGCCTCGTTCGGATCGGGCCGACCGGGCTGGCATGTCGAGTGCTCGGCGATCGTGCTGCGTGAGCTCGGTGCCGGTATCGACATCCAGGGCGGCGGTAGCGATCTGATTTTCCCGCATCACGAATACAGTGCCGCGCACGCTGAAGCCGTTACGGCGCAACGCCGTTTCGCACGTCACTATGTGCACGCCGGGATGATCGGCTGGGACGGGCACAAGATGTCCAAGAGCCGGGGGAACCTGGTGAAGGTTTCGGTGTTGACGGCTGACGGCGTGGATCCGGCAGCGATCAGGCTCGGGCTGTTGGCCGGCCACTATCGCGCCGACCGGTCCTGGAGTGATGCCGTGCTCTCCGACGCGCAGGCCCGGTTGGCCCGCTGGCGCCATGCGGTGGCACTGCCCGCCGCGCCGAGCGCCCGCGATGTGGTGTCTCGGGTGCGGCGCTATCTCGCCGATGATCTCGATACGCCAAAAGCGCTTGCCGCACTGGATAACTGGGTGACCGATGCGCTGGCCTACGGCGGGCACGATGCCGCGGCGGGTGCGCACGTACGTCATGCGGTGGATGCCCTACTGGGAGTGCAGCTGTAGCGTCGGGCCATGGGTTCAATGCTGAACAACATTGCCGGCAAGACGGTCATGATCACCGGCGGCGCTGGCGGCATCGGTGTGGAAGTCGCACACAGATTGCACGCCAAGGGTGCCAACCTTGTGCTGACCGATCTGGACGAGACAAAGCTTGCGGCCGTTGCCGACGATCTGGGCTGGGATCGAGTACTGGTGGCGGTCGCCGACGTGTGCGATCTGGCAGCGCTGGAAGGGGCCGTCGCCCAGGCGGTCGGGCGATTCGGCGGCATCGATGTGGTGCTGGCGAACGCGGGCCTGCTGACGTTCGGCTCGGTGCTGCAGGTGGACCCGGCGGCCTTCAAGAAGCTGATCGATGTCAACGTCCTCGGGGTGTTTCACACGGTGCGCGCAGCATTGCCCTCGGTGATCGAGCGCAAGGGCTACGTGCTCATCGTGTCTTCCCTGGCCGCCTACGCGGCGGCACCGGGGGTCACGGCGTACAACGCCTCCAAGGCCGCCGTCGAACACTTCGCGAACGCGTTGCGTCTGGAGGTGGCGCATCGAGGCGTTGACGTGGGTTCGGCACACATGTCGTGGATTGACACCTCGATGGTGAACGACCAGAAGGCCAACCTGTCGGCGTTCTCGGAGATGCTGACTCGTCTGCCACCGCCATTGAGAACCGTGACGTCCGTCGAAGCGTGCGGTAAGGCCTTCGTCAAGGGCATCGAAAAGCGGCGCCGGCGCATCAACTGCCCCGGCTGGGTGGGGGTAACCCGTTGGATCAAACCGGTGTTGTCGACACCGCTCGGCGAACTGCCCATGCGGGGCATGATTCCCGAGATCCTGCCCCGCATGGACGCCGAGGTGGCCGCTCTGCAGCGCGCCGCCCGTGGTGACGTCGGAGAGGCCTGACACGTATCGATTCATACCCGCTACGGGTATGGGGTGTAGGTGTACCGTGAAGTGATGGCACCCGGCGGCGAACGCGCAGCGCTGCGCGCGCGCTTCGGCATGGTATCGGTGATGCTGCGGGCCCTGCTGATCATCGCGGTCGTGCTGGTGCCGGTGCTGAAGTGTCCCGCGGCGCGAGACACCGCCGCTGGAACCACGGGCACGCCGGCCGCATCTGTTCATCTCGCCGAGGTGCCGTACGTGCTCGCCTCTCTGCCCGGTGCCGAGGACCATCACGACTGTTACCCGCTGCCCGCGGTCACCGCGGCGGTGTCGGGCGTGTTCTCGGGGTGGGCCATCGCGCTCACGGTCGTGGCACTCGCGGTGTACGCGATGTGGCGCCCAACAGCGCACGGTCCGCCGCGGGGGCAGCCCCATTTGTTGTTGAGTGACGGCAGTGATCGTCTCTTGCATTTTTGCGTGATGCGGTGCTGAGCGCTTTCCGCATCCCCGCCGGCGGCCACCGCTAGCGCCCGAAAGCACGCCCATTGCCCCGCGGGCTGTGGCGCGCTGCATTTCGCCAATCATGCATGACTCCAACACTTTTCAGATAAGGACACGATTGTCGTGGCTACATCATCTTTGGCTGCGCCGCGCGCAGTCGCCGGTCGCCTCGGCGGATCGGCATTGGCGGCCGGATTCGCCGCCATCGCATTGGCAGTGCCTGCTTCCGCGGGCCCGACGCAACCGGGGCCGCAGGCGCCGGGTAACGCCCAGGCCCTCATTGCCGCATTGAAACTCCGTGGAGATCAGGTCATCATCAACCGCAGTGGGCCGCTCAAGCCGCTGTCGCAATGCACCGCAACCTCGATACGGGTCGGCCGGCACATTTACGACCAGGTGCCGCAGCGCAAGGGCCCGGCCAAGCGTCAGCTGGCCTCCCATGTCATGTACGTGACCGTGCAGTGCTAGGGAACATCATGTACCGCAACATTTTTCCTTGTCGGTCCATCCTGGCGGCAGCAATCCTCGTGGCGGGGCTGGCCGTCTCCACATCTGCAGCCGCCTCGGCCGGTCCGGCGTCACCCGATGCGCTGCAAGTCATCACGCAGTTGCAACGCCAAGGTGACAAGGTCGTCGTCCAGCGCACGGGCAACAAACCGCTGCAGATGTGCACCGTCACATCGGTGCGCGAAGGAGAGTCCCAGTACTGGTGGACTCAGCCTCGCATCGCCGACCCCAACCGCGCGAAACGTGCCAACGGGGTAGGAACACAGCTGATATACCGCACCGTGTACGTCGACGTCCAATGCTGATCGCGCGCCGGGCGGCCCGCATTCCCGCGCGTCTGCTGCCCAGATTGACACTGATCACGGCTGCCTTTGCGGCGGCGTTACTGGCGGCTCCGGCCGCCCAAGCCGGTCCGGGTGTGCTCGGCGACGCCCAACAAGTCATCGATGCTCTCAAGGCTCAGGGCAACAAGGTCATCGTCACCAGGGCGGGCAACAAGCCACTGTCGCAATGTGTGGCCACGCGGGTACGCAAAGATCTCGACGTCTTCGGCAACCCGCGTATCTACCCGAACATCTCGTCCGGGCCCACCAGGCAGGTATGGCTGTACAGCGTGTACCACGTCGATATCCAGTGCTAATCCCTTGACGCATACCCCTGGGGGGTATTTAATCGGGGGTATGAGTCCGCATATGGATCACCCTGACCATCCGTCGTCTCACGCGCCGGCCGCAACATGCGACTCGGATCACCATGGCGGGCATGGCGGCGCGGCCGGTTCGGATCACACCGGCCATCAGCATCATGACCATGGCGGCCATGGTGATCATGTTGGGCAGTTCCGCAGGTTGTTCTGGATCATGTTGGGGCTCTCGGTGCCGGTGGTCGCGTTCAACGACATGTTTGCGATGGTCATCGGCTACCGACTGCCCACCACCGGCTGGATCCCGTGGATATCGCCGATTCTCGGCACCGTTATTTACTTCTGGGGCGGCAAGCCCTTCCTGACCGGGGCGGTCGCCGAGGTGCGCGGACGCAGGCCGGGAATGATGCTGTTGATTGGCCTGGCGATCACGGTGGCCTTTGTCGCATCGTGGGGCGCCAGTCTCGGCCTGATCGATCACCAGCTCAATTTCTGGTGGGAGCTGGCGCTGCTGGTGGTGATCATGCTGCTGGGGCACTGGATCGAGATGCGGTCGCTGGCGCAGACTACGTCGGCGCTCGACTCGCTGGCAGCACTGCTGCCCGATAGTGCCGAACGCGTCGAGGGGGATGCGGTGGTGCCCGTCGCGCCGGCCGATCTTCGGGTCGGTGACATCGTTGTCGTGCGTCCGGGTGGCTCGGTGCCCGCCGACGGCCGAATCACCGAGGGCAGTGCCCATCTGGACGAATCGATGGTGACGGGGGAGTCGCATCCGGTGCGCCGTCAGATCGGCGATCAGGTGGTTGCCGGAACCGTGGCCACCGATTCGGGCCTGCGGGTGGAAGTCACCGCGGTCGGTGATGACACCACGCTGGCCGGGATCCAGCGGCTGGTCGCCGATGCGCAGGCCTCCAGCTCGCGCGCGCAACGGATCGCCGATACCGCTGCGGGATGGCTGTTCTGGTTCGCTCTGGGTGCTGCCGCGCTGACTGCCGTGGCCTGGACGATCCTGGGGGAGCCCGACACCGCAGTGGTCCGCGTCATCACGGTGCTGGTGATCGCCTGCCCGCATGCGTTGGGTCTGGCCATTCCTCTGGTCGTCTCCATCGCCACCGAGCGTGCGGCCCGGGGCGGGGTATTGGTGAAAGACCGCCTGGCCCTGGAGCAGATGCGCACCGTGGACGTCGTGCTGTTCGACAAGACCGGAACGCTGACCAAGGGTGCCCCCACCGTGACGGGTGTCGAACCTGCCGACGGACGCGATGCCGACACCGTGTTGGGGCTGGCGGCCGCGGCCGAGACCGACAGCGAGCATCCACTGGCTCGCGCCATCGTGGAGGCCGCTCGCAGACGGGGACTGCCGATCGTTGCCGCGAGCGGCTTTTCCTCCGAGCCTGCCCTGGGGGTCACCGCGGACGTCGCAGGCGTGCAGGTCGCCGTGGGTGGCCCTGCTTTACTGAAAAGGCATGGTGCGCAAGAGCTACCGATCGCCGACAGATGGCGTACCGAAGGTGCGATCATTCTGCATGTGCTGACCGACGGGCAGGTTGCCGGCGCGCTGCGCTTGGCCGATGACATCCGGCCGGAGTCCCGTGACACCGTCGAGGCGCTACACAGGCTGGGTGTATCGGTGGTCATGATCACCGGTGACGCACATGCCGTGGCCAACACGGTGGCGGCCGAACTCGGTGTGGACCGGGTCTTCGCCGAGGTGCGGCCGGAGGACAAGGCGTCGGCGGTGGCTCAGCTGCAGTCCGAAGGGCATACCGTCGCGATGGTCGGTGACGGCGTCAACGACGCTCCCGCGTTGGCGCAAGCCGATGTGGGTATCGCGATCGGAGCTGGAACCGATGTCGCGATCGCATCGGCCGGCGTCATCCTGGGCAGCTCCGATCCGCGATCGGTGCTCTCGGTTATCGAGTTGTCGCGTGCCAGCTACCGCAAGATGAAGCAAAACCTTTGGTGGGCAGCCGGATACAACCTGATCTCGGTTCCGTTGGCGGCGGGTGTGCTCGCGCCGATCGGATTCGTGCTGCCGATGAGTGTGGGGGCCATCCTGATGTCGGCATCCACCGTGGTGGTCGCGCTCAACGCACAGCTACTGCGCCGCTTGGATCTTCGTCCGGAACAATCCGTGCGAAGAATCCTGGGGCTCTAGACGTCAGCGGGCGATCGGACGGGTCAGCGCCGCCGCCGCGTCGATGATGGCCGGGTGGTCGAGGTCCAGGAGTTCTACCTGCTCCAGTTTCGGACGGAGCCAGCTCGCCAGTACCGGCCACGACGGGCGATGGTATGACCACCATCGGACGGCCTGCCATCGCTGATCCGCACCGTCGGCCATGGTCTCCGACCAGATCTGATGTCCCCATGCCTGGGTGATGGCGAGATTACGCGCGACTACTTGAGTGGGGCGAAGTCCAAGCCTGACAAGTTGTTTCGCATCATCGAGATCGCACACCCGGAGGTCATCGGGCAGACTGAACACCCCGAGGGCCCTGCGCGCACCCAGTAGGGGGAACTCCAGTATCGAGTCGTCCCAGACCTGTAGATCGCCGAACACCTCCCCGCAAGCCACCTCGGGTCGTGTTCCCAGATACCAGACGTAGTAGTCGGGATGATCGATTCGACCACCGCGTTGCGGCCGGTGCTGATACAGCGGATGCCCAGGTTGTCCCGTCTTCGCGTTGGCGAGATACGGGAAGATCCGGTATGCCAGCATCTATGAAAAGGACCCTGCGGTAACCGCATCCAGCGCATCCAGGACCCGACCAGGCCCCTCGCTCAACAATACGTCCAGGGGGCGTGCGCCCCCGAGATAGCTGTTCGCACTCTCCAGCCACGTTGTCGATGCCGGGTCGCCCCACACCAGACGGGCCCGGGACACCACATGCTCGAGGTCGATGATGAGTGGGGCGGTGCGGCCGCCAGGTCGTTCCTCACCGGAGATCCATCGTGATGGCTGCGATCGGTTTACTCCGATGATCCGGGCCAACTGGGCGGCTCCCCCCACGGCATCCACCAGGTATGACACCCGAAGCGGGGCGAGCGGATCGTCCGCGGGCTGTGTGGCGATCGCCAGATTGCCGACGACCACACGTTGGGGGGTGCTCACCGATCGGCTTGTCGTTGACGCACGCTTCTTCGCGGGCCCGGACGCCACAACGGCCTTGCCGGTGGTGCCACGTCGTGTCGCTGCCATGCCACCAGTGTACCCAACAAGTTTGTTGGGTAAAGGTCAGCGTGTCTGGGTGGCGAGAGTCTCGATCACGTGGTCAACGGAGGCGCCCCCGAGAAGATCCTGTACGGGCAGCTCGAAGTTGAGTTCAGCCTGCACGCGCCGGCGAAACTCCACCGCCTGCAATGAATCCAGGCCCATCGCGACCATGGGCATCGCGGTGTCGATGGAGTCGGCGTGGTCGGCGCCGATCACCTCGGCGAGCAGCTGCACCAGGTGTCTGGACCGATTCGCGGGCACCACCGTGGGACGTCGAATGGCCTCGTCGGGTGCGGTGGGCTCGCTGTTGTCCTCAAGTTCGGAGAGCAATGGGCCGTACCCGAACATGTCGAGCATCGCGCGGGCTTGAGTGAGGTCGAATGCAGCGACGAGGGTGTTACCGATGTGCCCTCCCATGCCGACCGCAAGGGCGTCGGCAGGACGCATCGGATGGACACCAGTGGCAGCCAACTTGGCGATACCCGTGTCATCGAGATCGAGGTGCACCGTCCATTGGCCCCACTGCACCGAGACGCAATCAAGGCCGGCGTCACGCTGGTGGTCTGCGAGCACGTCCAGCATCCGGTTACCCGCCGCATACATCAGTTGGCCCTTACCGCCGATGGTGGCCGCCAGTGACGAGCACAACATGACGCGACAGGAATCGGCGCGGGGCAGGGCGTCGAGAACATTTGTGATGCCACCGACCTTGGCGCGCAACGCCTGTTGGAATTTCTCTGTGGTCACTTCGGCGAGTGCGAGATCCGAATAGTCCACGGCAGCATGGATGATCAGGTTCGCCGGTGCGTCGCGTAGCTGATCTGCGAGCCCGGCGACGGAAGACGCATCGGTCACATCGCAGGACAGCGCACGGACCGCGGCACCGGTGCCGCGCCGGATGGCCTCAAGGCGTCCGGTCACTGTGTCGGTCTCGCCCGAACGGCTGATCAGGGTGATCTGCCGGGTGCCCAGCCGGGCATAGTGCTCGCAGAACTCCTGACCGAGTTTTCCAGTGCCGCCGGTGATCACGACATGCTCCGGTACCGCGGTGACTGCTTCCTCGGTGCGCTCTTGATCGATATCGAGGATCCGCTTGGCGTACATGCCGTCTGTGCGCAGCGCCAACTCCGATTCACCCGCCGATTGCAGTGCGGCCAGGATGATTCCGGCACTGTCCGGGTGCGCGAGGTCGGCCCCGAGATCGAGGTGTCGAAACGCGATGCCCGGATGTTCTGTTCCCATGCAGCGGAAACCGGCGGCGATCGCGGCGGGTACGGGATGCGATGGAGAGTCTTCTGCGGTGGCCTGCTCACCTCCCACGGTGACAAGCCAGCATCCAGTGACTGAACCGGACAGTTCTGGCCACCAGGTGCGGTTGCCGAAGAATTGTGCCACCGTATCGGCGGTCTCGTGGTTGTCCAGCTGCGCCACAGGGGAGAGCACAATCACGACGGTATCCGCATCGCCGCTTCCGGATTCGTCGGCATTGTCGAGAATTCGGGCCGACGATCCAAAGTCCGGCGCGCCCTCGCAGAGGGCCTCGATCAGGGGTCCGGTGTCGCCGGTGGCATCGATGAATCCGTAGGACCGCGGCGGCATCATCGAGCGCCGGGCCACCTTGGTCCACGTCTCGCGCAGCAGCCGCGGGCGGGCCGAGATATCCGCGGTCGGGTGAACGCGCTCTTTTCCTACGGGGAGTTGCGCAGGAGCAGGAGCTGAAACCCCGCTCTCGGGGCCGCGGTACGACAGCCACAAGACAATGTTGTCGTTCTGAGCATTCGGAAAATCCCGCAGCGGCAGCGATATCGGCTCGGATGCGTCGGTCCGCAACGCGTCCCAGTCATAGTCGAGGTCGTGGACGGCCAGATTCGCAAGATTTTCGGTGAATTCGGTCAGATCCGTCGCGGTCCGAGTTGACGTGCCCACCACGCAGGCGGTGCACTCGGCGTCCAGGGCAGCAAGGTTCTCCCGGATAGCGAGCTGCAGTGTGGGGTGCTCTGCCAATTCGATGTAGGTATCGACCTGGGCCCCCGTCGCGGCGGCGATGGCACGATCGAAACGGACTGTGTTGCGCAGATTCCAGAACCAGTACTGATGGACTGGTAGCTCTGCGGTAATCGATGCACCGAGGGTGGCTCCGATGCAATCGATTTCGGAGGCCGCGAACTCGACATTCGCGAGCCGCTCAGCCAGCGCCTCGCGAATCTCGGTACCGATCGAGGCGATCATGCTGGTATGGGCTGGATAGCGCACCGGGATAACCCGTGCGAAGACGCCGTCCTCGGTGAGACGCTCGACGATATGGTGCACGGTCTCACGCTGGCCGGAAATCCCCACCATCGATGGGGAGTTGATCACCGAGAGCTCGGCCCAACTCGATTGCCGCGCAAGGATATTCTCACAAGTATCACGATCGGCCGCGATTACCGCCATCGCGTAATCATCGGCCGGGAACTCGTCGGCGATCCGGGATCGGGTGCCCACCACGGTTACCGCGTCGGTAGGAGATATGAGGCCGGAAACGCACGCCGCGGCGATCTCGCCCTGACTGTGGCCGATGGTGACATTCGGGGCTACACCCACCGAACGCCACAGCGTTGCCAGGCCCACCATCTGGGTGAACAGGGCGGGCTGGACGACACTTGCGCAGTCATCGGTGGGGAAGTTCTCGTCGAGAAGATAGTTCAGTGGCGAACGGCCGAATTGAGTATCGAACAGTTCCGAGTAGTGGTCGACCACGGTGCGGAACTGCGGGAACGTGTCGTAGAAGAGTCGGCCCATGCCCGGCCGTTGTCCGCCCTGTCCGGGGAACACGAATCCCCGCCGACGTGAGGTCGCGGGCTCGGTGTTGCGGACAACCCGGGCATGGTCCGTGCCGGCGATGACCGCCCGCAGGGCCGACACCAGTTCGTCGTGGTCTCGGACGGTGATCAGTGCGCGGTACCTTCGCGCGGTACGGGTCCGAAAGAGCATGCCCGCAATGCGATTCGGGGCGACTTTCGGATGGTCAAGGACATAGGCAAGAAGGGCCGATGCCTCCCGGCGCAGTACATCGGGGGAGTCCGCGGAGAGCAGCACGGGAACAGTCCCGTTGGGCAAACGGTGGCTAGACATCGTCGGCGTCGTCTCCCTCTGCGTCGCTGGCGGGCATCGCGATGATGGCGTGTGCATTGGCGCCGCCGGCGCCGAACGACGAGACCGCGCCGTAACGGATGCCGTTCTTCGGCTCCCACGGGTGCAACTTGGTGGCCAGGCGGATCCCGGTCATCGACCAGTCGACCTTGGTGGTGGGGTTGTCAGCGAACAATGTCGGCGGGATGTGGCCGTGCTGTCCGGCCAACAGCAGCTTGATCAGGCCCACCATTCCGGCGGCCGATTGTGCGTGTCCGGCATTGGATTTCGCCGATCCGAGAAGCGCATTGGACCCACCGGCGCCGTAGGTGCTCTGCAGCGCAAAAATCTCAAGCGGGTCCCCGGCGCGCGTTCCGGTGCCATGTCCTTCGAGCATTCCGATATCCGCCGGGTCGACACCGGATGCGGCGATGGTCGCGGCGACCAGCTTTGCTTGCGCGCGTCCACGCGGCACCAGAATGGGCTTACCCCGGCCGTTGTGGTTGGTGCGGATGGCCATGATGCGTCCGTACACCCGATGTCCCATGGCTCGTGCGCGCGATTCACGCTCCAGCACAACCATTCCCACGGCTTCACCCCAGAGGGTGCCATTGGCCTCATCGGAGTATGCCCGGCAGTGTCCGTCGGGATCGAGTGCGTGGAGTCTGGAGAACTCATAGAACGCACCCGGGGAACCCATGACGCAGACCCCGCCCGCCAGAGCCCATTCGCATTCGTCTGCACGCACTGAAGAGGCTGCGAGATGTAGTGCAGCCAAAGACGATGCGCACGCGGAGTCAATACACATGGACGGCCCGACCAGTCCCAGACCATGCGAGATTCTGCCCGCGACGCCCAGCTGTCCTGCGCCGACTGCGCGGTGACCCGTGTAGACGTTCATTTCACCCACACGCGGGCCGTATTCGTTGGGTGAGGCGCCGATGAAACACGCGGCTTCGGCGCCGTCTAAATCGCTTGGATTGAGGCCAGCGTTTTCCAGAGCCCGCCAAGCGACCCGCATTCCAACGCGCTGTTGTGGATCTACTGCAACGGCCTCGCGCTGCGTAAAGCCATAGAAGGCCGGATCGAAAGTCTTTGCTTCGGTGAGGAATCCGCCGGCGTCGGAGACCCGGCCCCAACCTTCGAGGGTGGACAGCGACAGCAGTTCATCGATGGGCCACTCGCGATCGCGAGGGAAGGGGCCGATGAGCTCACGACCGTCTGCGAGGGCATTCCAAAATGCCCCGGGAGTGTTGACTCCGCCGGGGGCTTCAATCGCCATCCCAGAGATGACGACGGGATCGGACTCGGCGCTAGAAGTTACTGGAGGAGTTGATGTCACAGTGTCCCTATCCCTGCGGAGAAGTCGCGCGGGTGGTGTTAGCGTTCAGCAGCTCAGCCAGGGCCTCGGTCTGCGAATTCAGGAAGAAGTGTCCGCCGTCGAACAGCGTCACATCTAGTTCGTCGCTGTGTTTGCCCCAGCCATACAGGTCGCGCATGGTGATCATGGGATCCTGGTCGCCACCGATCGAATGAATAGGCGCGGCCACCTTGACGTCTTCTGTACAGCTGTATCCATTGAAAGCCTGGTAGTCGCCCTTTATGACCGGCAGCGCCATCCGCATGACGTCGAGATTGCCCATGATCGCGGAATTCGTACCGTCGAGGGCTCCCATGTGTGCCAGTACCGAATCGTCGTCGGTCGGTAGGGCGGGCTTGTCGGCGATATTGCACGGCGCCACCGCCGAGGAGACGGTCATGTGGTGCACGTCCAGCCCTGCGGACTCGGCCAGCCTCACGAACTCGAACGAGATCACCGCGCCCATGCTGTGGCCGAACGTATGGATCGGAAGGCCGCGATTGTGCTCCGACGACTGGAACTCGGCGAAGGCTCCCGCCGCTATATCGGGAAGCGTCGGCAAGGCCGGCTCACCCGCGCGATCTTGGCGCCCGGGGTATTGGAAGATAAGGACATTGAAATTTGCTGTTGAGGCTTTCGAAAGTGCGCGATATGCCGAAGCTCCAGCGCCTGCGTGCGGAAAGAGCAGGAGCAATGGTGCATCGGGTGACTCTGGCTTGTGGAACTGCCTGATCCATCCGAGTTTGCGATCCACGTCGAGCTTCCTTCCAGCTTGCAGATAGTTAGATTAGCCTAACGTAACCCGCCGTTGGGTATGCAGCTCGCATTCCGAGCGTGGTGATTGACAGCACCCATGGGCCGTCACTCGCTGCTGCGGACAGACATTAAGGTAAGGCTAGGCATAGTTCCTAGATTGAGGTGGTTCGTTTCATGCGCGCGGAGTCGTTCGGATTCCAGGCTTTCGTCCTTGGCGGTGACGCCCGATGAGCGGCGAACAGTTGTCCGCACTGGACCGCCGACGGGAGCTGCTGCGCAAACGGCTCGCCGAAAGTGGCGTTGCGGCGCAAGCCGCCACCAATGTGGCACCGCGAGTACAAGCGGGCGAGCGGCGCGAACTCGCGCCAGGACAGCGACGCATGTGGTTCCTGCAGGTCAAGGATGAGGCTGACACGTCGCTGAATGTCGGTGTTGCGCATCGGATGCGCGGTTCTCTCGATGAGACTCGGTTGCGCGGCGCCTTCGCGGCGATCATCCGGCGCCACGACATTTTGCGCACTACGTATGGTGTTGACGCCGCCGGAGAGCCGTATCAGGTCTTCACCGAAGATGTCGAACTTCCCTGGACCACTATAGATTTAGGGAATCTTGAGGACAGTGCTCGGGAGCGGGAATTTCGGGCGCTGGCCGAGCGTGAGCTTGGCCGCCCGTTCGACCTGACCGTCGAACCGCCGCTACGGATCACGCTACTCCGCATGGATGCACAGGAGTTCGTGCTGCTGTTGGTGGTGCACCACATCGGCTTCGACGACAATTCCTGGGAGGTGTTCTTCACCGAGCTGAGCGACTACTACAACTCCCGCCCAGTTGAGGGCGATGCCCCTCAATTCATGGTGGTGGGTGCGGTCGAGTCCCAGACGTCGGATGTCGGCATCGACTACTGGCGTCAGTCGCTGACGCCCCTTCCGGATTCCCTGGACCTTCCGGGCTCCTCGCCGTCAAACCCGGCCTCCCGAAGGGCGCGGCGGCGAGCAATCCCGTTGTCTTCCGACACCGCCGGGCGGATGGAGGAGTTCGCCCGCGCCCACTCGGCGACACCGTTCATGGTCCTGTTGGCGGCCTTCGGAACGCTTGTTCATCGGTACACCGGGGCAACTGACTTCTTGGTCGCCATTCCCGTAGTGGAGCGCAAGGCCAACGCGGAAAAGGCAATTGGCTATTTTGGCAACACTGTGCTGCTGCGGGCTGCCGTGGATCCGAGTATGGGTTTCGCCGCGTACGTAGCCGCAGTGCGTGAGGCGTGCCTGGGAGCGTTTGGCCACCAGAGCATTGGGATCGACGAGGTGGTGCGCGAGGTCAATCCGAGTCGCTCGACCGGCCGTGACGGGCTGGATGATCTGGTGCGGCTCGGTTTCAGTATGCGTAAGGATCCCAACGGATACCGATTGGCCGGCGTGGAGACCAGCAGAATTGATCTCGACGGAGGTGCCGCGCAAGTGCCGCTCGCGCTGGCGATCGCGACGGATTCGTCGGGCACCATGGTGGAGATCGAGTATCAGACTGATGCGCTGCCGCAGTGGCTTGTGGATCAGCTCCTCGCACATTATCGGCGGCTGCTTGAGGATGGTCTAGCCCGCCCCGGGGAGCCAGTCGCACGGCTGGATCCCTTTAGCGACGAAGAGCGTTCGGTGGTGCTGGCGCAGTCACGCGGAGCGCTGTCCGATGTCCCGCGCACGACGCTCGTGAACGTTCTTCAAGAAGCGGCTCGGACAACACCGGATGCCCTAGCTGTGGTGTCTGATGAGTTGGAACTCACCTATGAGGCACTGCATCGTCGCGCGAATCGTGTCGCGCGATGGCTTATCGGCCAAGGGGTTGGTACGGAGGATGTGATTGCCCTCCAGATGTCGACGTCGGTCGAGTTCATCGTCGCGATGTTCGCGGTCCTCAAGTCGGGCGCGGCGTACATGCCCATCGATCCCGCGCTTCCCGAGGATCGAATCGAGTACCTGACCGCCGATGCGAATCCCCGGATTGTGTGGGGTACAAGCGAGTTTCAGGTCGCAGAGGAAAGGGCCGCCAATCTCTCCGACACCGAAGTCGCCGACACGGACCGGCTGCGCCCGTTGCTGCCCGAGAGCCTGGCCTATGTGATCTACACGTCCGGGTCCACCGGACGGCCCAAGGGGGTTGCCGTCGCGCATGAGGCGATTGCCGAGCATGTGGTGTCCTTCATGGTCGACTGGAGTATGACTGCTGAGGATCGGATGCTGCAGTCGACCTCGGTCAGTTTCGATGCCTCGTTGGCCGACATCCTGTGCCCCTTGTCCTTGGGAGCGCAGCTTGTCCTTCCCAAACCGAATCCATTCTCCGACATCGGGTATGTGATCGACCTGGTCCGTCGTCGAGGCGTGACGGTGCTACACATGGTGCCGTCCCTGCTCAATTCGGTGATGTTGTTGCCGGAGGCTCGTGAGCTGCGCGGGCTGAGGCACATTCCGGTTGGTGGTGAAGCGCTTCCGGGTGAGGTGGCGGACAAGTTCGCCGTCATGTTCGACGCTGAGCTGAGGAATCATTACGGGCCTACCGAGGCAGTGGTGTGTTCGACATACATGCCTGTTGATGGTCCCCAAGGCAATTCGATCGTGCCGATAGGCCATCCCAATCGCAATGTGTACGCCTACGTTTTGGATGAGGCGCTCCAGCTGGTGCCCGCAGGCGTTGTCGGTGAGTTGTATCTCGGAGGTGTGCAGCTGGCACGGGGTTATCGTGGCAGGCCCGTGCTCACTGCGGAAAGGTTCGTGGCCGACCCGTTCAGTTCCGGGGGTCGGCTGTACCGCACCGGTGACCTGGTGCGGCGCAACGTATCTGGTGAGCTTGAGTTCGTGGGCCGCGCTGACGAGCAAGTCAAGGTGCGGGGATTCCGCATTGAGCTCGGCGAGGTGGAGGGTGTCATCGGCGCTGATCCGCGGGTCGGTCGCTGTGTGGTGACGGTGGTGGAGGATGCGCAGGTGGGGCCGATGCTGGCCGCCTATGTCGTGCCCGCGTCCGATGGTCCCGCCGGGGAAATTGACCTGGAGGAATTGCGCGCCCGGGCTCAGGAAACGTTGCCGGCTTACATGGTGCCGAGCGCATTCGCGGTCATTCCCGAGATTCCCCTGACCACCAGCGGCAAGCTTGATAAGCGGGCGCTACCCGCCCCAGAAACGATGGCGGAGAGGGTGTTTCTGGCTCCTGCCACGCCTACTGAACGCCGGATGTGTGCGATCTTCTCGCATCTGTTCGGGCGGGAGCAGATCAGCGCCGATGACTCGTTCTTCGAGCTGGGCGGTCACTCGCTGTTGGCTGCGCGCCTCGTCGCGCAGATCCGTGCTCAGTTCGGCATCGACCTGACCGTGCGCACGGTCTTCGACAGCCCTACTCCGGCGGGGCTCGCTGCCGAGCTCGTTACGTACTTCCGCGAGGAGTTCGAGATCGAGCTCGACGAGCTGGATCTCGATGACTCCGAAGAGATGGAGGTCGCTCCCCAGGACGGTCGTCCGGATCTCGTCCAAGCTGTCCGCCCGGAACGTCTCCCGCTGTCCTCGTCCCAGCTGTCGATGTGGTTCGAGTGTCAGATGGAGGGTGTTACCGATATCGGCAACATGTGGCTGGCATTGCGCTTCGACGGTCCCTTGCAGACACCGGCCCTGATCGCCGCCCTCAACGACGTGGTTGCCCGGCACGAGATGCTACGCACCAATTTTGCGATTCATGAGGGTGGGCCGTATCAGATCGTGCATCCGTCGCGAGAGCTGTCGGTTCCGATCCTCCGGACGGATCCGGACAACCTTACGGACACCCTGGACGAGCTGCGACACCATATTTTCGGGCTGGAATCCGAGCCGCTGTTTCGTCCTTCGATTGTGGAGCTGAGTGCCGAGCAGCACGTGCTTGCCCTGGCTGTGCATCACCTGGTGGTGGACCATGTCTCATTCACCGTGATCGTCGATGATCTTGTGGCCGCGTACCGTGCCCGAGCGACGGGCCAGGCACCACAGTGGGATCCGCAACCGGTGCAGTACGCGGACTATGTCCTGTGGCAGCGCGATGCGTTCGGTGCCGAGAGCGAGTTCGGTCAGGCCGAGGTCACTTACTGGCGCGAGCTGCTGGCTGGGATACCCGTCGAGATCGCGGTGGCACATGATCGTGCGCGGCCGCAGATTCTCGGAAAACGTGGTGAGGTTGAAAAGTTCACCGTCGCGCCCGAGCGTAGGCAGGCACTGACTCGGATGGCCGAGCTGCATGGTGTCACCGAGTTCATGGTCTACCAGGCGGCATTGGCCGCCACCCTGCATCGCCTCGGTGGTGGTACGGACATCGTGATCGGTAGCCCGGTTGCGGCCCGGGTGCACCCCGATGTCGCGAATCTTGTGGGCTTGTTCGCCAATATGGTGGCGCTGCGAAACGATTTGTCCGAGGACCCGACACTGGGCGAGGTATTGCAGCGAAGCCGTGATGCCACCCTCAACGCGCATGCACACCAGGAACTGCCCATCGAGAAACTCGTAGAGGCCATCAATCCACCGCGTTCCCTGTCTTGGAATCCGTTGTTCCAGACCATGGTGAATTTCCGTGGTGCGGATTGGGGTACGGAGGCGCGAGATCTGACAGGTTCTGGCGAGACCTCATTGGTACCACTGCCCATGGAGGTGGACGTCTCCTATCTGGATCTGAACTTCGCGCTGAACGTCACCCCGTCGGGCGGCCTCGACGTTTCGGTGGTGGCCAACGCAGATCTATACGACCCCGAGACGACGGGACTGATCGCGCGGGCGCTGGACGCGGCGTTCGATGCGTTCGCCACGGATCAGGACGTACGTCTTTCTGAGGTTGTGCTGCTGCCCGCCGATGTGCTGGAACGACTGCTGGCGGCGCCTGCCGCCGCGCACGAACGTGCCGCGGCACCGGTGAGTGAGGGGTCCGAGGAGACCAAACTCGCGCTTATCGGCATCCTGGAAGAGCTGCTGGAGATTAGTGATATCGACCCGGAGGACAACTTCTTCGCCCTTGGTGGAGACAGTGTCATCTCCATCCAATGGTCGACGCGTGCCGCTGAACGTGGGTTGGCGATGACTCCGCAAATGGTGTTCGAATGTGCGACCATCTCTCAACTCGCGGGTGCCGTCGACGCTGCTGACAATGTTGCGGCAGAAACGAATTCGAATTCCGAAGCCGAAATGGAGCACAGTGCTCCGATGAGTGCTTCCGGTCTGAGCGCCGAAGCGCTCGCTGAGCTCACCGCATCCTGGCAGGCGCAGTCGTGACCGGTACCGACCAGCAAGCGCAGATCGAGGACGTGCTGGCGCTAAGTCCCTTGCAGGAGGGCTTTTTTGCGCTTTCCCAGCTGGCCGATGAGAGCGTCGACCTGTACAGCATGCAGTTCGTTGCAGATATCGAGGGAGAGCTCGACGTCGATCTGCTGCACCGCAGCGCGCAGGCGCTCCTGACACGGCATCCCAATCTGCGCGCCGCATTCTGGGATCGCGGGTTGCCCAAGCCTGTGCAGATCGTGCCTTCCCACGCGGACATCCCGTGGGAGGAGCGTGAGGCACGGACGACGGATTTCGACGACATCGCGTTGGCGGAACGCCGCCGCCCGTTTGATCTGGGCAAGGGTCCGGCGATACGCATCCTGCTTCTCACGGTGCCCGGTGGCGTACATCGCCGGATGATCGTCACCACCCATCACATACTCATGGATGGTTGGGCGATCGCCATCTTCTTCTCCGAGCTGCTCGCTGCGTATCAGGCGGCCGGATCTGTCGACGGATTGCCGAAGGTTCGCCCGTACCGTGATTACATCGCGTGGCTCAACGCGCAGGACACCACCGCTGCGACCGAGCGGTGGACGCGCTATCTCGGAACCGTGTCCGGACCACTCATGCTGGCCGATGGTGTTGTCGCCGCACATGAGAGTGTGCCTGAGAAATCGCAATTCCTTTTGACCCCAGCGGAAACCGCGCGTCTTCGTCAGTGGTCGGCCGCTAACGGGCTCACCCTGAACACCGTGACGGCCTTCGCCTGGGCCCTGGTGCTCGGCAGGCTGACGGATCGCACCGATGTGGTGTTCGGCACCATCGTGTCTGGGCGGCCCAAGGAACTTCCCGATGTCGAACGGATGGTCGGGCTTTTCATCAACTCGGTGCCGATGGTGCACCACATCGACTACTCGATGTCGGTCATCGAACAGTGTGCGCAGTTGCAGCGCGAAGCGGCGGCGATGCGTGATATCGGATATCTGAGCCTTTCTGCGCTGCAACGGGCCGAGGGTAGTGCAGCGTTGTTCGACACCCTGTTCGTCTTCGAGAACGCCCCGATCGGCGACGCGGTGCAAGAGGTCGAGATGGCCGACGGTGCCCGCTTCCGCCCGGTGGAGATGGAAAGTTTGGCGCACTATCCGCTAACGGTGGTTTCGCATATGCTTGGCGAATCGCTGTTGGTGATGATCGAGGCGATTCCCGAAGCGCTGCAGTACTTTTCGGGAGCGAGTGTCGGCGAGCGGCTGGTTTCTGTGTTACGTCAATTGCCGGATATCGGCGATGCGACCCCAGGAGCCATTGATGTCCTGACCTCGGGCGAGCGGGTGGAGATTGCCGTCACGGCATCCGCGGCAGATGCGTCAGTGGATTCGGTGTGGAAGCTCTTCGAGCGGCAAGTGATGAGTCAGCCCGATGCCGTCGCCCTGACGACGGGGGCCAAAGAAAGCTACACCTACGCACAGTTGCATGCCGCCGCGTGCAGGTTGGCGAATGAACTCGTCGAACATGGCGTGGGGTCTGAAATGACGGTGGCGCTGGCACTTCCGCGCTCCGTCGAGTCGATTATTGCCATCCTTGGGGTACTGGCCGCCGGTGCGGCATACGTTCCCATCGACATGGGGCTACCTGCGGCACGTATCGAATCGATTCTGCGCCAATCTGATCCGAAACTTGTCATCACCATTACCGAGCATGGCGACCTCGCGGGGGCGCAGCACCCGGCGGTAGTGCTTGGCGATCCTGTGACCGCGGAGCGGATCTCACATCAGCCTGCGGAGGCTCCTGCGATCTCCAGGCACCCTGACCAGAGCGCCTATCTCATCTTTACCTCCGGATCCACGGGTGAGCCCAAGGGCGTCATCGGCACACACGGTGCGCTGATGAATTACGCTGCCGACCATCGTGATCGAGTCTATCGTCCGGCCACCGCCCGATTGGGGCGCAAGCTTCGGATCGCCCACGCCTGGTCACTGAGCTTCGATGCCTCATGGCAGCCGTTGATCGGTCTATTGGATGGGCACTCCGTGCACCTGTTCGACGCCGAGGCCATGCGGGACGCGCACCGACTGGTGCAGGGCATGGTCGAGCACGGCATCGACATGATCGATACCACGCCGTCGATGCTGGCGCAGTTGTCCGCCGCCGGGCTGCTGGATCGGGAGCTTCCCGTGCTGGCGCTGGGTGGCGAGGCCATTGAGGCCGCCTTGTGGGACCGTCTGAGCGCGTTGACCGAGACCGCTGTCTACAACTGCTATGGCCCAACGGAAACCACAGTCGAAGCGGTTGTCGCAGGGGTGAAGGACTATCCGGCGCCCACCATCGGCACGCCGAATCAGGGGATGGCCGGCTATGTGCTGGATTCACGGCTGAGGCCGGTGCCGGATGGAGCCGTGGGCGAGCTGTACCTTGCCGGGGCCCAGCTGGCGCGCGGCTATGCGGGAAAACCGGCGGTGACGGCTAGTGCCTTTGTTGCCGACCCCCAGCGGCCTGGGCAACGCATGTACCGGACGGGTGATCTGGTGCGCCGCTTACCTCATGGCGGCTTCGCATATCTGGGCCGGGCCGATTCCCAGGTGAAGATCCGCGGTTACCGGGTCGAGGTCGGCGAGATTGAATCGGCGCTGCGTCTGCAGCCGGGTGTGCAGACCGCCGCAGTGGCCGTGGTGCGCCGCGCCGGCGGCGCGAGCCTTGTGGGTTTCATTGTGCCCCAACAGGAACTGGCCCAGTTCGATACCACTCGGACTGCGATGAGGCTCGCCGATCGACTGCCGTCGTACATGATGCCATCGCGTTTGGTCGTGCTTGAGCGGCTGCCCGTCACGGTGAATGGCAAGTTGGACGGTGACGTGCTTGAGCGGCTTGCGCTGGATGCACTGTCGGGAGGCGGCTCCGGGGGCGACGGGGCACAACCCGCTACCACCACCGAATGCGCGCTGTGTGACTGCTGTGCCGAACTGTTTGACGGAACGGCGCCGGGTATCGATGAAGACTTCTTCTCGCTCGGGGTTGACAGCATCGTCGCGATCTCGTTGGTCAACAAGGCGCGTAAGCGCGACCTGATGATTACCCCGCGGATGGTGTTGGCCGCGCCAACAATTCGACAGCTTGCGGCCCTCATCGACGAACGAGCCGATCGGTCCAACCGTTCTGAAGGCATTGATTCGCTTGCGGGAGAACCCGATTATGGCGAAGTTCCGCCGTTGCCGGTGGTGTCCTGGATGTACGAGAGTGAAACATACCGTCGGCTCTCGCTGTCGGTGCTTGTCCGGCTGCCCGAGGGCATCGACAGTCGGCGGATAGAGCAGATGCTCCAACTGCTTCTTGATGGATTTGCCATGTTGCGGTCGACCCTGGTGGACACCCCCGACGGCCCGCGCGTGGTCACCCGCGAAGCCGGGACGGTGCGTGCCGAGAGCGTGCTCAGCCGCGTGGAACTGCCTGTAGGCGAAGCTGCTCACGCCGCGATCACCGCGGCCGCGCGGGACGCTTTCGATGCCCTGGATCCGCGGTCGGGTGCCATGGTTCGGGCAACCTGGCTCGCGGATGCAGAATCGGGTGACGCCTTGCTGTTGACCGTCCATCATCTGGCGATGGACGTCGTGTCCTGGCACATTGTGTTGGGTTACCTCGCCGACGCGTGGCATGCGGTGGCATCCGGTGGTGTGCCCAAGGCTCCCATGGAATTCACCTCGTATCGCCGGTGGAGTCAGCTGATGCAGCAGCGGGCGTCCAGCGAGGACGTCTCACGTCAACGTGACTACTGGATCACACAAATATCCGGTCCGGATCCGGAACTCGGATCACGGCATGCAGATCCAGAGCGCGACACCTGGGGGACCCTGCAAACCACTTCAGTACCGACACCTGTGGATACCACCGCGCGCCTGTTAGCCTCGCTGAACAAGCCCGAAGGTGTTTATGGATTTCTCTTGGCGGCGCTGGCGGTCACGGTGGCAAGTTGGCGAGCACAGCGTGGACAAGACTCGGCCGCAGGCACTTTGGTCTCGTTGGAGGGACACGGCAGGGCCGACTCCGAGTTGGACACCGACACCAGCGGCACCGTGGGCTGGTTCACTACCATCTACCCGGTTCGTGTCGGCGCGGGCGAGTCGGCGATAGACATCGACCGGGCGGAGAACGACCGCGACGCGGCCGGGCGGCTCTTGGCGGCGGTCGCCGCGTGTCTCGGCGAGATCCCGAATCAGGGACTGGACTATGGCTTGCTCCGCTATGCGGAGCGCAATGCTGAGCTGGTCGCGGCACGGGATCCGCAGATCCAGTTCAATTACGTGGGCCGGATGGATATCAGCGGGATCGATGACCAGCCGTGGTCCCTCATCACGGATGTGCGAAGCCTCGCTGTGCCTCCGGACTCCGAACCGGATCTACCCCTGCGATTCGGCATCAACATCGGCGCTGCGGTGATGACGACCGCCGAGGGGCCTCAGTTGGTCACCAACTGGCAGTGGAGTTCAAACCTTTTCACCTCGGAAGATGCCGACCAGCTGGCGCGGCTGTGGCAACGAAGCGTTGCCGCGCTGGCTCAGGCACTCGACGGATAGCGACAGGAAGACAGCACGGATGGAATCAATCAGCAGGGACGAGATCAAGGCGACCGTCGCGGACCTCATCGGGATTGCCCCCCAGGAGATCTCGGACGTTGATGACCTCATCACGCTCGGGCTGGACTCGATTCGCATGATGACTCTGGCCGGTGGATGGCGTAAGCGCGGCAGCCGCATCACCTTTGCGCAGCTCGCCGCCGAGCCGTCGGTCCAGTCCTGGCATGCGCTGTTGGGAGAGGGTGTGGCACCGGTCGCAGAGGTTGGCGACGGCGTCACGTCCACCGACACCCCGGAGGACGCGGTGGAGGATGAGCCCTTCCCGTTGGCCACCATGCAGCACGCCTACTGGATTGGCCGTTCGGAGGATCAGGAGCTCGGTGGTGTGGCCGCGCACCTGTACGTCGAATTCGACGGTGGAGCAATCGATCCCGAGCGGCTTCGACGGGCAGTTGAGCAGCTCGTCGCGGCACATCCGATGTTGCGCACCAGGTTTTTGCCCGACGGCACCCAGCAGACGCTGACCGCCCCCGAGCGTGATGTCTTCAGCGTGGTGGACCTGCGTGGACGCGCGGATGATGCGATCGAGGCGGCATTGACCGAGCTCCGTGAACGCAAGACGCATCAGCGTTTGGCGATCGAGGACGGCCAGGTGCTCGATGTCACCCTGACCCTGCGCGACGAGGAGAACAGCCGGCTACACCTGGATGTGGACATGCTGGCCGGTGATGCGATGAGCTACCGGGTGCTGGTGTCCGATCTGGCGGCGCTGTATCACGGTGCGGCACAACCGGAGTTGGGGTACACCTATCGGCGGTATCGCACCGAGCAGCGCGGCGACGAGTCGGCGCGCGAGCGTGACCGTCAATGGTGGAGCGAGCGGCTGGACGACCTGCCGGGTGCGCCGGAGCTGCCCACCGTGCCGGTGAGTGAACGGGCCGAACCGCACCGCACCGTGCGCTACGACTACTGGCTTGAACCGCACGCCAAGCAGCAGCTGCTGGCGGCCGCACATCAGCGCGGCATCACCCCCGCGATGGCGATGGCCGCGGTGTTCGCCGAAACCGTCGGAGGGTGGTCGGCCCAAAGCCGGTTCCTGCTGAATGTGCCGCTGTTCCATCGCGAATCGGTACACCCCGATATCGACAGGGTGATCGGCGATTTCACCTCCTCGATCATGCTCGACGTCGATCTCACCGACCAGATGTCGGTGGCCGACCGCGCTCGCGCGTTGCAGCGCAATATGTACGAGAGCGGAGCGCATTCGGCGTACCCGGGGCTCAATGTGCTCCGGGACCTGGGCAGGCATCGCGGTGAGCCGGTGTTGGCACCCGTGGTGTACACCAGCGCGCTGAATTTGGGAGAGCTGTTCGCCAAGCCGGTCATGGACACCTTTGGTGAACCGGTCTGGATTATTTCCCAAGGACCGCAGGTGCTGCTGGATGCGCAGGTCACCGAGGTACGCGGCGGACTGCTGCTCAACTGGGATGTGCGTGAGTCGGCCTTCCCGGCGGGCATGGTCGACACCATGTTTGCGCGTTACACCGATGCGGTGGCCGCGCTCTGCACCGGTGATGACGGCTGGAATGCCGATGCGGCCGTGCGGCTTCCGGCCTCGCAGGCCGAGGTCAGACGCGCCGTCAATGCGACCGACGGCCCGGTGAGCGGCCGATGCCTGCACGAAGGATTCTTCGATTTCGCGAAGACCCAACCCGGCGCATCCGCGGTGGTGTGGGGCTTCGGCGACGAGGACGGGGTCTGGACCTACGGCGACCTGGCCGCGCAGGCCCTGGCAGTGGCCGGTGCGCTGCAGGCTCATGGCGTTCGGCCCGGCGACGCGGTTGCGGTGCAGTTGCCCAAGGGGCGCGATCAGATTCTCGCCGTGCTCGGTGTACTTGCCGCCGGGGCGACGTACATCCCAATCGGGTTCGACCAGCCGGCCCGCCGGCGGGCCAGCATCCTCGAGACCGGTGGTGTCGCGATGGCGATAACCGTTCCGGGCGCTGATATTCCGGTGCCGTCGCTGTCCATCGATGAGGCCCGGAATCACGGTGAGCCGCTGGCCGCCCCGGTCATTCCCGCGACTGATGCGATCGCATATGTCATCTTCACCTCGGGCTCGACCGGCACTCCCAAGGGGGTGGACGTACCGCACCGCGGGGCGATGAACACCATCGATGCCGTCAACGAGTGGTTCGATGTCGGCCCCACCGACAGGGTGCTGGCCCTCTCGGCGCTGGAGTTCGATGCTTCCGTGTACGACATCTTCGGCATGTTCTCGGTCGGCGGATCATTGGTGGCGGTCGACGTCGCACAGCGTGCCGAGGCCACCACGTGGGTGGATCTGTTGCGGCGCCACAAGGTTTCGATTCTCAACTGTGTGCCGAGCATGCTGGACATGATCTTGGAGATCGGCGGTAACGGCCTGGGTGACTCGCTGCGGGCTGTCACATTGGGCGGTGACTGGGTGGGCGCTGACCTGGCGACGCGTCTGGCTCAACAGGTGCCGGGCTGCAGGTTCTCCGGCTTGGGCGGGGCCACCGAGACGTCCATCCACAACACCATCTGCGAAGTGGTGGGAGACCCGCCCGCGCACTGGGCGACAGTGCCTTTCGGTGTGCCGCTGCGTAACGTCCGGTGCCGGGTGGTCTCACCCGCGGGTCGTGATTGCCCGGACTGGGTCCCCGGCGAGTTCTGGGTGGGCGGCGCCAATGTCGCGGCCGGATACCGCAAGGACCCCGAACGCACCGCGGAGCGATTCGTCGAGTACGACGGACTGCGCTGGTATCGGACGGGCGACATGGCCAGGTACTGGCCGGACGGAACCATCGAGTTTCTGGGCCGTGCGGACCATCAGGTGCAGATCCGCGGATATCGCGTGGAGCTGGGCGAGGTGGAGAGCGCCTTGCGCATGGTCCCCGGCGTCCGTCATGCCGTTGCGGCCATCGTCGGCGGCGATGCGCCGATCCTTGTTGCCGCGGTGTCGGGTACCCCGGACCGGTCGGCGGATTACGCGACGCTGCTCGCTGACCTGGTCCCCAGCTACATGGTTCCGGCCCGTGTCGAGCTCCTCGATCAGATGCCGTTGACGCCGAACGGGAAGATCGATCGGGGAGCGGTGACCGCTCTGCTCGACGAAGCGGCCACGACCGCCACCGACTCGGCTCCCCGGGATGATCTCGATACAGCCCTCGCCGACCTGATGGCAGGTGTACTTGGCCTGGAATCCATTGGGGTGTACGACGACTTCTTCGCTCAGGGCGGCGACTCGGTGCTCGCCACGACAGTCATTGCGCGCGTGCGTGACTGGCTGTCGGTCGAGCATGCGCTCGTCGGAGACCTCTTTGCCACCCGCACCGTCGCCGGACTCGCCGACAGGCTCAAGCAGCGCGAGATCGAACTGGGCACCCCTGACCGCCTGGCCGTAGTCGCCGGGCACTACCTGGAGATCGCGGCGATGACCGATGAGGAGATCCTGGCCGGCACCACCTGACCGGTCAGGAGGCCGCAGGGGTACCGAGCACCATGCTGCCCACACTGCACTCCTGCAGCTCCGGAACGGCTGCGGCAGCGGTGAATGCTGCGGTATCGCCGAAGCCCTGGGCGCATGCACCCAGGCCCATGGCCGTGGCGGCCAGATAGATGGTCTGCATGAGAACACCGACGTGCTTGAGGATGGCCGAGTAGGCGACCTGTTCGTAGGTCCACATCACTCGGCCGGCACGCGCGCCCATCACCAGCAGCACCTGTGGTTCGGCGCCGCCCTCAAGGGTCGCGGAGGTCGATTTCAGCAGCTGCTTGACCGCGGTGGAGCCGGCGTCGGCCACTGGCCGCAGAACGTGCTCGAAGGAGTCGTAGTGGTACATGCCGGGTGCCAGTCCGGCGACGTTGCGTACCACCGGGTACAGCTCCAGCTCGTACACGCTGCCCCCCGAGGGATAGGGGCGCGACAGCAGTTCTTCGCCCTCGCTTTCCGAGCGGGCGCCACGGGTACGGGCCGTGCGATACAGGAGCTCGGAAAGCTGTTCGAGGGTAATGGGGTTGGCGTCATCGAAGGCCCGCACCGAGATCCGGTCTTCGATGACGGCGGTGAGGGTGGGGTCTTGGGTGCGTAGGGTCGCTAGATCCGGGGCGGGCAGCGCGACCGGGGTTCCCGGATAGTTGGGTTTGCGCGCTGCAGGCTGCGGGAACTTGCCCTTCGCCCATTTCGTGGGACCGAAGTGGTCCCAGGTGATGGTGCGTTCTCCCAGGGTGCTGCGTCGGTGGAACCACAGGTCCGCTGCGCTCCAACTGATCGAGGTGAACTCGTGGTTCTCCTCGTCACGGTTGGAGACGAGGAATCCGCCCCAGCGCAAATCCGCCAGGAACCGCGCGATGAGGTCCTCGCCCAGGCCGGCGGGAGCACCCGCGGGGCCGTCGAGCAAGGGAAGCAGACGCAGATCATGGATGCGGATATCGCACCAACCGCGCGGGTTTTCGAGTACGTATCCGCGTGAATCACGATGCAGCACGGAGAATTTCGACAGATGAACGCCCGACGGTGTGGCATCTTCGGGTTGCGGGCCCGGGACCCCGAAACACTGGATCGCATAGAGGTCGTGCGTGTCGTCACGGACCGTCAGCGAAAGCCATCCACCTTCGAGTAGCCGCCCGATGAGTGCCTCGATAGCGTCGCTATCGGAATCGGTTACCAGTTCCGATAGCGTCGCCTGCCCGCTGTTGAGGGTCTTCAGCACGCGCCGCTGTTGCTGCGACAGCCCGGTGAGTTTTTCGTTGCGCGGCGGGTTCAGGAGTATCCCGCCCGCAGCTGTGACGAGGCACGTTGCGCCGTCACGTAAGGCGAACCGGGTCCCAGCGGGGTAGGTGAAAGCGGACAACGGAAGCCTTCCGGGAACGTATGCCGACGCCGAATGCGTATGCGTTTCACGACGATCATAAGGAACCCCGGTAAGGTATCCCTAACTCGGGCTCCCTTTGCTGGGTGGGCGGATAGCTGACGGGGGCTTGGATGCGTGAGTTACTTGCATCGCGGACTTTATGTGCGACCTGACGGACAAGCATGCTCAGCCATCCGGCCGATGGTTCTAGATGAAGCCGAAAGTGCCCAGTACGCTGAGTATCCAGCGAATGTCCGAACGATGAGGAGTGCTCGATGAATTTCGGCGATTTCCAGCTCCAGTTCTATGCCGCGGGTGCGCTCGGAAAGGTGTCAACCCTTCCCTTCACCTTTGCCGAACTGGAGAGCCGCGCGGAGCAGACGTTAGGCGAGGGAATCTTCGGCTACGTGCGTGGTGGCGCCGGTGATGAGCACACCCAAGACGCCAATGCCACCGCGTTCCGCCGGTACGGGCTGTTGCCCCGGATGCTGCGAGATCGCACGGCCAGAGACATGTCGACCTCGTTTCTGGGGCGCGCACTCGCCAGTCCACTGTTCATCTGCCCGGTAGGTGTGCTGGGTGCGGTCCGCGAGCGTGGAGATCTGCTCACGGCGGCCGCGGCCCGGGACCTCGATGTGCCCGCCATGTACTCGACGCTTTCGTCGGCCACCCTGGAAGAGGTCGCGGCCGAGCGCGGCGATTCATACGGAATCTTCCAGCTGTACCCGTCATCGGATGCTGAGCTGACCGACAACTTCGTCCGGCGTGCCGAGGCGGCGGGGTACGACGCTCTGGCGGTGACCCTGGATACCGGCACGCTGGGATGGCGTCCCCGTGATCTCAAACACGGTTATCTGCCGATGCTGCACGGACATTGCCTGGCCAACTACACCTCCGATCCCCGATTTCTCGAGATCGCGGGCGTGCGTTCCGCAGGGGAACTGACGCCGATGCACGCGGGTCTGGTGTGGGCGTCGCTGTTCAGCCATCCCGGGCTCACCTGGGCGGATATCGATCACTATCGAGAACTGACCAAACTGCCGATCATCCTGAAGGGCATCTGCGACGTCGACGACGTTCGGCAGGCGGTAGATCGCGGCATCGATGCCATTGCCTACTCCAATCATGGTGGGAGGCAGGCGAATGGGGGAGTGCCGGCCATCGATGGTCTGGCCGCGGCCGTCGAAGCGGCCGGCCCGGTTCCGGTGACCTTCGACTCCGGCGTCCGTGACGGTATCGATGTCTTGCGCGCTGTCGCCCTCGGCGCCAGCCTGGTGGGCGTGGCCCGGCCGTACGTGTACGGGCTGGCGCTGGATGGAACCAACGGCGTCAAACACGTGATCCAGTCGCTACTGGCAGAAGCCGACCTCACTATGGCGGTGAACTGCTATCTTTCGCTCAACGAGTTGGCGGTGCAGCGTCTTCCTTGATGCACGGTAGCTGAGTGGGGGGTTAGTGATTCAGGAGTGGCCTCAGGGGCCCATCCCGTATCCGGGATATCCCGTGCCTGCGCCCACGCCGAGTCGGTGGGCGACAGTCACGATCATCGTGGCTGGCGTGATCGCGTTGCTTGCCCTGGGCGGGTGCGGATTCCTGGGATGGAAGCTGGCGGGCGATCGACGGGAAATGCCTTCCGAATCGGCGGAAGTGCATACCGCCGGTAGCCAAGCACTCGAGGCGGCTCGGGCGTTTGCGACGTTGTTGACGAACGTCGACTACCGGGAACTGGATCGAAGCACAGCCCAGGTACTCGAGAATTCCACCGGAGACTTCAAGAACGCCTACGCCAAATCCAGTGCCGATCTGCGTCAAACGATGGTTCAGAACAAGGCGAAGGCCACCGGCTTGGTGGTCGAATCGGCGATCCAGTCCGGATCCGCCACACAGGTCACCGTGTTGCTGTTTATCGACCAGTCGGTGACCAACGTCGCATTGTCGGAGCCTCGTCTGGACCGGAGCCGGGTGCGGATGACGATGGAGAAGGTGGACGGTCGCTGGTTGACAAGCAAGATCGACCTGCTGTGAACGAATATCCGGCGCCCTATGCCGTGCCGCCCGGTGGCCAGCTACGGATCGTATTCGCCAGTGTGATGGTTGGCGTGGCGGTGGTCGCGTTGTGTGCGTGTGGCCTATTGGGCTGGAAGTTGTTCCACGACGGACCCATTGTGGCAACCCAGCACCGTGTTCACGAGCTGCGTGAGCAGGGCCGGACGGCAGCCGAGCTGGTGACCGTGACGGTGACGTCGATCGATTCGGGCAACGTGGACGAGAGCTTCGCGAAAATCCTTGAACTCAGCACGGGTGAGCTCAGGGACCAGTTCGCGAAGGGCTCCGTGCAGTTGCGTCAGCTGCTGATTGACAATCACGCCACCGCGACCGGCACGGTGATCGCGTCCGCGGTGCAATCCGACACCCTCGACACGCCCGAGAAGAAGGTGGTCGTTTTGTTGATGGTGGATCAGGCGATCACCAACAGCCAACTTCCCGATCCACGCATCGACAAGTCCCGAATGAAAGTGACCATGGAGCTGGTTGACGGTCGCTGGCTCGCGAGCAGACTCGAATACGTTTAGCTGCCAACGAATAGCGAGTTAGCAACAGTGCTTGATCGGGGCCACCGGGGCGGAGCTGTGGTCAGTGTCGGTGGCATCGAGGAATGCACCGAGAAACGTATCGAGGTCGACCCGTCGGCCACCGACCCAGGTGCCCTTGATGCTGATTTCCTCGGTGAGTCGTGCGGGATCAATTCCGTACGGATCGTGTGACAGTTCGACGAAATCGGCGAGCTTGCCGACAGCGATGGAACCGATGAGGCGGTCTCGTTGCAGTGTGCGAGCCGCGTTGATGGTCTGCGCACGCAGCGCCTCGTCGAGGGTGATGGCCTGTTCGGCGCCATGGACATTGCCTGCACGTGTGCGCCGGGCCGTCACCGTCTGGATGTTTGTCAACGGAGAGGGCGGTGAGACGGATCCGTCGTTGTGCAGCGACACGCACGCCCCTGAGGCGACCGCATCGGCGAAGGGCTGCCACTGGCTGCCGTGCTCGTGGTCGAAGATGTGGCCGTCCAACAGATCTCCCCAGAAGTAGTACTGGAAGGGCGACATGGAGACGTGTACACCCAGCCGGGCGGCACGGTCCAGCTGGGCGCGGGTGGCGCCCCCGACGTGTTCGAGCCGCCACCGGTGATCGGTGCCGAGCAAGCCGTGTCGCTGCATAGGCATCGAGTGCCAGCTCCACGGCAAGGTCACCGTTGGAATGGAATGCCATCTGCCAACCCAGGGGCGCGGCCTTGTCCAGGATGACATCGAGCTGCTGGCGGGAGTAGTTCAACGAACGTGTTCCGCCTGCGGTAGTCGGGTCGATGGCTGCCCTTCGGGTCGCATCCGAGTCGACGTAGGGGAACGACGTCGCGCCCGTCCCGACCCACACCGCGCCGTCGGTCCACAGCTTGACGCCGGTCTTACGGAGCATATCCTCGTCGACCGTGAATTCCTCTGACTCGGTATAAGTTTCGGTGGTAGACATCTCCCACAGACTGACCCGAAGTGGACATGAAGGAGCTGCGGCGAGTGCCTCGTAGGCGGGCTTGAGCTGCCGGTCGTAGGACATGTCCGAGGCTGATGTGTATCCCGCGCGGGCCATCGCCGAGAAGAACAGCGCGGCCGAACGCAGCGGATTGCCCATTCCGGCGATCAGCGGTGCCAGTACCTCGGTGAGTACGGGAACCTCGAATCCACGTCCGTTGAGACTGCCGTCGGTGTTGCGCTGGTAATGCCCGCCCACCGGGTCTGCAGGCGGGGCTCCGTCCCAGCCGTGCAGCTTCATGAGTGCTGTGCCGAAATAGATTCCATGTCCGGAGTTATCGGTGATTGCGGCGACGCGATCACCGAAGATCTGGTCCAGCTCACGGGCACCGGGCGCGGGGTGTTCGTGTAGGAGTGCGTCGAATCCGCTGAAAATCAATGGTTCTGATGGATCGGTCTCGGCGAGCGCCGCGTGAAATGCGGCGACGACGTCATCCCAGCTCTGGGCCTTCCAAGGGGCGATGGAGCGCACGGGAGCTTCGGTGATGACACCGCTCATGAACGGATGTCCGTGTGGCTCAACGAAACCAGGTAAAAGGGCGCCTGCCCCGGTGCTGATCACACGGGCGCCGGGGAGCGCCGAGGTGCATTCCGCGAGCGATCCCACCGCGACGATGCGGTTTCCCGATACCGCGATGGCCTCGGCGCGGGGCCGCTCATCGTCCATCGTGATCACGGTGGCGGCCGTCAGGATGATGTCAGACATGTTACTCCCTCGTTCCTTGCGGTCTTCGTTGTCCGGCACGGATTATCGCCTCCGGGCCTGTGGCGCGTGCCAATGGAATCGGATGGCAAGCATGCGCAGCCCGAATGCACCTAACGCCGCAGCCATTCCGGTGAGATCGGAGTAAATACCGAAATGGATCAGGAATGCGGTGATGCTGGAGCCGAGCATGGCGGGGATGGCATAGAGCTCGCTGTCCGGCCGTAGCAGGATCGGTGTCTCGCCGGAGAGCAGGTCGCGGATGACTCCGCCTCCGATCGCGGTTAGCGCACCCAGGAGCGCGGCCGAGGGCGCGGAAAGCCCGCTATGGGCCGCGATGGCGGTGCCTGTCACGCAGAAGACCGCTAGTCCCAGGGCGTCGGTGATTTGCAGGGGCCAGCCGGTCAGCCTCGCCGGAGGCTGCCACAGGAAAACCAATCCCGCTGCGGCAAGCGCGATCCCGATATGGGAAAAACTCGTGAATGCCGCCGGCGGGTGTTGTCCGATGATCAGGTCACGGATTCCCCCACCGCCGATCGCCGTCACCATGGCAAGCACCGCGAGCCCGACGATGTCAAACTTCTTCTCGACGGCGACCAGAGCCGCCGACATCGCAAAGGCCAAGGTGCCCAGGTAATCAAGGACCACATGGCTGATCGACACCAACGAATGCAGTTCGACCGAGTTCGTCATCAGCGCCACGGTCGTCAACTCGGATTCCTTCCACCAGGCGAAGTCGGATCAAGATCCTATTCGGTGCGGGGGCGTTCCGGTGCGTGTGCGAAAGAACGGGTCAAGATGCCATGACTAACAAGTCAACTCGGCTGGGAATTAGCCCCCGAACCGTGGTCCTCGCCGTCGCAGGTATCGCTCGAACTCGGCTGCCAGGGCGTCGCCGTCGATCTTGCTGAGAATCTCGGTGGTATCGACCTCGGCGTCGCCACGTTCCTCGAGTGACTGGACGTACTCGGCAATCTCTTCGTCCTCGGTCGTCATTTCGGAGACGGCCTGCTCCCACTCCTCGGCCTGTTCGGGCAGATCTCCGAGCGGCACCTCGACATCCAGCACGTCTTCGACGCGCTGCAGCAGCGCGACCGTCGCCTTTGGATTGGGGGGTTGCGATACGTAGTGCGGTACTGCGGCCCAGAAGGCTACGGCCGGTATGCCGGCGTTCACACACGCGTCCTGGAACACCCCGGCGATACCGGTGGGTCCCTCATATCGGGTCTCCTCCAGGCCGAAGAATTTGGCGGCGTCGGGAGAGTAGGCGGTACCGCTCACGGGCACCGGCCGGGTGTGTGGAGTGTCGGCCAATAGTGCACCCAGGATCACCACGGTCGAGACGTTAAGACGGTCAGCGATGGCCAGTAGGCGGTTACAGAAGGTGCGCCAGCGCATGTTCGGTTCGGCACCGTGCATCAGAACCACGTCGCGCTGCGAGCCGGGTGGCGAACAGTAGGAGATGTGCATGCCCGGCCACTCCAACTCGCGGGTGACACCCTTGACCAGCCGTACGACGGGACGATTGACCTGGTAGTCGTAGTAATCCTCGTCGTCGATGGTCATCAACGGAGTGGCTTGCCAGGTGGTGTCCAGGTGCTCCAACGCAGCGCTGGCGGCATCTCCGGCGTCGTTCCAGCCCTCGAATGCGGCAACCACCACCGGGTCGCGCAGCACGGGTAGGCCGTTCTGGGCGGTCTCCGACTCGGTCACGGTGCCAGCGTAAGCCCTGCGTGACGGGGACGAGCTGCGGCTGGCGGAGAATGGATTGGATAGCCGGATCACATTGTTGATATGACCGCCGCTAATAAAACCCGCACGACACCACGCAGACAAACTAGGCGTTCGCACGACCGTCGAGTGACGACGTAGACTCGATCCGGTCGAGAGGCGTTGCAACGGTTCCGGATCACAGCCCGTGACCGCCACGCTCGGCAGAGTTAAGGACGCCTTCCGCTCTGGAAGGAATGCACGTGACCAATCTGCAGCCGAATGTCCGACCCGACTGCACGGACGCGCTGACCACTGCTCTTGAACAGCGGATCTTGGTGATCGACGGCGCGATGGGTACGGCGATCCAGCGCGACAGGCCCGACGAGGCCGGATACCGCGGCGTACGGTTCGCCGACTGGCCGAGCGACCTCATCGGCAATAACGATCTGCTCACTCTGACGCAACCGCACATCATCGAGGGAATTCACCGCGAGTATCTCGAGGCGGGTGCGGACATCCTCGAGACCAATACCTTCAACGCGAACGCGGTGTCGCTGTCCGATTACGGCATGGAAGAGCTGAGCTACGAGCTGAACTATGCGGGTGCCGCGCTGGCACGGACGGCCGCCGACGACTACAGCACCCCCGCGAAGCCGCGCTACGTCGCCGGGGCGCTGGGGCCGACCACCCGGACCGCGTCGATTTCGCCGGACGTCAACGATCCCGGAGCCCGCAACGTCTCCTACGACCAGCTGGTCGCCGCCTATCTTGAAGCAGCCAACGGCCTGGTCGACGGCGGTGCCGACATCATCCTCGTGGAGACCATCTTCGACTCGCTGAACGCCAAGGCAGCGGTGTTCGCCGTGGAGACGCTGTTTGAGCAGCGCGGGCGTCGCTGGCCGATCATCATCTCGGGCACCATCACCGACGCGTCCGGGCGAACGTTGTCCGGCCAGGTCACCGAGGCATTCTGGAACGCGATCCGGCACGCCAGGCCCATCGCGGTGGGCCTCAACTGCGCCCTGGGCGCCCCGGAGATGCGGCCCTATATCGCCGAGATGTCGCGCATCGCCGACACCTTCGTCTCCTGCTATCCGAACGCGGGTCTGCCCAACGCCTTCGGCGAGTACGACGAGTCCCCCGAGCGCCAGGCCGGGTATCTTGCCGAGTTCGCCGAGGACGGCCTGGTCAACCTGGTCGGTGGGTGCTGCGGGACGGCGCCTGCGCATATCGCTGAGATCGCCAAGGTTGTCGAGGGCATGACGCCGAGGCAGCTGCCGCACGTGCCGGTGGCTACCCGGCTATCGGGTCTGGAGCCGCTCAACATCACCGATGACTCCCTGTTCGTGAACATCGGTGAGCGCACCAACATCACCGGCTCCGCCCGGTTCCGCAATCTGATCAAGGCCGAGGACTACGACACGGCGCTGTCGGTCGCCCTGCAGCAGGTCGAGGTCGGTGCGCAGGTCATCGACATCAACATGGACGAGGGCATGATCGACGGCGTTGCCGCGATGGATCGGTTCACCAAGCTGATCGCGGCCGAGCCCGATATCAGCCGCGTCCCGGTGATGATCGACTCCTCCAAGTGGGAGGTCATCGAGGCGGGTCTGAAAAACGTGCAGGGCAAGCCGATCGTCAACTCGATCTCCATGAAGGAGGGCGAGGAGAAGTTCGTCCGCGAAGCGCAGCTGTGCCGCAAGTACGGCGCCGCCGTCGTGGTGATGGCCTTCGATGAAACAGGTCAGGCCGACAACCTGGAGCGTCGTAAGGAGATCTGCGGGCGCGCCTACCGGATCCTGACCGAAGAGGTCGGTTTCCCGGCTGAGGACATCATCTTCGATCCGAACTGCTTCGCGCTGGCGACGGGGATCGAGGAACACGCGACGTACGGGATCGACTTCATCGAGGCCTGTGCCTGGATCAAGGAGAACCTGCCCGGTGTGCACATCTCCGGCGGTATCTCGAACGTGTCGTTCTCATTCCGCGGCAACAATCCCGTCCGCGAGGCTATCCACGCGGTGTTTTTGTTCCACGCCATCAAGGCCGGTCTGGACATGGGCATCGTCAACGCCGGCGCACTGGTGCCCTACGACTCGATCGACTCCGAGCTGCGGGAGCGCATCGAGGACGTCGTCCTGAACCGTCGCGCGGACGCGGCAGAACGGCTCCTGGAGATCGCCGAACGGTTCAACAGCACGGAGAACTCGGGCGGAGGAGACGATCGAGCAGTTCAAGAGTGGCGCAGTCTTCCGGTGCGCGAACGGATTACGCACGCTTTGGTCAAGGGAATCGACGCCCATGTCGATGACGACACCGAGGAGTTGCGCGCTGAGATCGCCGCCGCGGGCGGGCGCCCGATCGAGGTGATCGAGGGTCCACTGATGGATGGCATGAACGTCGTCGGCGACCTCTTCGGTGCGGGAAAGATGTTCCTGCCACAGGTGGTGAAGTCGGCCCGGGTGATGAAGAAGGCCGTTGCGTACCTGCTGCCGTTCATCGAAAAGGAAAAAGAAGAGTCCGGCGCCGCCGCATCCAAGGACACCAACGGCACCATCATCATGGCGACCGTGAAGGGCGACGTCCACGACATCGGTAAGAATATCGTCGGAGTCGTTTTGCAGTGCAACAACTTCGAAGTGATCGACCTCGGTGTGATGGTGCCCGCCCAGAAGATCCTGGACGCAGCGAAGGAGCACGACGCCGACATCATCGGGTTGTCCGGCCTGATCACCCCGTCGCTGGATGAAATGGCCAACTTCGCCGTCGAGATGGAACGCGAAGGGCTGGAGATCCCGCTGTTGATCGGTGGCGCGACCACCTCGCGCGCCCACACCGCGGTAAAGATTTCACCGCGTCGCAAGGGCCCGGTGGTCTGGGTCAAGGACGCGTCCCGGTCGGTGCCGGTTGCCGCCGCGCTCCTCGATGACAAGCAGCGGCCAGGACTGCTGGAGGCCACCGAGAAGGACTATGCGTCGCTTCGCGAACGGCATGCACAGAAGAACGAGCGGCCGACGCTGACACTGGAGAAGGCCCGCGCCAACCGGACGCCGATCGAGTGGGAGGGATACACGCCGCCCGTGCCCGTCATAGGGATTGGGGTTCGGGAGTTTCTGGACTACGACATCGCCGAGCTGCGCGAGTACATCGACTGGCAGCCGTTCTTCAACGCCTGGGAGATGAAGGGCCGGTTCCCCGACATCCTTAACAACCCGGCCACGGGCGAGGCCGCGCGCAAGCTGTACGACGACGCCCAGCAGATGCTCGACACCCTGATCAAGGAGAAGTGGCTGACCGCCAATGGGGTGATCGGTTTCTTCCCCGCGAATGCGGTGGGTGACGACATCGAGGTCTACACCGACGACACTCGCACTGAGGTGCTGACCACGCTGCATAACCTGCGCCAGCAGGGCGAGCACCGCGACGGCATCCCGAACCGGTCGCTGGGCGACTACATCGCGCCCAAGGACACCGGGCTGGCCGACTACGTCGGCGCCTTCGCGGTCACCTCGGGGCTTGGCAGCCAGGACAAGATCATGGAGTTCAAGGCGGATCTGGACGACTACAGTGCGATCCTGCTGGAGTCGGTCGCCGACCGGCTGGCCGAGGCTTTCGCCGAGCGGATGCACCAGCGGGTCCGCAAGGAGTTCTGGGGCTTCCAGCCTGATGAGCAGCTGGACAACGAGGCACTCATCGGCGAGAAGTACCGGGGAATCCGCCCGGCACCCGGTTACCCGGCCTGCCCGGAACACACCGAGAAGACGACGCTGTTCGACCTGATGGACGTCACGAAGCGGACCGGCATCGAGCTGACCGAATCGATGGCGATGTGGCCCGGCGCCGCGGTCAGCGGCTGGTACTTCTCGCACCCGCAGTCGCAGTACTTCGTGGTCGGCCGGTTGGCCCAGGACCAGGTCGCCGACTATGCCAAGCGCAAGGGCTGGACGCTGCAGGAAGCGGAGCGCTGGCTCGGCCCGAACCTCGGCTACAACCCTGAGGACTGAGCACCGGCGTCATGGGCAGCAGGCGACCTCTGACAGAATTGGTCGCATGCGCGCGGTGCTGTGGGACATGGACGGCACGCTCATCGACTCGGAGAAGCTCTGGGATATCTCGATGGCCGAAACGTGCCGCAGGCTGGGCGGCGAGATGACCCCCGAGCTGCGTACCGCGCTGCTTGGCGGATCCGCCGAGGCCACCATGAAGATGATGTTCGCAGCGTTCGGGCTTGAGCCGGACCCCGAGCTGATGGCCCGCGAGAACGACTGGCTGCACGAGTACACCGGCGAGCTCTTCGAAACCAATCTCACCTGGTGCGATGGCGCCCAGGACATGCTCGCGCAGCTCGCCGCCGAGCAGGTACCCATGGCACTGGTGACCAACACCATCAGATCACTCACCAACCAGGCGCTCAAGACCATTGGCACACAGTGGTTTTCCGGAACCGTATGCGGCGACGAGGTGGCGCGCACCAAACCGGCCCCCGACCCGTACTTGCGGGCTGCCGCGCTGCTGGACATAGATCCGGCCGATTGCCTGGCCATCGAGGACTCGGCGACCGGTGCCGCCGCGGCCGAGGCGGCGGGTTGTGTGGTGCTGGTGGTGCCCAACCATGTCGAGGTGCCCGCCGGCGACCGGCGCAGGCACGCCGCCACGTTGTCGGGTCTGTCCGCGGCCGACCTGCGGCGTGCCCACGCGGATGTGCTGACCGCCACCGCATGCAAACCCATATGACTCACCAGGCGGGGTCGTGACAGAATCGCCACCCGTGAAGACCTTCGACGAGCTGTTCGCTGAGCTCAGTGATCGCGCCAAGACCCGGCCCGAGGGGAGTGGCACCGTTGCCGCCCTCGATGCGGGGGTGCACACCCTGGGCAAGAAACTGCTCGAAGAGGCGGGTGAAGTGTGGCTGGCCGCCGAACACGAGAGCGACGAGTCGCTTGCCGAAGAGGTGAGCCAGCTGCTCTATTGGGCACAGGTGCTGCTCATCGCCCGCGGTCTGACTCTTGACGACGTCTACCGGAAGCTCTGACATGACCAGTACGAACAGCGTCCCCAGGGCTCTGCGCGTCGCCGTCCCCAACAAGGGGGCGCTCAGCGAGGCGGCATCGGAGATCCTGTCGGAGGCGGGCTATCGGCGGCGTGGCGACGCCAAGGATCTGACCGTGCTCGACCCGCAGAACGACGTCGAGTTCTTCTTCTTGAGGCCCAAGGACATAGCGATCTATGTCGGCTCGGGCGAGCTTGATCTTGGTATCACCGGTCGCGATCTGATGATGGACTCCGATGCCCCGGTGCTCGAGCGGCTGGCGCTGGGATTCGGTGGTTCGACCTTCCGCTACGCCGCGCCCGCCGACAGAGACTGGACGATTTACGACATCGCAGGCAAGCGGATCGCCACTGCCTATCCCAACCTGGTCCGAAAGGATCTGGCCGCCAAGGGGATCGAGGCCGAAGTCATTCGCCTGGATGGTGCTGTCGAGATATCCATCCAGCTGGGTGTGGCCGATGTGATCGCCGACATCGTCGGCACCGGCCGCACCTTGCGTCAGCATGGTCTGGCGCCCTTCGGGGAGTCGCTGTGCGATTCGGAAGCGGTACTGATCGAGCGGGAGAACGCCGATCCGGCAACGCAAACCGCTCGCACCCAGCTGAGCACTCGCATCCAGGGTGTGGTGTTCGGCCAGCAGTACTTGATGCTCGACTACGACTGCCCGCGCGATGTTCTGGATGAGGCGCTCAAGGTAACGCCCGGTCTGGAATCACCGACGCTGGCCCCGCTGGCCGACGAGAAGTGGGTGGCGGTCCGTGCCCTGGCCCCACGCAAGGGGGTCAACACCACCATGGATGCGCTCGCCTCGATCGGCGCGAAGGCCATCTTGGCCTCCGAGGTCAGGTTCTTCCGCGCCTAGTTCTCCCGGGTTTCCTGGGCTTTCCCGGATTCCATCGCAAGCGGCGTCGGCTCGGCCTAGCATGGCCCCATGGCGCTGCACGTCCTCGTCTATAGCGATGACATCACGGTCCGGCGCAAGGTAATTCAGGGAATCGGCACCCGGCCCGATTCCGCCCTGCCGCCGCTGGAGTTCGTCGAGGTGGCCACCGGGCCCATGGTCATCGAACGCCTGGGCGCGGGCGGTATCGACTTGGCCATCCTGGATGGTGAGGCGATGCCCTTCGGCGGGATGGGTGTGGCCAAGCAGGTCAAAGATGAGGTCGACGCTCCGCCGCCGATCGTCGTTCTGACCGGTCGTCCGCAAGACAGCTGGCTGGCGAGCTGGTCCCGAGCCGAGGGCGTGGTGCCGCGGCCGATCGATCCCATGCGACTGACGGCGACGGTGATCGACCTGCTCGGTTCGGCTGCCGCTACCCGCCGCTGACGTCAGCCGGCCAGGCTCTTCGACTCGATACTTAATTGCGCAAAACACCGTGAAACGGTGGCATGGATCCAGCGCCAACCGATAGTGTGTTTGTTAGGTCACATCTGTACTGGTCGGCAGCCCTCGACCACAGACAGCACTGACACGGCAACGTTGCCGATCCAGCACAGGGACCCGATCGATCGATTCGGGAGGCTGGTCTGCCATGGATGCGTATGTACCGATCTTGGTACTCGGCGCCATTGCGGTGGCCTTTGCCGTTTTCTCCATTGGGATTTCATCGTTCGTCGGTCCACGTCGATACAACCGGGCCAAGCTCGAGGCCTACGAGTGTGGCATCGAGGCCACCCAGCATTCGATGGGACGTGATCATCACGGCGCCGCGTCCGGCGGACATCGGGTGCCGGTCAAGTACTACCTCACCGCCATGTTGTTCATCATTTTCGATATCGAGATCGTCTTCTTGTATCCGTGGGCCGTCCATTTCGGCGCCCTCGGACTGTTCGGACTGCTCGCAATGGCCCTGTTCATCGTCAATGTGTCGGTGGCGTACGCCTACGAATGGAGGCGCGGTGGCCTGAGCTGGGATTAGCCCCTGTGCGATTGGCGGGGCGGCGCGGAAGTCCTTGCAACATAACGAATAAGCACACCTGTCGGGAGAGCCATGGGTCTTGAGGAAAAACTGCCTAGCGGATTTCTGCTGAGCACCGTCGAGACGCTGGCGGGGTATGTGCGCAAAGGTTCGTTGTGGCCGGCCACCTTTGGATTGGCCTGCTGTGCCATCGAGATGATGTCCACGGCGGGGCCGCGATTCGATATTGCCCGCTTTGGCATGGAGCGTTTCTCGGCGACGCCACGGCAAGCCGACCTCATGATCGTGGCCGGCCGGGTGAGTCAGAAGATGGCTCCGGTGTTGCGACAGATCTACGACCAGATGGCCGAACCCAAATGGGTGCTTGCTATGGGGGTCTGCGCATCATCCGGCGGCATGTTCAACAACTACGCCATTGTCCAAGGTGTCGATCATGTTGTCCCCGTGGATATCTACCTTCCAGGATGCCCGCCGCGTCCGGAGATGCTGCTGCATGCGATCTTGAAGTTGCACGAGAAGATTGGGCAGATGCCGCTCGGGGCCAACCGAGAGGAAGTCATCCGCGAGACCGAGGCCGCCGCGCTCGCCGCGACGCCGACCATCGAGATGAAGGGTCTACTGCGGTGACGGGCGACGATCAGAGTTCGGGCGAGGTCATCGGGGTACGGCATGGGCTCTTCGGAGTCCGGGGCAGCGGCGACACCTCGGGCTACGGTGGGCTGGTTCAGTCGATCTCCTTGCCGGCGAGCTCGAATCGCCCGTACGGCGGGTACTTCGACCACGTGGTCGACCGGCTGGAATCGGTTCTGGCGGAGCAGGAACACCTCACCTACGAGGACGCTGTCGAGAGTGTCGTCGTCTACCGCGATCAGCTCACGATCCACGTGAAGGCCGAACACCTGGTGCAGGTCGCCCAGTCTCTGCGGGATGATCCGCAGCTGCGTTTCGAGCTCTGTCTGGGCGTCAGTGGTGTGCATTACCCCGAGGACACCGCGCGGGAGCTGCATGCTGTTTACCCACTCATGTCGATCACGTGGAACCGCCGGATCATGCTCGAAGTGGCTGTACCTGATGGTAATCCGCATGTCCCGTCACTGAACGCCGTGTACCCGACCACCGACTGGCATGAACGCGAAACCTACGACTTTTTCGGCATCGTCTTCGACGATCACCCCGCGCTGACCCGAATCGAAATGCCCGATGACTGGGAAGGTCATCCGCAGCGTAAGGACTATCCCCTCGGTGGTGTGCCGGTCGAGTACCACGGGGCCACCATTGCGCCGCCCGATCAGCGGAGGTCCTACAACTAATGACAGCGCAGCCCGAGACTCATCTCATGGCCGGTGGGCAGGACTGGGACGAGATCGTCACTGCCGCCGCCCAAGCAAGCGACGAGAGAATCGTCGTCAACATGGGCCCGCAACATCCGTCAACCCACGGCGTGCTTCGCCTGATCCTTGAGATCGAGGGGGAGACGGTTACCGACGTACGCTGCGGAATCGGCTATCTGCACACCGGTATCGAAAAGAATCTGGAGTACCGGACCTGGACGCAGGGTGTCACCTTCGTGACCCGGATGGACTACCTGTCACCTTTCTTCAACGAGACCGCCTACTGCCTGGGGGTTGAGAAGCTGCTTGACATCACCGACGAAATCCCAGAGCGGGCCACCGTGATTCGGGTGTTGATGATGGAGCTCAACCGGATCTCCTCGCATCTGGTCGCACTTGCCACGGGCGGCATGGAACTCGGGGCGATGACCGCGATGTTCCTCGGTTTCCGGGAACGCGAGATGATCTTGAAGGTTTTCGAAGCGGTCACCGGCCTGCGCATGAATCACGCCTACGTCAGGCCAGGCGGGCTGGCACAGGATCTGCCCGATGGCGCCGAACAAGAGGTGCGCGATCTGCTCAAGATTCTGCCGGGCAGGTTGCGCGATATGGAAAACCTGTTGAACGAGAACTACATCTGGAAGGCGCGGACCCAGGGCGTCGGATACCTCGATCTGACCGGGTGCATGGCTTTGGGAATCACGGGTCCGGTCCTGCGTGCCACTGGGCTCGCTCACGATCTGCGACGCGCACAGCCGTACTGCGGTTATGAGAGCTATGACTTCGAGGTCATCACCCACGGGGATTGCGACTCTTACGGGCGATATCTGATTCGGGTCAAGGAGATGCACGAGTCCATCAAGATCGCCCAGCAGTGTCTGGACCGGTTGCGGCCAGGACCGGTCATGGTGGACGACAAGAAGATTGCGTGGCCCGCGGACCTGGCCTCGGGCCCGGATGGACTGGGTAACTCACCCAAGCACATCGCCAAGATCATGGGTACGTCGATGGAAGGACTCATCCATCACTTCAAGCTGGTGACCGAGGGGATCCGCGTGCCGGCCGGGCAGGTGTACGTCGCCGTCGAGTCGCCGCGCGGCGAGCTCGGGGTCCATATGGTCAGTGATGGTGGAACCCGGCCCTACCGTGTGCATTTCCGCGATCCGTCCTTTACCAATCTGCAGTCCGTGTCGGCGATGTGCGAGGGCGGGATGGTCGCCGATCTGATAGCCGCGGTGGCAAGCATCGATCCGGTGATGGGCGGTGTGGACCGGTGATGAGCCACTCGGGCGAAGAACATCCAACGGAGCGCGAAGGCATCTTTCTTGAACTCGGGAGCCGTCCGCCGGAGGACGAGGGATGTTTCGCCGGCCGCAAAAGCTATCCGCCGGAGGTTATTTCCCGGCTTGCTATCGACGCCAAGGAGGTTCTCGACCGGTACCCGAGTCGGAGGTCGGCGTTGCTGCCGCTGCTGCATCTCGTGCAGTCCGAGGACGGGTATGTGACTATGGCTGGAATTGAATTCTGTTCCGGACAAGTGGAATTGACGGCCGCCGAGGTCACCGCGGTGGCAAGCTTCTACTCGATGTACCGGCGCGAACCGACCGGCGATTATCTCGTCGGGGTGTGCACCAACACGCTGTGCGCGGTGCTCGGTGGTGACGCGATCTTGACGCGATTGGTCGACGAGCTCGGCGTGGCACCAGGAGGCACTACCGAGGACGGCAAGGTAACGCTCGAGCATGTCGAGTGCAACGCCGCCTGCGACTACGCGCCGGTGCTGATGATCAACTGGGAGTTCTTCGATAACCAGACCCCGGACGGGGCCGTAGATCTGGTGACTGGGCTCCAAAGGGGCCGCATCCCCGAGCCCCGGCGCGGTGCTCCGCCGTGCACATTCAGACAGACCGCCCGGATCTTGGCCGGGTTCGCCGACGATCGGCCGGAGGCGGTGGCCGCCGCCCGGGCCGGGAACCCGACGCTGGCCGGGCTGCGATTGGCCCGGGATGTACAGCAGAACGTGCAGAAGGAGGTGTGATGACTTCCTCTATTCTCACCCCGGTCCTGTCCGAGTACTGGGACGAGGCCGACTCGTGGACTCTCGACGGGTATCTGCGCCATGACGGATATCAGGGCCTGCGCGCCGCGCTGAGCATGGAACCGGACGCGGTCATCGGTGTCGTCAAGGAAGCCGGGCTGCGTGGACGAGGAGGTGCCGGATTCCCGACGGGCACCAAATGGTCCTTCATTCCGCAGGGTGATGGCAAGCCACACTATCTGGTGGTCAACGCCGACGAATCCGAACCCGGTACCTGCAAAGACATTCCGCTGATGCTGGCGACGCCGCACACCCTCATCGAGGGAATCGTCATCGCCGCCTACGCGATCCGCGCCGCGCATGCCTTCATCTATGTGCGCGGTGAGGTGATCTCGGTGATCAGACGATTGCAGACCGCGGTGGCCCAGGCCTATGAGGCCGGATATCTGGGTCGCAACATTCTTGACAGCGGTTTCGATCTCGAACTGGTGGTGCACGCCGGTGCGGGTGCCTACATCTGCGGGGAAGAAACCGCGCTCCTGGACTCGCTGGAGGGTCGTCGCGGCCAGCCACGGCTGCGCCCGCCGTTCCCTGCGGTTGCCGGTCTGTACGCCAGCCCGACCGTCGTCAACAACGTCGAGTCAATCGCGAGCGTGCCCGTCATCCTGCGGCGCGGCGCCGAGTGGTTCCGGACCATGGGTTCGGAGAAATCCCCTGGATTCACGTTGTATTCGTTGTCCGGGCATGTGCGCACTCCCGGGCAGTACGAGGCCCCGCTCGGCGTGACGCTGCGAGAGCTCCTGGAGCTGGCCGGCGGAGTGCGGGACGGGCACGGGCTCAAGTTCTGGACTCCCGGTGGTTCGTCGACACCACTGTTCACCGCCGAGCATCTGGACGTCCCACTCGACTACGAAGGGGTCAGCGCCGCCGGATCGATGTTGGGCACCAAGGCATTACAGATATTCGACGACACCACGTGTGTGGTGCGCGCGGTCCTGAGGTGGACCGAGTTCTATGCGCACGAGTCCTGTGGCAAGTGCACGCCGTGCCGCGAGGGCACCTACTGGCTGGTGCGTATTCTGCGGCGACTGGAATCCGGAGAGGGTACCGCCGAAGACCTCGACAAGCTTCTGGATATCTCGGACATCGTGCTCGGCAAGTCCTTCTGCGCGCTCGGGGACGGTGCGGCCAGCCCGATCATGTCCTCGCTCAAGTACTTCCGCGGAGAGTATGAGGCGCACCTGGACCATGGGTGTCCCTTCGATTCGGCAGCCAGCACTGTATTCGGGGAGGTATGTCGATGACGGCCACAGAACCAGCCATCAACACCGACTTCGTTACCGTGAACATCGACGGACACAGCATCTCGGTGCCTAAGGGAACACTGGTGATCCGCGCCGCCGAACTGGTAGGCGTGCAGATACCCAGATTCTGCGATCACCCCTTACTCGATCCGGTGGGTGCCTGTCGCCAGTGCCTGGTCGAGGTGGAGGGGCAGCGTAAACCGTTGGCCGCCTGTACCACCACCGTTGCCGAGGACATGGTGGTCCATACCCAGGTCACCTCCGCGGCGGCGCAGAAGGCGCAGAGCGGTGTGATGGAGCTGCTGCTGATCAACCATCCGCTCGACTGTCCGGTCTGCGACAAGGGCGGGGAGTGTCCACTGCAGAACCAGGCGATGTCGACCGGCCGCTCCGAGACCCGATTTACCGAGGCCAAACGCACGTTTCCCAAGCCGATTCCGCTATCCACCGAGGTGCTGCTCGACAGGGAACGTTGTGTCCTGTGCGCCCGGTGCACCCGTTTTTCACAACAGGTGGCCGGCGACCCCTTCATCGAGCTACTCGAACGTGGTGCGTTACAACAGGTTGGTATCGCAGGCGGCGAGCCCTTCGAGTCGTACTTCTCCGGCAACACCGTGCAGATATGTCCGGTCGGCGCTCTGACCGGTGCTGCCTACCGGTTTCGTGCGCGGCCATTCGATCTGGTGTCCACCCCCAGCGTGTGCGAGCACTGCGCGAGCGGATGCGCGCAGCGCACCGACCATCGGCGTGGAAAGGTGTTGCGGCGCCTGGCCGGTGACGATCCGGAAGTAAACGAGGAATGGAATTGCGACAAGGGGCGCTGGGCGTTCGCGTATGCCACGGCACGGGACCGCATCACCAATCCGCTGATACGTGATGAGTCCGGGGACCTGGTGGCGGCATCGTGGCCACAGGCATTGGAGGTCGCGGCCAAGGGCTTGGCGGATGCTGGTGCCCACGCGGGGGTCCTGACCGGTGGGCGGCTCACCGTCGAAGATTCCTACGCCTACGTCAAATTCGCTCGTATGGTGCTGGGCACCAACAACATCGACTTCCGGGCCCGTGCACATAGCGCCGAAGAGGCCGCGTTCCTCGGATCGGGCGTCGCCGGGCGCGGGCTGATGCGCACCTATGCGGCCTTGGAGTCCGCGCCGGTGGTCCTGCTGGCGGGATTTGAACCGGAAGAGGAATCTCCGATTGTTTTCCTGCGGCTGCGCAAGGGGGTACGTAAACGGGGCCTCAAGGTGCTGGCCATCGCACCGTTCGTCAGCCGAGGATCTACCAAGCTCTCGGCCGATGTGATTGCCACCGCTCCCGGATCAGAGCCGGAAACGATGGCAGGGCTGGCCGATTCTGAGTTACTGCGCCGGCCCGGTGCCGTGATCATGGTGGGAGAGCGACTGGCGTCGATACCCGGAGCGCTGTCCGCGGCGGCCCGGCTGGCCGACAGCACGGGCGCGACGCTGGTGTGGATTCCGCGCCGGGCAGGCGAGCGTGGCGCATTGGAGGCTGGAGCCTTGCCGAGACTGCTGCCGGGCGGGCATCCGGTATCCGACAGTGCGGCACGGCGCTACATCGCCGACAAGTGGGGTGTGATCGCGCTACCCGACATGCCCGGACTCGATGCCGCGGGCATGCTGGATCCGGGAAATGGGCTCGACGCCTTCCTCATCGGTGGCGTGGAACTGGCCGATCTGCCCTATCCCGCCGCCGCCATCGGCGCCCTCAAGAGCGCGTTCGTCGTTAGCCTGGAGATGCGGCACAGCGCTGTCACCGAGCTCGCCGATGTGGTTCTTCCGGTGGCGGCAGTCGCCGAGAAATCCGGAAGCTTCGTGAACTGGGAAGGCAGGCTGAGGCCCTTCCGGGCGACTCTCGACACCAGTGATGCTCTCGATGATCTCAAGGTGCTCGCCGCGCTGTCAGCGCGGATGGATCGCCCGATCGGGCTGAACGACGAAAATCAGGCACTTGCCGAGCTTGCGGATATCGGGCCCTGGGAGGGGGCGCGGGAAACCCCGGGACCGGTACGCGCGACCGCCCTTCCCCAGCCCATGGCGGGAGAGGCGGTGCTCGCCTCGTGGAGGCTGCTGCTGGATGCCGGTCGGCTGCAAGACGGTGAGGCGTTCCTTGCCGGGACCGCACACACCGCACAGGTGCGGTTATCGGAGGTGACCGCAAGCGAGATCGGTGCCGCGGAGGGCGAATCGGTGACGATACGCAGTCTGTCGGAGTCGATTCAGGGATCGATAACCTTGCCGCTGCGGATAACCGAGATGCCAGACAGGGTGGTATGGGTGCCCATGCGTTCTGTCGGGTCGGAGGTTCATCAGCAGCTCGGTCCGGCGCTGGGACAAGTGGTGCGAATCGAGGTCGCGCCATGAGGCAGACGGACGGTTCGGCGGTGCTCTACCAGTTCGGGATTGACCCGCTCTGGCTGGTCTTCGTGAAATGCGTGGCGGTATTCGCTTTTCTGGTTCTGACCGTGCTCGTCGCTATTCTTGTGGAGCGCAAGGTGCTTGCCTGGATGCAGCGTCGAATCGGTCCCAATCGGGTGGGTCCCTTCGGCTTGTTGCAGAGCCTGGCCGACGGCGTGAAGCTGGCGCTCAAGGAGGGCCTGACCCCAGCCGGGGTGGACAAGCCGATCTATCTCCTCGCGCCGATCATCTCGGTGGTGCCGGCGATCGTCGCGTACGCCGTCATCCCGTTCGGCCCAGTCGTCTCGGTCTTCGGGCATCGCACCCCACTTCAGCTAACCGATCTTCCGGTGGCGATTCTGTTCGTGCTGGCGGTCACGTCCGTAGGCGTGTACGGGATTGTCTTGGGGGGCTGGGCATCCGGCTCCACCTACCCGCTGCTGGGTGGATTGCGCTCCTCCGCGCAGGTGATTTCCTATGAGATCGCGATGGGTCTGACATTCGCGGCGGTGTTCCTGCTGGCCGGCACGATGTCGACCTCGGGAATCGTCGCTGCGCAAGCCGGTCGTTGGTACGTATTCCTACTGCTCCCGTCATTCCTGGTGTACGTGACCGCCATGGTCGGCGAGACCAACAGGGCGCCGTTCGATCTCCCCGAAGCGGAAGGCGAGCTGGTCGGCGGCTTCCACACGGAGTACTCCTCATTGCGCTTCGCGATGTTCATGCTCGCCGAATACATCAACATGGCAACGGTTTCCGGTCTCGCGGCAACCATGTTCCTTGGGGGATGGCATGCCCCCTGGCCGTTGAGCTTGATCGATGGAGCAAACAGCTCCTGGTGGCCGGTGCTGTGGTTCGTGGCCAAGGTCTGGGGCTTCATGTTCCTGTTCATGTGGTTGCGTGCCACGTTGCCGAGGCTGCGCTATGACCAGTTCATGCGGCTGGGCTGGGAAGTCCTGATCCCGGTGGCGCTGGTATGGATCGTCATTGTCGGAGTGGTGCAGGCACTGGCCCTCTATGGATACGGAAACCCCTCGATCATTCTCGGGGTCGCCGGTCTCGTGGTTTCTGTCGGCAGTATCGCGCTGGTGGGTGTGCTCGCCCGACGCACTGAACCGCCAAAACCCGTGCTGGATAAGAGTTTCGACCCGATGGCCGGTGGATTCCCGGTGCCGCCACTGCCCGGGCAGCGCCTCGACGCGGCCCCGTTCTCGACCACCAAGGAGGATGCACATGCCTGATGTTGTGCGACGTTCGGTCGACGCGATGGCGGGATTCTGGGTGACCTTCTCGTCGATGTTCAAGAAACGGCTCACCGAGCAGTACCCCGAGAAGAAGGAGCCCACCGCGCCGCGCTATCACGGGCGGCATCAACTCAACAGGTATACCGATGGGCTGGAGAAATGTATCGGTTGTGAGCTGTGCGCCTGGGCGTGCCCGGCCGATGCCATATTCGTTGAGGGCGCTGACAACTCCGAGCAGGAACGCTTCTCGCCGGGGGAGCGGTATGGCCGGGTGTACCAGATCAACTATCTGCGGTGCATCGGGTGCGGGTTATGTATCGAGGCGTGCCCGACCCGCGCGCTGACCATGACCAACGATTATGAGATGGCCGACGACAACCGCGCGGACCTCATCTACGGCAAGGACAAGCTGCTGGCACCGCTGCAGCCTGGCATGGCGCCACCCCCACACGCGATGTACCCGGGAACCACCGACACGGACTACTACCTCGGCAATCTGCCGCAGGCCGGGAAGGAGGTCAGGTGAGCCCGGACTTCATGGCCGGCCAGGTGGCAGTGCTTGCCGCCGAGGGGTTATCCCGCACACCGACGTGGGAGGCGGTGACGTTCTGGGTACTTGGTGCCATCGCGGTTCTGGGCGCACTCGGTGTGATCGCGGCCCCCAAGGCGGTGTACTCGGCGATCTTCCTCGCCATGACGATGGTCATTCTCGCGGTCTTCTTTGTAGCCCAGGGAGCGTTGTTTCTGGGCGTCGCCCAGGTGGTGGTGTACACCGGGGCGGTCATGATGTTGTTCCTCTTCGTGCTCATGTTCGTGGGCGTGGATTCCTCGGATTCTCTGGTGGAGACCCTGCCGGGGCAGCGGGTGGGTGCGATCGCCGCCGGGTTGGGATTCGGGATCCTGGCTATCGCCGGTATCGGAAACGCTTCCACGACAGTGTTCGTCGGGCTCGATCAGGCCAACAGCCGCGGCAACGTGGAAGGTTTGGCCGAGCGCATCTTCATCGACTACCTCTGGGCCTTCGAACTCACCGGAGCACTGCTGATCACCGCGACGATTGGCGCGATGGTGCTGGCGCATCGCGAGAAGCTGGGGCAGACCGGCGGCCAGCGGGAGTTGGCAATTCGGCGCTTTCAGCATGGAGACCGGGCCACCCCGTTGCCCAACCCGGGTGTCTACGCCCGGCATAACGCCGTGGACGTACCTGCGCTCCTTCCCGACGGATCCTTCTCGGAGTTGTCGGTCAGCGGCGTGCTTATCCCGCGGGACATGGAGGCCCGGTGAATCCCGCCAACTACCTCTACCTGGCCGCACTCATCTTCACCATCGGGGCTGCCGGCGTGATGTTGCGCCGCAACGCGATCGTGGTCTTCATGAGCGTCGAGCTGATGCTCAACGCGGCCAACCTGGCATTCGTCACCTTCGCCCGGATGCACGGGAACCTCGACGGTCAGGTCATCGCGTTCTTCACCATGGTGGTCGCGGCCACGGAAGTGGTTGTGGGGCTGGGGATCATCATGACCATCTTCCGTACCCGCAGGTCGGCCTCGGTCGACGACGCCGATTTGTTGAAACTCTAGGAGGGAAGTCCCCGTGACATGGCTCATGCCGGCGCTGCCGCTGGCGGGTGCGGCCGTACTCCTGCTCGTCGGCCGTCGGGGTGACTCCTGGGGGCATCTGCTGGGCTGTGCGACGGCACTCGCATCGTTTCTTGTCGCGGTCGTTTCGTTCGTCGGCATGCTCGGCCGAACCGGCACCGAGCGCGCGGTGCACGAGACTCTTTTCACCTGGGTTCCGGTTGGGGCGCTGCACATCGATTTCGGGCTGACCCTGGACCAGCTGTCTGTGTGTTTCGCACTGCTGATCACTGGAGTGGGTTCACTCATCCATATCTACTCGATCGGATACATGGAGCATGATCCTGACAGGCGAAGGTTTTTCGGCTATCTGAATCTTTTCCTGGCGGCCATGCTGCTGCTGGTGCTCGCCGACAACTTCCTGGGTTTGTACGTCGGGTGGGAAGGTGTCGGTCTGGCGTCCTACCTGTTGATCGGTTTCTGGTACCAGAAACCATCGGCCGCCGTCGCAGCCAAAAAGGCCTTCATCGTCAACCGTGTCGGTGATATGGGGCTGGCCCTGGCCATGATGCTGATGTTCGCGACGTTCGGCTCGGTCGGCTTTGCGCAGGTACTCGGGTCGGCCGGTGCGGCGGGTGAGAGTCGTAACACCGCAATTGGATTGGCGTTGCTGCTGGCGGCGTGTGGAAAGTCGGCTCAGGTGCCGCTGCAGTCCTGGCTTGGCGACGCGATGGAAGGCCCCACCCCGGTGTCCGCGCTCATCCACGCCGCCACCATGGTCACCGCGGGTGTCTACCTGATCACCCGGTCCGGGCCGATCTTCGAACGCGCGCCTTACGCACAGGTCGCGGTGGTGATCGTGGGCGCCGTTACCGTGCTCTTCGGAGCGATCATCGGCTGCGCCAAGGACGACATCAAGAAGGCCCTGGCCGCGAGCACCATGTCGCAGATCGGATACATGGTGTTGGCGGCCGGACTCGGCCCCGCCGGGTATGCCGTGGCGATCATGCACCTGCTCACACACGGGTTCTTCAAGGCCGGGCTGTTCCTCGGTGCGGGCTCGGTCATGCACGGTATGAACGAGGAAACCGACATGCGCCGCTACGGCGGGCTGCGCGCCGTCATGCCGATCACCTTTGTCACCTTCGGGCTGGGATACCTTGCCATCATTGGCGTTCCACCGTTTGCGGGGTTCTACTCGAAGGACAAGATCATCGAGGTCGCCTTCGGACACGGCGGTGCCGGGGGATTTCTTCTCGGGGCGGCGGCACTACTGGGCGCCGGGATTACGGCGTTCTACATGACTCGGGTCATGCTGCTGACCTTCTTCGGCACCCGCCGCTGGAAACCGGACGCGCATCCACACGAATCACCGTCGGTGATGACGTGGCCGATGATGGTGCTCGCCATCGGTTCGGTGAGTGCGGGATTCCTGCTCAGCTTCGGCGGGGCATTACAGAACTGGTTAGAGCCGGTCGTGGGTGCGAACCACGGCGAGTTACCCGTTGCAGCCTGGGTCATCAGCGTCGTCACCGTCGCGGTGGTGCTCTGCGGTGTTGGTGTGGCATACCGGATGTACCGCGCCGACGTACCCGAGTCGGCTCCTCGGGGTTCGGCGCTTACCGTTGCCGCTCGCCGGGACCTGTATGGCGACGCCGTCAACGAGGCGGTGTTCATGCGCCCCGGGCAGCGTCTCACCCGGGGGCTGGTGCTCGTGGACGACCGCTGGGTCGATGGCCTTGTCAACGCGGTCACCTCAACCCTGGGCGCGGTGTCGGACTGGGTGCGTCGCCTACAGACCGGCCATGTCCGCTCGTATGCGTTGTCCATGTGTGCCGGAGCGGCTTTGGTAGTCGCCGTGTTGATGGCAGTGAGGTGGTGAGCGCCGTGGGTGCCGTGACAGCTCTGTGGTTCATTCCCCTGATAGGCGCCGCCACGGTGCTGATCATGCCGGGTCGCCGGCGGACCCTGGCCAAGTATGTGGCGTTGAGTGCTTCGTTGCTGGTGCTGGTCGTCGCGATCGGGCTAGCCATTGCGTTCGACCCGGCGGGACCCCAATATCAGTTCGTCGAATCGATGTCCTGGATACCCGCATTCGGGATGAAGTATGCGGTGGGGCTCGACGGGATCGCGCTCGCGCTGGTCCTGCTGACCGCGGGGCTCCTGCCCGTGCTGTTGCTGGCCGGATGGAATGACGGGGCAGAGGCGCCCGGATACGGAAATCGGCCTCTGGCACAACGCTATGTCGCCTTGATCCTGATTGTGGAATCGATGGTGCTGCTGTCTTTCTCCGCCCTGGACGTGCTGCTGTTCTACATCTTCTTCGAGGCCATGCTGATCCCGATGTACTTCCTGATCGGGGGATTCGGGAGCACGCATTCAGACGCCAAGCAACGTTCGCGCGCGGCAGTGAAGTTCTTGATGTACAACCTGTTCGGCGGCCTGATCATGCTGGCGGCCGTCATCGGTCTCTACGTGGTCACCGCCAGAGGCCAGACCGGCACGTTCGATCTGCGCGATATCACCGAGATGGTCGCCACCGGCGCGCTCGGGATCGATCCGGGTGTCGCGAAGGCGCTCTTCCTCGGGTTCATGTTCGCGTTTGCGGTCAAGGCCCCGCTCTGGCCATTTCACACGTGGCTGCCCGATGCGGCTGTGCACGCCACCCCGGCCAGTGCGGTGCTCATGATGGCGATCGTGGACAAGGTGGGGACCTTCGCGATGCTGCGGTACTGCATTCAGCTGTTCCCCGAGGCCAGCAGATACTTCACCCCGGTGATCATCACGCTGGCGGTCATCGGCATCGTGTACGGCGCCATCGTGGCGATCGGTCAGACCGATGTGATGCGACTGATCGCCTACACCTCGATATCGCATTTCGGGTTCATCATCCTGGGCATCTTCGCGATGACCAGCCAGGGGCAATCGGGCTCGACGTTGTACATGGTCAACCACGGCATCTCCACCGCGGCACTGATGTTGGTGGCAGGATTTCTGGTGTCTCGCAAAGGATCTCGACTCATCGCGGCCTATGGGGGAGTGCAGAAGGTGGCACCCGTTCTTGCCGGCTCCTTCTTGGTAGCCGGTCTGGCCACCCTGTCGCTGCCCGGGCTGGCACCGTTCATCAGCGAGTTTCTGGTGCTGGTGGGAACATTCACGCGATATCCGGCGGCCGCGGCGTGTGCGGTCATCGCGTTGGTGCTGGCCGCGATCTACGTGTTGTGGATGTATCAGCGGATGATGACGGGACCGTTGGCGCCGGGAAATGAGAGCATCGGTGATCTGAAGCGCCGTGAACTCACCGTGGTCGCGCCGTTGATCGCCATGCTTCTGGTGCTGGGTATCTATCCCAAGCCACTGTTGGACATCGTGAATCCGGCGGTGGAACAGACGCTGCGCAACGTCAACGAGAAGGATCCGCCGCCGGCAGTGGCCGATATTGCCCTGCGGCACGGCGAAGGTGAGCGACGATGACCGATATCGGGATTCTTCCCACGCCGCCGATCGCCTACGGCGCGCTGTCTCCCATGTTGATCATGTTCGGGGTCGCGGTGGTATCGGTGCTCGTCGAGGCGTTCGTCCCGCGACGGTACCGGCTCACGACCCAGCTGGCGCTGGCCACCGGGGGGATCTTCGCCGCCTTTGCGGCCGTGGTGGCGCTGGGGGGTACGCGTGAAGTCGTCATGAACGGCGCCGTGGCGATAGACGGCCCCACGCTCTATCTGCAGGGGCTCATCCTGGTGGCCTCCGGCCTGGCTCTGACGGTGATGGCGCAGCGCAGAACAGCCGTGGCCCTTCCCAGCACAGTTGCCGTCGGCGGCGGGCTGGACGCCTTCGCCGCGCAGGCGTCCAGCGTTCCGGGCAGCGAGCCGGAGGGGGTATTGAATCGGACCGGTATTACGCAAACGGAGATCTTCCCGCTGACACTGTTCGCGATCGCGGGCATGATGCTGTTCCCCGCCTGCAACGACCTGTTGACGATGTTCGTTGCCCTGGAGGTGTTTTCACTCCCGTTGTACGTGATGTGCGCGCTGGCCCGACGACGCCGGCTGCTGTCCCAAGAATCGGCGCTCAAGTATTTTCTGCTCGGTGCGTTCTCCTCGGCGTTCTTTCTGTTCGGGTCGGCCTTCGTGTACGGATTCGCCGGCACCGTCGAACTCGACGCCGTCGCGCGGGCCGTCAGCGCAGATGCCGGCGAGCGGTCCTTCCTGCTGCTCGGTGTGGCCATGCTGTCGGTGGGCCTGTTGTTCAAGGTAGGAGCGGTGCCCTTCCATTTCTGGGTCCCCGACGTCTACCAAGGGGCGCCGACCCCGGTTACCGCATTCATGGCGGCTACCACCAAAATCGCGGCTTTCGGCGCGCTGCTTCGGGTTCTGTATGTCGCGCTGCCGGGAATCACGGCCGACTGGCGTCCGGTGCTGTGGGCGGTGGCGATCGCGACCATGCTGATCGGATCGATCGGTGCCGTCACGCAGACCGATGTGAAACGCATGTTGGCCTATTCCGCGGTGGCGCACACCGGGTTTCTGCTGACCGGGGTCACGGCCGCCAATGAACGTGGTGTGTCGTCGACGTTGTTCTATTTGGCGGCATACGGTTTCAGCACCGTAGGGGCATTCGCCATTGCCGGGCTGGTCCGTTCCGGTGATGGCGACGGCGGACCGGATGAGGACGAAGAGATCACCGATCTGAGTCGGTGGGCAGGAATCGGCCGCCGTTCACCTGTGCTCGGCATCGTCTTCGCCTTGTTCTTGCTGGCTTTCGCGGGCATTCCGCTCACCAGTGGATTCGTCAGCAAGTTCGCGGTCTTCGAGGCCGCCGCATCCGGCGGCGCCGTGCCGCTGGTGGTGGTTGGTGTGGTGTGCAGCGCCATCGCCGCCTACTTCTACGTGCGGGTGATCGTGCTGATGTTCTTCGCCGATCCGGTCGAGCACTCCGGGGTGCTTCGGATCCCTGGTCCGGCGGTGGCGATATCGATCGGGGTAAGTGCGCTCGTCACGGTTCTGCTCGGCGTAGTGCCGCAGCCATTGCTTGATCTCGTCGGGAATCTCGCTCACTTCGTTCCGTGAGTCCGATCACGGGCCACCGGTGTTTCGACATGCCGTCTTCGGTGCCGACACGCCTCTGATCCGTGCAAAATGCGGCGTGTCGACGCCTACCGTGGCCTGGTTGTCACCACCTGTGGCGTGTCCATTTACCGACGAGTAACCTACGGGACCGTAGGGTGAAGGTATCGTGGGCGCGGAAGGAGGCCGATGGCAATCACGGACATCTCGGCATTCGCGCATCTCACCAGCGAGGACGTCGAGAACCTGGCCGTCGAGCTCGATGGGCTCCGGCGTGAGATCGAGGAGTCGCGCGGTGCGCGCGACGCCCGCTACATCCGTCGCACCATCGCCGCGCAACGCGCGCTCGAGCTGACCGGCCGTGTGCTGCTGGCGGCGAGCAAGAAGCGCTCCGCGTGGTGGGCCGGCACGGTGACGCTGGCGGTCGCCAAGATCATCGAGAACATGGAGATCGGTCACAACGTCCTACACGGTCAGTGGGACTGGATGAACGATCCCGAGATTCACTCGTCGACGTGGGAATGGGACATGGCAGGTGCGGCCAAGCACTGGCGCATCACCCATAACGTCGAGCATCACAAGTACACCAACATCCTGGATCTGGACGACGATGTGGGCTACGGGATTCTGCGGGTCACACGTGATGAACCGTGGAAGGTGCGCAACCTTCTGAACATGCCACTCAACTTCATCCTCGCTGCTGGTTTTGAGTGGGGAATTGCCCTGCAGCACCTGGAATTCCGGAAGATCTGGGCAAAGGAAACTCGCGAGGCGACCAAACAGCGGGTACGCGAGCTGGTCCGCTCGGCAGGCGCGCAGGTCTTCAAGGATTACGTCGCGTTCCCGGCGATCACGGCGCTCTCGCCGGGGGCGACTTACCGCTCGACGCTGACCTCCACCGCGACAGCCAACCTGATCCGGAACTTCTGGTCCAATGCCGTCATCTTCTGCGGACATTTTCCGGACGGCGCAGAGAAGTTCTCCGTGACCGACATGGAGAACGAGACGCGCGGTCAGTGGTATCTGCGCCAGCTGCTCGGCAGCGCGAATTTCGACGCGGGTCCAACGATGCGGCTGATGAGCGGCAACCTGTGTCATCAGATCGAACATCATCTCTACCCGGATCTGCCGAGCAACCGGCTGCACGAGATCTCGCTGCGGGTACGCGAGATCTGCGATCGCTACGACCTTCCGTACACCACCGGATCGATGCTGTTCCAATACGCGAAGACCTGGCGCACCATTGCCAAGTTGTCGTTGCCGGATCGATTCCTGCATGCCACGGCCGACAATGCGCCGGAGACTCGTAGCGAGCGCATGTTCGTGGTCCTAGAACCACCCGTGGCCGAACCGAATTCGGTTCCGCGTCGCGGCCTCAAGACCGCCATCGCGTTGGTGCGTGAGCGGCGCCGCACCAAGGTGTCCGTCTAGTTTCTGAGCGGCCGATCACGTCACCGGCGGCGTGGATCTGCTCTGGTGATCTTGATGATTCCGCCGCGGACGCGGGCGGAACGCGCTATGCAGTGATGTGTGACTACGTACGCAGAGGCCCCGGCGGTAACCCAAGTGGGCCGAGGGGATGCCCTGATCTCGGGTTCTGCCGAGAAGCCGGCACGCACACTGGCCGGCTTCCTGGCCATGACACTGGAGACCTTTGGTGCCATGGTGCGTCGTCCACCGGCGGTGGGCGAGTTCTTCCGGCAGGTGTGGTCGATCGCCAGAGTGTCGGTTCTGCCGATGTGCATGGTGGCGATACCGCTCGCGGTGCTCATAGTGCTCGTGCTGGAGGCGTTGGTGTTCGGCCCCACGGGGTTCCCGACGCACGCGGTCTTGGTGGCCGCGGCCACCGGCGCGACGGTGGTGTTTGCCGAGGCCGATTCCGCCCGGATCCAACAAGAGATTGAGGCCATGCGGGGCCGGGGCGTCGACGTCACGCACGGGTTTGTTGTCCCTCGAGTCCTCGCCACCGCGGTCGCCGCGGTGCCGTTGGCCTTCATAGCTGTTGGCGCAGCCGGTGTCTATTTCTTCTCGGCATTCGGCAAGCACACTCCGTTGAGTCTTTTCATCGAGAACTTGACGCAGTTGTTGAGTCCCTTCAATGTGTTGATTGTGGCCATCGAAGCGGTGGCTCTCGGGCTTATCGGTGGCCTAATCGCTTGCTACAAAGGTGTTTCCGCGTCGCGCTGACCTGAACGGCTGGCGAGATCGGTCACCTTGTGGTGAGCAGGGTCGCCAGGCGAAACACCGGTGCGACCAGGCTAGCGGCGCGCAGCCCGATCCTTTGAAGACGCTGGCTGTGCATGAGGGAGCCTAATCCCGCGAGCTGTGCGGCACCGTAAAGCATGTCCCAGTCGGTGTCGATGTGGGTGATCTTGAAGTCTTCAGTCAGTGTATAGCGGTCGATACCAATGAAATTCAGGCAGCGGCCGGTTCCCTTGAGTTTAGCTCCCGTGTTGGGCTCGATGGTCTCACCGATCATGCGGCCGATACCTCGCCACGGAATGGTCACTCGCCACTGATCGTCGAAGTAGTCCCAGTAGGGCAGTGACCGGTTGGTTCCGTCCTGTGGGTAGAACGCAAAGTCGGGGAAGACGTCGAAGGCGGCCTGGCAGTTGTCGATCGTGAACTGACGTCCGAGCCTGTTCTCCTGGAACGTCGTGCTGTCGATGTAGCTGCACTCCTCGGCGATGCAGTAATCGATCTTCTTGATGTCCTGCTCGGCCCAGGCATCAAACCATGTGTAGGCGAACTCTGTTCGGCCCTGGGCGGGAAGCCCGCGCTCGATGTCGTTCTTTTCTTGCTGCCGCACCTTCTTCCAGAACTCCGGCATGAGCGCCTGATACTGCGCGTGTTCCGGTGAGGGGCCCAACTTGTCCAATCTGCTCATCTTTTTCCTTTCGTTGTGGGAACTGTGTGATGGCTCAGCGGGTGAGGAGCCGCGTCGGGAGGCCGCCGGCCAGGCCGGTGGAGACGCGTACTCGGTGCCGGGGTGTCCAGCCATCGCGGATCTGGAATGCATAGCGCTGCAAGATGGTTCCGAGGACCAGGGTCCCCTCGATGTAGGCCATCCTGGTGCCCATGCACTTGCGTGGTCCGATACTGAACGGCAGGAACGCATTCCGATTGATCTTGTCGGTCAGGAATCGTTCGGGGTTGAACGTTTCCGGGTCCTTCCAGAACCGGGGATCGCGCTGTAGTGCGTATTGGGTGATCACGACGTGTGAACCTTGGGGAATGAGATAGCCGCCGATCTCGTCGTCCTGGACGGCCGTTCGGATGTTGGCGGGTGCGGCCTGGAAACGCTGTGCCTCATCGAAACATGCCCTCAGATACTTCAAGTTCTCGAGATCGTCGTACTCCAACGTCTTTCCGCCGAGCGCGTCAATCTCCCTATACGCCCTACCGAGAGCGATCGGGTTGCGGCACAGCAGCGCGATGGTCCAGGCCAGCGCGGCGGCGGTGGTCTCGAATCCTGCGAACACCAACCCGGCGGCTTCGGAGCGCCGTCTGCGGTGCTGTGTCTGCGGGCAGCCCTCGAATTCCAGCCCGATCAATGCGTCCACGAGATCGGGCGAGTCGGGCAGCGGGCACCCTTTCCGTTCGTCGACGAAGCGGTCGAGGATCCCGAATAGCTCCTCCTTGGACCGTTCGCCACTGCGACGCAGGGGATTTGGGATCCAGCCGGGCAGATAATGCATGGCGACCCGGCTGATGACGTAGCGGCCGTACCGACGCGCACCGTCTACCGCATGATCAATCTCGTCGGAGCCGAGCTGAACGTTGAACATCGAGCGCATCAGTCCGTCCATCACGACCGCGCCGAGTTCATGTTCCAGATCCACGGGTTGCCCGCTGGTCGCATGGCGTGACCAGGCATCGACCCGATCGGTGATCCCTTCCATCATGAGCGGGGTCGCTGCCGCCAGTGCGCGTTCGCCGAAGTACGGATTGAAGGCGGTGCGGACTCGTTTCCACTCCTGGCCCTCGAGCAAGGGGAGGGCGGCCGGCTCTCCGGAGACCAATTCGATGGTGGCCTGGTGCTTGGCGTATCGGTCGTGGTGGCGGGTGAACACATGGTCGACGTACTCGGGATGGTTGATCAGGGTGACTGTGAGCGCGGGGCTCGGGCCCGTGAAGAGGCGGACGATGTCGCCGTATCGATTCGCAATCTTGGGCAGTAGCAGGTAGGGCAGCCGAAACGGGTCACCCAGGCAGCTCAGCCCCAGGAGCGCGGCCCGATGCAAGGGCAGCCGCGGGGCAAGTCGGGGTCCTGGGGTCCGCGATGTTTCCTGTGCGGGGGAGTTTGTGCCGGTGGCGTGCATGGCTGCCTCTTCTGTGCGGAACGGTGATTCTGGTGGCGAAGTGTATGACCGATCCAGCCGTCATGCAATACTGAATCAAAAGTAATTCATTGATTCAAATGCCAGCTAGATGTGCCGAACGGAGGGGCTGTGAGTCGCAGCGAGGTTTCGCAGCTCCCCGCCGTTACTATCGGGTCCGTGGTAGAGATCGACTCGTTGCTGCGGCAGCTGGTCTCCGGAACACTGTCCGATACGAATGTGGCGACCGCTCATTTGTTGGATGCCGCCCGCGAGGAATTCGTTGCCCACGGGATCGCTCGCACCGCTGTTGGGGATATCGCACGCCGCGCCGGTGTGTCCCGCCCGACCTTGTACCGCAAATGCGGAGACAAGGAAGACATCGTCGCCGCGGTGTTGGTCCGGGAGACAACCGAATTCTTCATGAGGGCGCAGGCTGTGCTCGCGCCCTTATCGAATGCCGAGGACAGGATGGTCGAGGCATTCGTCATGGGCATGCGTGAGGCGCGTGATCATCCATTGGTGCTGGCGCTCAAGGAATTCGACGCCGAATCGTTCTCGCGGAATGTCTTTGACGTGAATGCGTCCGGGTATCAGGGCCTGCTTGCGGTGATCGCGGAACTACTGGCCGACGAGGACTATCCCGTTCCTGCGGTGAAGCGCGCGCTCGACCTGGCGCTGCGGCTGACGTCGACGTTTCTGGTGAACCCTTCCGCGCTGGTGCCGACCGACACCGACGAAAACACCCGCGAATTCGCGGGCCGATATCTGCTACCCCTCATGCGTGCCGCCCGTTAGGTGCGCTCCGTATCCTGGTGTGGTGGCTACAGTTTTGACGGTGAACGTGTGCCAGCTGCGGTCGAATCCGGCAGGCGGACCAACGCGCACCGGCATCGACAAACATCCCACCGATTCGGTCATAGCCGTCCGCGCGCCGGGTGGTACATCCGAGGGTGCCGGCAGCGGCCTGGAAGGTGACGCGATAGGAGATACGGGCGTGCACGGCGGCGACGATCAAGCCGTGTATGCATACGCCCGCGAGGACCTGGACTGGTGGCAGGGCACGCTCGGGCGAGAGCTGGCGAACGGCCAGTTCGGGGAGAATCTGACCACCCGCGAGATCGATGTGACCGGTGCGCTCATCGGTGAGCAGTGGCATATCGGTGACGGCGGGCTGGTGCTGGAAGTGTCCGCGCCGCGCATACCGTGCCGGACCTTTGCGGCCTGGCTTGACCTGCGCGGGTGGGTCAAGACCTTTACGGCGCAAGCGATCCCCGGCGCATACTTCCGGGTGATCTCACCCGGGGTGGTGCGCGAGGGTGACGGCATCGCCGTCAAGAATCGTCCGGAGCATGACGTGACCGTGGGACTTGCGTTCCGGGCGCTCACCCTCGAGTCCGAGTTGCTTCCGCGGCTTCTCGATGCCCCCGCGTTGCCGGAGCATGTCAAGGAGACGGTCAGGCGCAGGAGCGGATCGGCCTAACCTACCGCCGCTGCACCAGGACCGTCTGGGCGCTCGAGCCGATGTAGCCGCGGCGGTCGAATATCTCCGCTGTGGTCACGCCGACGCCGTCGGGGCCGACCGACATGCGGGCGCGTACGCCGAATTCGTCGCCCTGGGGAATCCGGTGGACGTGCATCACGGTATCGGTGTTCATGTAGACGAACCGCAGGGGGTTGAGCACCGCGCCGATGCCGTTCGCGGAGTCGATGACCGACGCCAGCCGCTGCCATCCGGTGGTGGGCTCGGTATCGACGATGTGCACATGTGGCCGCATCCAGGCAACCTGTGGTTCTCCCTCGGGTACCGAAAACCACTGAAAATCAACCGATTTTGAGTAGTTAGAGCCCTCGAAGCCGAAGGCCGGCGGTGTGGGGCCGGGCGGGTACTCGGGTAAGGGTGGGTATCGGTCACTGGCTTTGTCGGCGGTCACCGAGGTCGCTAACAGCCACGCGCTGGCCCGCGCGACCGCACGGTAACCGCCATTGGCGCGCGCTTCCATCTCGGCCACGGCAAGCGCGATGCGCCGACCCGGCCGTTCAATCCATGCCCGTACTCGCACCGGCTCCAGCGGAACCGGGCCGAGGATGTCGAGCGCGACCCGGCCGATCCGCAGGCTCTCGCGCGGCTCCGGCAGCTCCTCGATGGCCTTGAGTAGCAACGCCATCGGGGGAGAGCCGTGCTGCAGGTTCGGCCCCCATCCGCTGGCGGTCAACTCGGTGGACTCGAACACCTGGAACTCGCCGTCGGTGTCCAATCGCCGGTAGTAACAGCCTGTCAGGTCCAACGTCATGCGGCATCTCCCGGGATCGCGGTCGCGGAGGCTTCGGCATCTTCGATATCAGTATCGGAGACACCGTAATCGGAAGGCCAGCCCGGGTAGGGAGGCGGCGTGCCGCCGAACGCGGGACAGAGCGACTGATGGGCACACCAGTCGCACAACCGGGAGGGATTGGGCCGGAAGTCGCCGGTGGTGCCGAGGTTCTGAATCGCTCGCCAGATCGCCATGAGCGTCTTCTCGAACTTGAGTAGCTCTGCCTCATCCGGTGTGTAGTCGAGAACCTCGCCATCGGACAGATACAGCAGCCGCAGCCGTCGCGGCACCACCCCGCGGGTGCGATACAGCGCGACGGCATAGAACTTCATCTGAAACAACGCCTTGGCTTCGAACAAGGCGCGCGGTGCGCGTCCGGTCTTGTAGTCGACCAGACGCATCGCGCCCCCGGGGGCGACGTCGATGCGATCGATGAATCCGCGCAGCATCGTGCCGTCGGACAGCTCGACCTCGACGCGCTCCTCGCAACTGTCGGGATCGAATCGGGTGGGATCTTCAAGCCGGTAATAGCCCGAGAGCAGATCTCGCGCCTCGTCGAGGAACGCCGGAAGGCGCTCGGTCTCGACCACCGCCGCGAGTTCGGGGTTCGATTCCACGAGGCGTTCCCACGCGGGCTGCACCAATCCCGCGGCGGTGGCGTACTCGCGATCGGCCGCGGGCCGGGCGTAGAGATCTTCCAGGGCGGCATGCACGAGGCTGCCGCGCACCTGCGCTGTCGAGGGCGGCTCGGGGAGGCGGTCGATCGCGCGGAACCGGTACAGCAGTGGGCATTGCTTGAAGTCGCTGGCACGGGAAGGGGACAGCGCGGGCCGGCGCGTGGGCCGGTTCTGCGTGGTCTCCTTCATGGTTGGCAGCCTAGGCATCGTGTCCGACAGGTGCTGACGCCACGCCGGGCACAAAGCTGGTGGGCTCCGTTCAACACATGTCACAAGTCGCCCCCAAAGTATCCGTACTCGAAGTAACGTGAACCTCTCATTGGCCATGGGGCGACGACGCCCCACGCGAGAGGAATGCGCAGTGACGACGGCAAAGCATCGAAGCCTGCTGGACGGCCCGCAGGTGAAGGACACCGGGCTCGCCGGTTCTGAACTCGCCGAGCGGTGGACCGCGCTGGCCGATGGGCCCAGTCGGTACTCCCGGGTGTCCTTCACTCCCAATGTCTCGATACCGCTGTCCGACGGGACCGTGCTCAAGGCCCAAGTGTTCCGGCCGGCCAATGCCGACGGGACCCCGGTCAATGACCCGGTGCCGGTGCTCTTCAACCTCACCCCCTACAACAAATCCGTTACTCACCTGGCGGCATGGCTGCTGCGGGGCCTGCACCGGTTCGGCATTACCGTGCCGGCCCTGCCGCCCAGGAATCCGCGTCTGTTGGAGCTCGCCGAGCTGGCACGGGCGATCCCCGGTGGCGGCCTGACGACGTTCGGAGTGAACGACTCGCTGATCCGCAGTGGGTATGCCCAAGTGGTTGTCGATGTTCGCGGTACCGGCGCCTCCTCGGGTGACTGGGGAATGCTCAACGATCTCGAACAGCGGGACACCGCCGAGGTGGTGGCCTGGGCGCAGGCGCAGCCGTGGTGCGATGGTTCGGTCGGCATGTATGGCATCTCTTACTGTTCGATCAACGCGCTGCAGGCCGCCGGCAACCGGGTGCCGGGTCTCGGTGCGGTGTTCGCGGTCGAGCCGGTCAGCGACATCTCTCGCGACCTCATGAAAACTGGTGGGGCGCAGACATTCTTCCTGCCCATCTGGATGCTTGCCGTTGCGTTGGGGAAGTGGTTGCCGTCGCCATCGGACGTGATACGTGGCGGCGTCGGCCTGGGCTGGCTCGCGGGGCGGTTGCGCGCACCACTGAATCGTGTGGTGCGGTACATCTTCGAGGGCTTGCGTGGCACGGGTGCGCTGATCGACAACGACGAGTATTTCCAGCAGATCAGTCCCCGGTTCGAAGACATCGAGATCCCGACGTTTGTCTATGGGGCGTGGGACGACATCTTCGGTCCGGCCGCCCTGCGTATCCATCGCCGAGCCGCATCGCCGGGCGGGAGGTTTCAGGTCGTCATCAACGAGGGTTATCACGGGTCACCGGGTTCACAGCTTGGCCGCGAAGATGGGCCACCCCGGCTGGATGTCTTGCAGCGTGCGTGGTTTGACAAGTGGCTCAAGGGTATTGACAACGGAGTGGAGAGCTACGGCCCGCTCACCCTGCAACAGCAAAATGGCGGTTGGCACACCCTGGATGTCTATCCGCGGCCCGAAGCCGAGCCGCAACGGTTCTATCTGGATGCCGAACCCTCAGGGGTGGGGGCTGGTTCGACATTCGACGGGTCGTTGACGGATGCTGTGCCGCTCAACAAGACCGAGCACCTCCTTCGCCGACGGATGGGACTGCTGAAATCGCCCACCACCTCCCGGCTGACGGCCGGTATCACTGCCGTGCTGGGTACGTCCGGGCTCAAGGACTCTCGGTACTTCGAGCGTGGGGCACTCACCTTCACCAGCAGCCCCGCTGTGCGGCCGTGGGTGATCTCCGGGGCGCTGAACCTTCATCTGCACACCAAAGCCGTAGGTACAGAGGCGTTCTGGGTCGTATCGGTGACGGACGTGGCACCCGACGGTTTCTCCCGGATGCTGGCCGAGGGTGCCCTGCTGGCATCGCGCCGCGGGGTGGATGAGGTCAAGAGTCTGCGTACCGCGGACGGAGACTACCTATCGCCCTGGCATCTCACCGGTAAGGGATCGACGCTTCCGGTGGAACCCGGCGTGCCAACCACTCTCGACATCGATCTCACCGAGGTAGATGCGGTGATCGCGGCGGGGCACCGGCTGCGGGTGGTCGTCGCGGCGGCCAGTCTGCCGAGGTACATCCCGTCCATTCCGGAGCTGTGGGCGAGCCGTCACGGTCAGGCCGTTGTCCTGGATCCCGGCCAGCCGAGTTACCTGGTGGCGCCCGTCATTCTCGATACCGGCGCCGGGGCCGCCTAGTCCTCGCCAGTTCACCAACTCCTCATCTACTTTTTCTGTAACTTACGGTACCGTAGGTTACGGATCGCGGTAGGCCGAACAGAGAGGTGGATGAGATGGTGACCGGACTGCAAACACGATTACTGACCGAGCTGGAGCCCGTTGTCGAGGCGAATCTCGAGCGGCACCTGAGCGCCGCGCGGCCATGGGCCCCACATGATTACGTGCCCTGGAGCAGGGGCCGGGACTTCGCATTTCTGGGCGGAGAGGATTGGAAGCCGGAGGATAGCCCGCTCGATCCGATCGCTCAGGCGGCGTTGATCGTCAATCTGCTGACCGAGGACAACCTGCCGTCGTATCACCGTGAGATCGCCACGAGATTCGGCCGGGACGGGGCATGGGGAACCTGGGTGGGCCAGTGGACGGCGGAGGAAGGGCGGCACAGCATCGCACTTCGCGACTATCTGGTGGTCACCCGTGGTGTCGACCCGAGCAACCTCGAAGCGATGCGCATGGCGCACACCATCGCCGGTTACGACTCAGGGGACAAGACGCCCCTGGAGGCGCTCGCATACGTGTCGTTCCAGGAGCTGGCCACTCGGATATCTCATCGCAACACGGGGAAGGCCTCGGGCTGCCCCATCGCCGATCAGCTGCTGGCGCGCGTCGCGCTGGATGAGAACCTGCACATGGTCTTCTACCGCAATCTCATGTCGGCGGCACTCGATATCGAACCCGATGCCGCGATGCAGGCCATCTGCAAGGAGATCGTCGGTTTCGCGATGCCGGGTATGGGGATGGCGGGATTTGCGCAGAACGCGATAGCCATCGCGAAAGCGGGCATCTACGACCTGCGCATCCATCACGATGAGGTTCTGCAACCCATCCTGAGGTTCTGGCGGGTGTTCGAACGCTCCGATATCGGAGCCGAAGGGGAGCAGGCCCGCGACACTCTCGTGAAATTCCTTGCCGCCGTGGATGAGCGTGCAAAGTACTACGAGGAGAAGGCGGCGATCCGGGCCGCGGCGCGGGTGTAGGGAATAGCCCGCGCCAGCCGGTTACCGGGAGGCGCTGTTGCCCGTCCTGCGGGCGGATCGCTGTCCCTGGCCTTGACGCCCTTGACCCTGCCCCTGGCGGCCTTGGCCCTGTCCGCCGCGCCGAGGAGCACGTGCCGGACGTCCCTCGGCGGCCCCGCGGGGTCGGTGGGACCGCTGGCCGTTCGCCGTGGAAGAGCCGTTGGCCTTCTGTGCGGGAGCAGGTTTCACATACGGAGCCACCTCGCCCACCAAGGTCTTGACCTCATCGGAATGGGCCGTCACCTGTTGGGGCGTGGCGGTGATGGCGGCTTTGCGTAGCAGCTGTGTGACATCGCGGCGCTGCTCGGGGAGTACCACCGTGACCACGTCGCCGGTGCCACCGGCGCGCGCAGTGCGGCCTGAACGGTGCAGGTACGCCTTGTGCTCGGCGGGAGGGTCGACGTGTACGACGAGAGCGACATCGTCGACGTGCACGCCGCGGGCAGCGACATCCGTGGCGACCAGCACCCGTGCTTCGCCGTTCGCGAAGGCGGCCAGGTTACGGTCACGTGCACCCTGAGAGAGGTTGCCGTGCAAGTCAACTGACGGGATGCCCGACTGATTGAGCTGATGCGCGAGCCGCTTGGCGTGGTGCTTGGTACGCATGAACAGGATGCGCCGTCCGGTGCCGGAGGCCAGCGTGTTCACAAGTTCACGCTTGGCGTCGGGGCCGCTGACCGTGAACACATGGTGTGTCATCGCGGCAACCGGGGAATCGACGGGATCGACCGAATGCTCGGCGGGGGAGTGCAGGAATCGTTTGACCAACTTGTCGACATCGTTATCCAAGGTGGCCGAGAACAGCAGGCGCTGACCGGAACTCGGGGTCGCGGCGAGCAACCGCGTTACGACGGGCAGGAATCCGAGATCTGCCATGTGGTCGGCCTCGTCGAGAACGCTGATCTCAACGCCGTCCAGAGTCAGGTGGCGCTGCTTGAGTAAGTCATCGAGCCGACCGGGGCAGGCGACCACGATGTCGACGCCGGCCTTGAGCGCCTGAACCTGACGGTGCTGCGAGACACCGCCGAAGATGGTGGTGACCTTCATGCGGTAGGCGGCCGCCAGCGGCTCGATGACTGCGCTGATCTGGGTCGCCAGCTCGCGGGTGGGAGCGAGCACGAGCGCCCGCGGGCGGCCCGGCACTCGAGTGCCTTCGGCGATACGTGCGACGACGGGGATGGAGAACGCAAGGGTCTTGCCGCTGCCAGTTTTGCCGCGGGCCAGCACATCACGGCCGGCGAGTGTGTCCGGCAGGGTGGCGGCCTGGATCGGGAATGGGGCGTCGATGCCGCCCTGCTGCAGGGCGCGGACCAGTACTGCGGGCACGCCGAGTGACGCGAATGTGGTTGAAGACATGAGAAATGACGCCTTTCGAGGCTTCGAGATGGCGAGATTGCCAATGGGCAACATCGATCGCCGTGAGAAAAGCCTGAAATCAGCGGACTGGCTGACGAAAGAATGATCTACGACGCAGGCGCACAGTGGCGCTTACCCATGACAGTACGTGCCTTTGGCCTCTAGAGCTAAATCGTGTGTGCCGAAACACATTGGTGGGTGACGCCGTTTTACCTGCAAGGCCTGCCCAGTTCGCGGTGCGCGATACGCACCTGGCAAGGTGAGCGCATGACTCGGACCGGGCCCTTTGTCGTGGGCGATCGCGTGCAACTGACCGACCCCAAGGGGCGGCACTACACGATGGTGCTCGAGCCGGGCAAGGAATTCCACACCCATCGCGGTGCCATCACACACGACACGGTGATCGGCATCCCCGAGGGCAGCGTGGTGAAGTCGACCAACGGCGACCAGTTTCTGGTGCTGCGTCCTTTGCTGATCGACTATGTGTTGTCGATGCCGCGTGGCGCGCAGGTGATCTACCCGAAGGACGCCGCGCAGATCGTTCATGACGGCGATATCTTCCCGGGCGCGCGGGTACTGGAGGCCGGTGTGGGCTCGGGTGCGCTCACCTGCTCGCTGCTGCGCGCGGTGGGGCCCGAGGGAACGGTGATCTCTTACGAGATTCGTGAGGATCACGCCGAACATGCTGTGCGAAACGTCACAGCGTTTTTCGGGGAGCAACCAGACAACTGGGAGCTGGTGATCGGTGATCTCGCCGAGCGGGCTGCTGATGCCGGTGGCGTCGACCGGGTGGTCCTGGACATGCTGGCCCCCTGGGAGACTTTGCCCGCGGTGGCCGAATCGCTGGTACCCGGTGGCGTGCTCATTGTGTACGTCGCTACCGTCACGCAACTGTCGCGCGTGGTCGAGGCGCTGCGGGAACAGCAATGCTGGACCGAACCGCGGTCCTGGGAGTCGATGCAGCGCGGCTGGAACGTCGTCGGGCTGGCGGTGCGCCCCGAGCACAGCATGCGCGGGCATACCGCGTTCCTGGTCAGTGCGCGTCGTCTGGCGCCGGGCACCATCACTCCGACACCGCTGCGGCGTAAGCGCCTACCGAGCTAGAGCCGTCGCCAGCGGCGCTACGGGGTAGGCGCTGGGGCCGGTGTCTCGGGCGCGGGCGCGCCGGCGGGAGGCGCCTCGTGCGGTGTGGCGGTACCCGCCAGCGACGTTCCGGTCTTGAGCAAGAGGTCGGAGGTTCGCTTGGACAGCTTCCAGCTCTCACCTTCGGGCGAGAACGACATCGGGACCGCGAAACCACCCATCTTCGGGCTGGGGCTGTTGATGGTGACGACGGCTTCGACGTCGCCCTGGGTTTCCGTCGACCACTTCGGGTCCTTGACGGTGAACGACAACGGCGAGAACCCGGCGTCGCCGATCGCCTTGGTGAACTTGTCCAGCTGCTCGGGAGTGGCGCCCTGAACGGCGGTGATCTTCTCGGCGCCCGGCAGGTTCGGGTCGGCGAGGCGGTTGAGGACATCGGTCAGCACCGCCGGATCGGGCAGCGGATGGTTCGGGACAGCGGCGGCCGCCGCCGAGGATGCGGGCTGAGTCGCCGAAGCGCTGGCGGGGGCGGCCTTATCGTTTGAGCTGCTGCAGGCGGTCAGGGCGAGAACGGCTGCACCGGCGGCGACGACGGCGAGTTGAAGGTGACGGGCCATGATCCTGGTGACTCCATTCGGCATATCGGCTAAGTCGTTCGGCCAAGTGCGGTGACGATATCGGCGTGCGAGGTCGTGGTGATCATCCAGCCCTCCTCGTACACGTCTACCTTCCAGACTTACCCGATGCCGCCTGGATCAGCGAAACCGCCGAGGCCTTGCTGATCTTCCAGCCATCCTGGTTCACGAAGTTGATCTTCGTCGTGTACGCCTGCGTCTTGGGTCCGGTGATGGTGACCGCCGCAGCGGCCACACCCGGTCCGGTGGATTTGATGTCGGACACAGTGAAAGCCAGCGGCAGGAACCCGTCACGGTTGGCACTCTTGAAGGCACGATCGGCGTAAATCGCCTCACCCGCGCCGATGCCGCCTTCCACGAGGCCACCCTTGGCCAGGGCCGACACGCCCGGATCTGCGAGTGAATACAGCAAACCGCTTAGCTCATCGGATGTGGGTGCCGCGTCGGCAGGTTCGGTGGGCACATCCATGGGGACGTCCCAGGACACGGAGGTAATGTCCGCGGACATGGTGGTCGTTGCTGTCGGGCCAGCGGAGCTGGCTGTCGGCTCGCCCATTGGTACTGCCAAGCCAACCGCTGCCGCCGCGAGTAAACCCAGCGTGGCGACCCCTGACATACCGGTTCGTGAGCTCACGGTTGTCCTTCCGATCGACCTGAATGTGACGAACGCTAACAGCGTAGACGTCCCAGGCAACGGGTAGACCCCGCACGGGCGGCCAATCGCCGGTAGCGTTGAAGCATCCACCGCACCAATTCTCGGTGTGGGAAAGGAGGACATCATGAGTGAGTCGGAGCGTTCAGAGGCGTTCGGCACACCGGATGCCGCCGAACTGGAACGGCTACGTCGAGAGGTTGCGGCCCTTCGCCAGGAGCTGGAAGGCAGCGCGGCCCACGGATCTGGTGACACCGGTCGTCTGCGCGACCTGAACCAGCTTGAGGCTCGTATCGACTCCCTGAATGCACGTAACGCCAAGCTGATGGACACCCTCAAAGAGGCCCGTCAGCAGCTCTTGGCACTGCGTGAGGAGGTTGACCGGCTGGGCCAGCCGCCGAGCGGTTACGGCGTGTTGCTGGCAGTACAGGCCGATGACACGGTGGACGTGTTCACCTCGGGTCGCAAGATGCGGGTGACCTGCTCTCCCAACATCGAGACCGCCGAACTGCGGCGGGGGCAGACCGTGCGCCTCAACGAGGCGCTCACAGTGGTCGAGGCCGGCAGCTTCGAATCGGTCGGTGAAATCAGCACGTTGCGGGAGCTGCTGGACGACGGTCACCGCGCGCTCGTGGTGGGGCATGCCGACGAGGAGCGCATCGTCTGGCTGGCCGATCCGCTGATCGCGCCCGATCTCTCCGAGGTATCCGAGGATGCCGACGGAGCGGATCTGAAGCCCCGGAAACTGCGGCCCGGCGATTCGTTGCTGGTTGATACCAAGGCCGGATATGCCTTCGAGCGGATTCCCAAGGCCGAGGTCGAGGATCTGGTGCTCGAAGAGGTGCCCGACGTCAGCTACAGCGACATCGGTGGTCTGACGCGGCAGATCGAGCAGATCCGCGACGCGGTGGAGCTGCCGTTCCTGCACAAGGATCTCTATCGGGAGTACGCCCTGCGTCCGCCCAAGGGTGTGCTGCTGTACGGGCCCCCCGGATGCGGAAAGACACTCATCGCCAAGGCCGTCGCCAACTCGCTGGCCAAGAAGATGGCGGAGCTGCGCGGCGATGACTCGCGCGAGGCCAAGTCCTACTTCTTGAACATCAAGGGCCCGGAGCTGCTCAACAAGTTCGTCGGTGAGACCGAGCGGCATATCCGCCTGATCTTCCAGCGGGCCCGCGAAAAGGCTTCGGACGGTACGCCGGTCATCGTCTTCTTCGATGAGATGGACTCGATCTTCCGCACTCGTGGTACCGGCGTCAGCTCCGATGTGGAGACGACGGTCGTGCCGCAGCTGCTATCCGAGATCGACGGTGTCGAGGGTCTCGAGAACGTCATCGTCATCGGTGCCTCCAACCGTGAAGACATGATCGACCCGGCGATCCTGCGGCCCGGCCGCCTCGACGTGAAGATCAAGATCGAACGGCCGGATGCGGAGTCGGCGCAAGACATCTTCTCCAAGTACCTCACCGACAAACTGCCGGTGAACACCGACGATCTGGCGGAATTCGGCGGCGATCGCGGGCTGACCATCAAGGCCATGATCGAGAAGGTCGTGGACCGGATGTACGCCGAGATCGACGACAACCGTTTCCTGGAGGTCACCTACGCCAACGGTGACAAGGAAGTCATGTATTTCAAGGACTTCAACTCCGGCGCCATGATCCAGAACGTGGTGGACCGTGCGAAGAAGAACGCCATCAAGGCGGTGCTGGAGACCGGTCAGAAGGGTCTGCGTATTCAGCATCTGCTCGACTCGATCGTCGACGAGTTCGCCGAGAACGAGGACCTGCCCAATACCACCAATCCGGATGACTGGGCACGGATCTCGGGCAAGAAGGGCGAGCGCATCGTTTACATCCGTACGCTGGTCACCGGCAAGAGCTCCAGCGCCAGCCGCGCCATCGACACCGAATCGAGCCTGGGCCAGTACCTGTAGGCACCGTGCTCACTCGCGGCGGGCTGTGACCACCGTGGTCCAGTCGCCGGGTGCGAGTGCCCGCGCGCCGGTCGGATCGTAGCGACGCAGCAGCTCGGGTATCCGCAGCTGCTCGGTGATCTGAAAGCCTTGGCGCGCAAGCAGTTCGTCGGCCTGTCTCGCCGTCATGCCCGTGCGGTACGGCTCGCCGCGCCGGGAGACGGACCGCGATCCGCGCCGGACTTCGCGACGGCGACTGTCGGGGCCGACGATATCGGGATCACCGTAATCCAGGACGAGCCTGCTTCCCGGTGCGCAGAGCTTCGTCAGTTGCGCCAGGGTCGACTCGAGGGCGGCCTCGGTGAGGTAGTAGGTCACGCCGAGCCACACCACGAGTGAGGGTGCGGCCGTATCGAATCCGGCGCCAAGCAGACGCGATGTCAGGTCATCGCGCTCGAAATCGCAGGGGACCCAGACCAGCCGCGACTCGTCACCGCGGGTTCCGGCGATGAGATGTTGTTTCGCCTGCTGGGTGGTGGGTGCGTCGACCTCGAATACGGTGACGGGCAGGGAACCGAGCTGCTGACTCGAGGTGTCGAAGCCCGCCCCCAGCATCACCACTTGACCGATGCCGGATCGCGCGGCGGTCCGCACTTCGTCGTCGGAAACGCGGCGGCGCAGCACGATGAGGGCATGCAGGCCCGCGCACCATCGGTCCACCAGACGCAGGCCCCACCTGGCGGCAGCGGGAGATGTCAGTGCCGCACGCAGCAGCGGATGGGTCACGAACCATCCGGACTGCGGATCGTTCAGCAGGCCATCGCGCTGCATCGACTCGGCAGCGCGCTGCCACGCGTTGAACTGTGCGGTCAGACTTGCGGTTTGGTCGAGCCGGCGTCCAGACATATCGCGAGGATAGAAAGTCCGGTGGGCCCGCGAGGGGGCATTGGCATCATCTGGCAGTGCGTGGCATACGGAGGCGGTGCTGGTCAGCGCGGTCTTCCTAGCATGGCGAGTACAGCCCGAGGAGGTATCCGTGAAGACCATGAAACCCCGAGAAATGCTTTCCGCCGAGCGCACCAGCCTGGCCGAGTTCCTGCACACATTGACCGAAGACGATTGGTTGGCCCCGTCACTGTGCCCAGGCTGGCGGGTCCGCGATGTCGTGGCACACGCCGCCGTCGACGCGGTATCGCTGGGTGTCTATCTGGGGACCGCGCTACGGAACCCATCGATCAACAAGCTCAACGATGCATTGGTGGAGCGCACCGGTCACCTGTCGAATGAAGAGCTGTTGCACCATTTCGAGTCGGCAGTGCGGCCCGGAGCGTTTGGCAAGATGGCGCCCGCGGCGCTTCATACCGACGCCATGGTGCACCACCAGGATATTCGGCGGCCACTGGGCAGGCCGCGTGCCATTCCCGAGGACCGGCTGGTCTTTGCGTTGGATCATCCAGACTTTGGCGCCCACCCGAAGCGGTACACCAAGGGGCTGAGGTTCATGGCCAACGACGTGGATTGGGCGAAAGGCAAAGGCCCGCACGTGTGCGGCACCGGGGAGGCGCTGGTGCTGGCGATGGCGGGCCGTCCGGTGGTGCTCGGTGAGCTGGAAGGTGACGGTGTACCGACGCTGGCGGCACGGATGCGCTGAGGTCAGATCCGCTGTGAGGCCGATAGATACACGTCGCGTCCGGCGAGGCTTACCGCCACATCGGCGATCAACGGTTCGAAAAAACGTGTCCGATACTGCGGATCGATGCTGCTGTTGACGGTGAAGTACAGCCCCGACAGCACCGCGACCAACAGCGACATATGAATCAGAGTCTGTGGCACGCCGATCCGAATCCCGTACCAGGTGCCCGAACATGGCGGCGCTGCTCCCGACGGGCACGCGGCCTCATTGGACCACAACGCCATCACGTCGTGCGGCACGGCCACGATGCCCAGCAACATGAAGAACGCGAATACCCCGGTGGTGAAGAACACCACCTGGATGGCCTGCGAAACCACCATCACCAGTAGCACATTCAGCCGTTCGGGCCAGCGCAGTGCGGGCCGCGGCGGCTCCGGACCGTCGGCTCCGGTCAGGTCGGCCAGTGGGGTGCCGGCCAGTAGCGCGGCGGGCGCGGGACGTTCGGCCCGGTTTTCGCGCAGATTGTTCAACTCGTCGCGCACGGTGGCGACCATGAACACGGTGGCGGTGAGGGCCAGGAAGCCGATTGTCTGCCAGAGCCTTTCGCGCGTGATCCGGGCCGACAGCTGCCAGAGCTCTCCGGTGAAGAACACCACCACGGTCAGCATGAGCAGTGGCAGCGCGCGGGACATGAGCGTGCCCAGCGCACCGAACTGCGTGGATGCGTACCGCAGGGCCCACAGTCCGATCGACCCGGCACCCAGGTACGTCAACCAGATAAGCACCAGCGCGGCCAGCAGGAAGGCGGGCATCTTCGCGGCGGCCTCCGGCCACGAACCGGTGTCGGTGGCCGGGAGCGCTACCACGAAGATCGCGATGACGAGCCATGACAGGGCGCGGCGCACCACGTCGGCACGGATGGTTCCGACACGTTGCAGTGCGGTGAGCACCAGCGGTTGCGCCGCCATCAGCAGTGCCACCACCCCGAGCAGGATCATCAGCACAATCGAGCGGGTGTCGTTGTCGGTGGAGATCAGCTCGTAGAGCGCCACCCCCGCACCGGCGACTCCGATCATGGGCGCGGCCCGGTCGATGAGCTCACGCGAGCGGACGCGACGATCCAGCACGACGGGTAGTCCACGGGACAGGAACCATTCGTGAATGTCGTGGAGATTGCGCACCTGATCATGATGACAAGGCTGTTCGACGAGGCAAAACGGGCGTACGTTGAACCAATCGGGCGGTCGGATCGTGTAACCGTCGGAGGTGTTCCATGGCGGATGGGCAGGCTGGGCCGAAAGGCGTCGGCGTCAATGGCTCATCGAGTCTTATGCGGGCCTTTTACGACGAGTACGCAGGCCCGCTGCATCGTTATGTCATGCACCTGACCCACGACTCGGCGCTGGCGGAAGACATCGTGCAGGAGGTGCTGTTGCGAGCCTGGCGGCATCCGACGCTGGTCAACCAGACGGAAGGGTCGGCGAGGGCATGGCTGTTCACGGTCGCCCACAACCTGGTCCGCGATAACGCACGTAGCTCGCGCTTTCGCAGCGAGATAGCCACCGCCGAGACACCCGAGTTCGCCTCTCCCGATCAGGTGGACGCAACGCTGGACGCGTGGCTGGTGGCCGAAGCGCTGCGCACGTTGTCCACCGATCACCGCGCTGTCATCCTGCGTGCGTATTACCGGGGGAGTTCAGTCGCCGACATATCCGCCGAGCTGGGGGTGCCTGAGGGCACCGTCAAGTCACGCCTGCACTATGGCGTGCGCGCGCTTCGGCTGTCGCTGCAGGAAATGGGGGTCACACGATGACTGTGGAGCATGTTTACGCCGACTGGGACGCCGCCTATGTGCTGGGTGCGCTCTCGTCCGCCGAGCGGCGTGAATACGAACAGCACCTGGTCGACTGTGTCAGCTGCCAGCGCGCGCTGTCCGAGGTGACAGCCATGCCCGGTCTGCTGTCCAAGGTTGATCGCGGTTACGCCGAGAAGATGGAACTCGAAGACCCGCCCGTGCTCGCCAAGCCCGCCACCAGCTGCCCGGTGCAGGCGCTGTGGCCCAAGCTGCAGGCCCGGTGGCGGCGGCAGAGTGCGGTGCGCCGGCTCGCCTATGTGGGTGCGGTCGCGGTGGCCGCCGCTGTCGCGCTGACGGTCTCGTTGGTGCCGCCGCCGTGGTATCACCGGCCCGCACCGATGAATGTCGCCGCGGGTTCGTTGCCGGCGGGGGAGCATTGGCAGCCGATGCGCCAGGTGACGCCCTCACCGCTGAGCGCTCAAGTGGCCATTGTCCAGGACGGTGCCGGCACCCGTATCGAAATGTGGTGCAGCTATCCGGCATACGGAGACGACCCGGATGACTCGGCGGCACCCTATGCACTGCGCGTCGGCACCCGAGCAGGCGGGAACATCATCGCCAGTTCGTGGACGGCCAAGCCGGGCTCCGCGATGATGACATCGATGACCGTCCCGGTGGCGCAGGATCAGATCGAGAGCGTCCAGGTGATCGACAATCACGGTGACGCCGTGCCGTTGGTGTTCCTCGAACTGCGTCGCTGACGCCTATCCCATCAGGTTCATGGTGCTTTGACGTGCCCATATCAGCATTACCTGAAACGCGATTCATATTGTGCCATCACATGATTGAGATAACTCGATCACTTTTTCTTCCGGATTGTTGAACCGGTCACGTGTGACAGTCGTGTACTAGTCATGACCACCCCGATACGTGCCCGGAGCCGTACGGCCGGCGATATTGCGCTCGGGAACGGGAACGGGACCATGCGATTAGTCGACTGGCTCGTCCTCGAGTTGCGTCGTCACCATGTCGATGTCGTCTTCGGGGTCGACGGTGCGAACATCGAGGATCTGTACGATGCCGTGCACTACGCGCCGGGTATCCAGGCCGTCGTCGCCAAGCACGAGTTCTCGGCCGGCACCATGGCCGACGGCTATGCGCGTGCCGCCTCGCGGATGAGCGTAGTGGCCGCGACCTCGGGCGGCGGCGCTGTCAATCTTGTTCCTGCGCTTGCTGAATCGTATGCGAGCCGGGTGCCGGTGCTGGCGATCGTGGGCCAGCCGCCGCGCCCGCTAGAAGGTAACGGGGCGTTTCAGGATGGGAGTGGGCGCGCCGGGAGCATGGATCTGCAGGCGGTTTTCCGGCCCATTTCCGGCTACTGCACCCGAGTGGAAAATCCCGAAGAAATCGCCGAGGCGCTCGGTCATGCCCTGGCCGCGCTTCGAGACGGTCTGCCGGCGGTTCTCTTGATACCTAAAGACGTCCAGCAGGCGCGCCTGCACACCACACCACAGCTGCCGGAGCCGCACGTGCGGCCTGGAGCGGTGCCCGCGCAGCTTGCCGACTTCGCCAAGCATCTGGCCGATACGCCGGGGCGGGTGCTGGTGGTAGCGGGGCCGGAGGTGGCACGACACAACGCCCGCGGTGAGCTGTCGGATCTCCTCGATCGTCTCGATGCCTTTGTCGCGGTGTCGCCCGATGCCAAAGATGCTGTAGACGGCGATGATCCACGGCTGCTGGGCGTCATCGGGGTGATGGGACACCCGGCCATCGAAAGGGTACTGCGCCACGGTGTGACATGTGTCTGCATCGGGACCACCATGCCCGTGATGACCCGAGGCGGTGTCGACTTCGCGACGACGCCGGTTCTCTCGATCGGTTCGGCGACACCACATATCCCGTCCCGTCACCTGCAGACCGAGGACCTGTCATCGACCCTGGCCCAGCTCGCCGCGGCTGTGCCGGCGCGTTCGGACTCGTTGGACAGTGAAACGCTCTACGCGCCAGCCCATCTGGAACCGCCCGCGCATGACGGCGACGGTGTCAGGTACCACGATGGCATGCACGTTCTCGACCGGGTGATTCCTGCGGAGGCGGATATCTTCGTCGATGCGGGTAACACCGGCGCTGCCGCGGTGCACTACCTGGGCGCCCGGCACCGGGGCCGTTATGTTGTCGCGCTCGGTATGGGCGGCATGGGGTATGCCTTCGGTGCGGGCATCGGCTGTGCGTTCGCGCGGGGCGGCCGCACCGTGGTGGTGGCGGGGGACGGGGCATTCTTCATGCACGGCATGGAGATTCACACGGCGATCGAGCACCGGCTGCCGGTGACATTCGTCATTGTCAACAACAACGCACATGCCATGTGCGTCACCCGTGAGCAGCTGTATTACGGAGGAAAGTACAGCTTCAACCGGTTCACACCCTCGCATATCGCCGCCGGGATGGCCGCGATGTTCCCGAGTCTGATGTGCCGTTCGGCCGATACGGTGGCCGATTTCGAGGCCGCCATGCATGCGGCGATGGCCCATGGCGGCCCCTCTGTGGTGGAGGTCATCTGTTCCACCGACGAGATACCCCCGTTTGCCCCGTTCTTGTCATCCGATATCGCTAAGGAGAAAACGCATGACCGACACGATCACCGAAGCATCCAAGCCTTGCCTGAAAGCCTTGCCCGCGCTTAGCGATATCGCCGCCGATGCCGGCACCGAGGACGCATTGCCCGGGGTGCATCGGATCGAGACCTCGCCACGTGAGAAGGCGACGCCGATCATCATGGACATGATGCGGTCGGTGTACCCACATGACCAGGTGTTCGGCCCGTTCTGCACGGTCCAGGAGTATGTGGACTGCCCGCCCGACGAGTTGCACCGCTACCTGTCCGACACTCGTTGCCTGGAGGAGTGGACCTACAGCCTGCGCGGCTTCGAGGAGACCGATGAGCCCGGGTTGTGGGTCGCACATGACCGTTTGGGATCGGACACGCTGATCTACACCCGCACGGAATCGAACGCCGAATCCGGAACCGTCGATTATCACTGTGCCTGGGATCAAGGTGATCACCTCTGGATGATCTACCTCATGCGAGTGGTCGACGCGCAGATCGTGCTTAACAAGCCGGGCTCGGTCGTGCTGTGGACCAACTGCCACCATCCGTTCTACGACGAGAACCCCTATCCAGAAACCGCTCCGCCCCAACGTAAGCCGTGGGTCGGGGACTTTTGGGACATGTTCGGTGCGGGTCACCTGCTGGAACTGCTGAACCTCAAGGCCATCGCCGAGTATCGCCACAGCCATGGGCTTCCGATCGTTCCGGAGTGGATGAAATGACCATCAGCATCTTCGACATCTCCAGCTATCTTCCCGAGAACCGGGTCAGCGCCGACTACTTCGCGCAGTACGCCAAGGATGACGATCTGGCGGAGAACGTCATGTTCCGCAGCCCGGCCTTCCGGCATCACGTCGCCGCCGACGAGTCCGCGGTGGACATGGCCGAACGTGCGGTCGCCGGACTCAAGGATCGGCACGGCGACAGTGTGCTGGACGAGGTGGACATCCTGCTGACACATACCCAGCTGCCCGACCTACCCTTCGTGGGTTGCGGTGGGGAGGTGGCGAACCGGCTGCAGATCCGCCCGGAATGGATCTTGGACATACACAACGGTGGCTGCGTCTCGTTCGTTCTGATGCTCAAGCTCGTGCAGCAGATGATGGCCTCGTCGAGCGCCCGTTCGGCCCTCATCGTGAACATGCAGAATGCGGCCGGCCAGATCTTCGTGCAAGAGCAGGTGCGCTCCACCGCACAGGCTTCCATTCCGGGGGACGGCGCCACCGCGGCCCTGATCACCCGCGATGGGAGTTCCCCGGTACTGGGCATCGAGACGCGGAACTTCGGCGAGTTCGCGGGCGACATGACGTACGCGGTGACGCCTCATCGCAAGTACTGGGAGGCCGGGGCAGGGCAGGGGAGGGTGGCGTTCACCGAGCACAAGATCAGCAAGGTGCTGGCCCGTGGCAATCGCATGGTGCCCGAGGTGGCCCTGGCCGTCTGCGATCGAATCGGGCTTCCGTCAACGGATCTGGACGCGTTGGTGACCAACCAGCCGAACCGCATATTTCTGCGGAACTGGCGCGACGCCCTGCAGCTGCCCCGGGAGAAGCACCCGGATACCTTCGACGAGTGCGGCAACCTCTTCGGGGTGGGCATTCCGCACACTCTCGATCAGGCGATCTCCGACGGCCAGGTCAAGTCCGGCGACACGGTGATGCTGGCAGGTTTCGCCCACGCCGGTGACTACGCGGCAGCGGCGGCCGTGCGATGGGGAGGGAGGGGCCTGTGACGGTCAGTCCACTCCGATTGGCATTGAACGAGAATCCTTATCGTCCACTGCCATCGGTGCGCGATGCGCTCAGGCATGACATTGCGGAGGTGAACAGGTACCCCGAGTTCTTGCCCGTGGTGCTTCCGCGACTGATCGCCGAACGGGTGGGCATGACACCGGAAGAAGTGGTGGTGGGCGTTGGCGCCACCGGCGTCGCGCTGCAGGTGCTGCAGGCGCTATGTCAGCCGGGCGATTCGCTGGTGTTCGCGCACCCGACATTCGACGGCTATCCGATACTGGCCGATATCGCCGGGTTGATCCAGGTTCCGATTCCGCTGGCAGATAACGGGATCACAGATCTGGATGAGCTACTGGGTGCGGCGTATGACGCCGATGCCGCTGCCGTGGTGCTGTGCCGGCCCCATAACCCGACCGGAACACTGATACCCGCGGACCAGGTCTATGAGTTCGTCCGCGCGGCGCCGCCGACCAGTGTGGTGATCCTCGACGAGGCCTACATCGAATTCGTGGATCCCGACGAACATCTGGACGTTCCGCGTCTTCTTGCGATACACCCGAACCTGGTGGTGCTGCGTACCTTCTCGAAGGCATACGGATTGGCGGGGCTGCGGATCGGCTATGGGTTGGCCGCTCCCGCGGTCTGTGCTGTCATTCGTAGATACCAGCTCCCATTCGGCATGAACCGTGCGGCGGCAGTGGCGGTGGCCGCCTCGTATGCGGCCGAAGACGAGCTGCGACTGCGGGTCGATTCTATTGTCTACGAGCGTGATCGGCTCAGGGAACGGCTCGCTCAGATGGGTGCACATATCCCGGAGTCGCATGCCAATTTCGTGTATCTGCCGGCGCGCGGTGACGGCGAGCGCTGGATGTCCATCCTGGGAACCGATGACGTTGTCGCGAAGGAGTATCCCGATGGCGGTGTCCGGCTCACCGTCGGCGACCCACGAGAAATGGCGATCGTCGCGCGGCGGCTGCTGGAGGTCGACGAGATCGGCGAAAGCGCAGCGCCGCAGTTGAGTAGACCGGCGTCATAGACTGGTTGGCCGCGGCGATCCGTCCCCCCGATTGCCGGCCCCGAAACGGCAAGGACTGCCGCGGTCAACCCCCAATTCTCAGAATGCGTAGCGGTGATACTGCGCCATGTACCGCAGCGTCGGCGATACCGACATCGCCTTGGCGAGAAGCCGATACGCGGTCCTGGTCTGTTGGAAGGTCGCCGAATCGAAGGGTGACTCCCACTCGAGGAGCTGCAGCTTGGGGATCTCGCGAATAATGTCTTCGGGACCGTCGATGCCCCAATACAGGGTCGCCCCCGAGCGTCGCACCACCGCGTTCGACCACTGCGTCTTGATGCCGAACCTGTTGAACGCATCGAATTGCAGTTCCCCATACGGAAAGTGATCGACAATCCGGCGAAACAGGGCGATGCCGTCGGCCTGCGTGAGATACATGGTGAGCCCCTCTCCGATCGCGAGCACCGGGCGGTCGCCCCGAATGTGCGCGAGCCATGCCGGATCGGTCACCGATGCGGACACGACGTGATAGTTATCGCGTGTCGGATAGAGCTGGCTGCGCAGCGCGGCCACGTCGGGGTAATCGATGTCGTACCACTGGACTCCCGCACCGGGGTTCAGCCGGAAATACCGGCCGTCGAGACCGCAGCCCAGATGCAGCACCACGGCCTCGGCGTGCCTGGACAGAAAGGCGCGCGCCCAGCCGTCGAAATGTGCGGAACGGGTGGTGACGGCCGGCGACCTACCCGCGGTGATGGTCGTCTTAGACCAGTCGTAGTCGATGCGGTCGGCGATGTCACGGGCCAGCCGGTCGCCGAGGATCGGCTTCGGCAGATCGGCATCCAATGCCTTGGCGTAGAACGTCGCCAGCATGGTCTGCGGTGCTCCGCTGAGGTCGACATGGATCTTCTCTGGGCCGCTCATGAATCCGACGCTAATGCGGATTCCGCGGCGCGCAGAGCAGTCTGAACAGTCCCCGGCGTGGTGTTCAGCCCTAACTCTCTAGGCTGAGCGTCATGCAACGGATCATCGGTACCGAGGTTGAATACGGCATTTCGTCTCCTACGGACCCCGCCGCCAACCCGATCCTCACCTCCACGCAGGCAGTGCTGGCGTACGCCGCGGCCTCGGGGATCCAGCGCGCCAAGCGCACCCGGTGGGATTACGAGGTGGAGTCGCCGCTGCGTGATGCCCGTGGGTTCGACCTGGGGCGCACCACCGGTCCGGCTCCTATCGTCGATGCCGACGAGGTAGGGGCGGCCAACATGATTCTCACCAACGGTGCCCGCCTGTACGTCGATCACGCCCACCCGGAGTATTCGGCGCCCGAATGCACCAATCCGCTCGACGCGGTGATCTGGGACAAGGCCGGTGAACGCGTGATGGAGGCCGCTGCCCGCCACGTCGCCAGCGTGCCCGGCGCCGCGCGGCTGCAGCTGTACAAGAACAACATCGACGGCAAGGGTGCCTCCTACGGCACCCACGAGAACTACCTGATGGACCGCCAGACGCCGTTCTCGGCGATCATCGCGGGCCTGACGCCGTTCTTCGTGTCGCGCCAGGTGGTCACGGGTTCCGGCCGGGTAGGAATCGGGCCCTCCGGTGACGACTCGGGCTTTCAGTTGTCGCAGCGTGCCGACTACATCGAGGTAGAGGTCGGTCTGGAAACCACGCTCAAGCGCGGCATAATCAACACCCGCGACGAGCCGCACGCCGACGCCGACAAGTACCGGCGCCTGCACGTCATCATCGGTGACGCCAACCTTGCCGAGACCTCGACGTTCCTGAAGGTGGGCACCACCTCGCTGGTACTCGACCTGATCGAATCCGGGGCCGATCTCTCGGACCTGGCCCTGGCGCGGCCGGTGTATGCGGTGCACGTGATCAGTCGCGATCCGTCGCTGCGGGCCACCGTGGCGCTTGCGGACGGCCGAGAGCTGACAGGCCTTGCGCTGCAACGTATTTACTTGGAGCGGGTGGCCGAGTTGGTCGCATCCCGCGATCCGGATCCGCAGGCCGATCACGTGCTGCAGGTGTGGGCCAAGGTTCTCGATCTGCTGGAGCGCGATCCGATGGAATGCGCCGACCTGCTGGACTGGCCCGCCAAGCTGCGGCTGCTGGAAGGATTCCGGCAACGCGAGAATCTGAGCTGGTCGGCACCGCGTCTGCATCTGGTCGACCTGCAGTACTCCGATGTGCGCCTGGACAAGGGGCTCTACAACCGGCTGGTGGCCCGCGGGTCCATGCAGCGGATGGTCACCGAACAACAGGTGCTGGACGCGGTCACACGGCCCCCGTCGGATACCCGCGCCTACTTCCGGGGTGAGTGCCTGCGCCGCTTCGGCGCCGACATTGCCGCCGCCAGCTGGGACTCGGTGATCTTCGACCTGGGTGGGGATTCGCTTGTCAGGATTCCAACGCTGGAGCCGCTGCGCGGCAGCAAGAGCCACGTGGGCTCGCTGCTGGATTCGGTCGATTCGGCTGCTGAACTGGTCGATCAGCTCACCACGTAACGGGTTCGGCGACGCACGCCCGTGAAACGTCACACCGTGGGCGCTGCCCGGTAGGCTGAACAGAACCGACCTAGCAGTCAGGAGGCAGCGATGGCGCAGGAGCAGACCAAGCGCGGTGGTGGCGGTGACGAGGACGATGTCACCGACCTGGGAGGACCGGCCGGGCAGGAGCGCCGCGAAAAGCTGGCGGAGGACACTGACGATCTGCTCGATGAGATCGATGACGTGCTGGAAGAGAACGCCGAGGACTTCGTGCGGGCGTACGTCCAAAAGGGTGGCCAGTGATCTGGCGCGATGATTCGATCGCGCCCCAGCAGTTCACCCGACACTCGCACCTTTCCTCGTTCTCCGAGTACCTGAGGATTCAGGCGCCGGAGTTGCTTCCGGCACTCGGAAAGGCATCAGGTGACGTGATCACGAACCTGCCGCACGGCACGACCATCGTGGCGCTCACGTACCGCGGTGGAGTCCTGATCGCCGGTGACCGGCGCGCCACCCAGGGCAACTACATCGCGAACCGCGATATCGACAAGGTGCAGATCACCGACAACTACTCGGCGACAGGTATCGCGGGAACCGCTGCGATCGCCGTTGAGTTCGCGCGGTTGTACGCCGTCGAATTGGAGCACTACGAAAAGCTCGAAGGTGTGCCCCTGACCTTCAACGGTAAGGCCAATCGGCTCTCGGCCTTGGTACGTGGCAACCTCGCCGCGGCCATGCAGGGGCTGGTGGCGGTGCCGCTGCTGGTGGGCTACGACATCGACGACCCCAACGGTGAAACCGCTGGGCGCATCGTGTCTTTCGATGTCGCGGGCGGTTGGCACGTCGAGAGCGACGGATACCAGGCGGTGGGTTCTGGTTCGGTGTTCGCCAAATCATCGATCAAGAAGCTCTACAAGTCTGGCGGCGACGCACTGGGTGCGCTGGCGGTGGCGGTAGAGGCGCTGTATGACGCTGCCGAGGACGATTCGGCAACGGGCGGACCGGATCTGGTGCGCCGGGTGTTCCCGACGGCCATTCGGATCGATTCCGGCGGAGCGATTCGGGTGCCCGAGGCCGATATCGAAAGCATCGCGCGCGAGGTCATCCAGAAGCGGACCGAAGCGGCCGAAAGTGGTGATCCCTCATGACCTTTCCGTATTACGCCTCGGTCGAGCAGCTCATGCGCGACCGTTCGGAGTTGGCGCGCAAGGGAATCAGCCGCGGTCGTTCGGTCGTGGCGCTCACCTATGCAGACGGCGTGTTGTTTGTCGCCGAGAACCCGTCCAACTCGTTGCAGAAGGTCAGCGAGGTGTACGACCGGGTGGGTTTCGCCGCCGTCGGAAAGTTCAACGAGTTCGACCGACTGCGCCGCGGTGGTATTCAGTGGGCCGATATGCGCGGCTATGCGTATGACCGCCGCGACGTGAGTGGACGGCAGCTGGCCAATATCTACGCCGAGGCGCTTGGCACCATCTTCAACGAGCAGGCCAAACCGTATGAGGTGGAGCTGTGTGTCGGTGAGGTGGCTCATCACGGCCGGGACACCCAGCCGGTGCTGTACCGGATCACCTATGACGGCTCGATCGCCGATGAGCCGCATTGGGTGGTCATGGGTGGTAACACCGAGCCGGTGATCAACTCGCTCAAGGAGAGCTACGCCGAGGGCGCCACGCTGAAGGACGCGGTCGGTTTCGCGGTGAAGGCACTGCAGGCAGGGACGGCCGGCGCCAACGGTTCGGAGGGCCGGGCGCTGGGCGGACTTGAGGTGGCGGTGCTGGAACAGAGCCGTCCCCGCAGAGCCTTCCGCCGGATCAAGGGCGCCGCGCTGGAAGCGCTTCTGCCCGAGGACTTCTCCCCGGGGGAGATCGAGGGCGGCGGCGATCCGGGCCCCGAGGCCGGTGATTCCAAAGACTCCAAGGATTCCAAGGACAGTTAGCTCGCACGCGTTTGGCGTCCCGAGCGGGTAACACCGCGTCCCGGAAGTTATCCACAGCCTGAAATCGGCGGAACCGTGAGCGGACGTCGGTGGTCGTACCTGTATCGAACCCGTTTCGTCTCAGGTAGGAGCAGTCATGTCCGTCACCACCGACAAAGACACATACATCGATCTCGCGACGCTGCGACTGGCAGATGGCGCCTGTGAGGAGCTGGCCGCGCGCTGCGAGCTGCTACGGAGCGCTTTTGCGGGCGCCATCGCGCGTCTGGACACCATCGCACCCGCGGGCCATACGATCTTCGGCGACTGTGCGGAGGGCCGGGGGTGGTACCAGGTGGTTCATGACGCCGTCCGGGCACCCGCGGGATCGCTCACCGCCGTTCTCGAACAGCATCGATCCGTACTTACCGAGTTCGCCGAAACATTCCGGCGCATCGGCGACGCCTACCTCGACATCGACACGAACTCTGCCGATTGCTCCCGGAAAGCGGGGCGGTGAGATGACCGGCACGGTGCGGCCCGATGAATGGCACGGCGACAAATGGAGCCACGAATCGATCATGGACCTGCAGGCGCGGATGGAGCCCGACGGTATCAAACGCGTCGCCGGCGAATGGACGAGCACTCTGAGCAAGCTTGATTCGCTGCTCACCGCATTTCTCGAGGATGTCACGGCGATGATCAGCGAGAGCTGGAGCGGCGCAGGGGCGCGGGAGGCGCTGAGCACCATGCGGGCGTACGTGGAGAACTCGCGGGTGGCACTCGGAGAGGCCACCACCCTGTCCACCGGTCTGAGCGTGCTGGCTCACGCGACGGGTCAATTACAGCGGCAGGTCGTGGCCCCGAGTACCGGCGCACCAGTGGGCCGGCTGGGCGTGCCGGTCGGTTGGAGAGCCTCGGTCACCGACGACCTCGATCTGTGGGAACGAGCGTTGGAGCAGGTGCGCACCGTGTACAGCGATCCGGCGGTGCAGGCCGGAAATGCGGTGGCCCAACTGGTCGGCCCCCGGGAACGACTTCGTTTCGGATCCGGCCCCGGTCTGGGAGAGGCAGGCGACTCGTCGCGGGACGAACAGGCCGAGAGGGCCGGGGACTTCCTGGCGCGGTGGGCGTTGGGGGAGCCGGAGACGAATCCGCAGCAGACGATGCCTCAGGGCGGTGCCGGTATGCCGTTGCAGGTACCCCTCATGGTGGCGGGAATGCCGGGTAATCCCTTTCTGGGCAATGATTTCGGGTCCAGGCAGAAATCCGGATCGGGGGTGGACGAGCTCGCTGAAGACGATGTCTACGCGCAGCAGAACTGGATGCGTGATCCGCTCGGGCATGAGAACCCAACCCGCAGCGCGGGGTTCGAATCGGCGGCACCCGCGAGTCGTCAGCCGCTTACCCCGGACCGGATACCGCCGCTCGGTGCGGGAGCAACGCCGGCGAGTACCGGCGGCATCGGTGCGGGGGCGGCGATCCGGCCATGGGGTGCGATGATGCCGATGATGGGCGCGTATCCGTCGCACACGAACCAGCGGCGCGGGGACGAAAACGAGCACTACAGCCCGGGATATCTCGTCAATGGCGAGAACACCCGTGAGCTGCTGGGGGAGTTGCCCAAGGGCTCGGCCCCGGTTATCGGTTTGTGGGAGCACGAGCCCGACGACGATCTCGGACCACCGCCCCGTCGCGGGTTTCGTTCGCGCTGAGCCGGACCCTTGAGTGTCCGGGTTTGCGCCGGTATCAATACCGGGTGCCTTCGACACCCTCTGCTGATAGCTGCTGTTGTCTGACGCCGTCCCATCGCGCCTAGCCACAGAAAGCCATTCGCATAGTGTCTGTATTCGTCGACATCGTTCCCCCCGAAGAGTCGCCCGCCGAATCGAAAGAAGCAGCCCCGCGCCCATCGCAGTGGCGCCGCCGGTTGACCAGCGCCGCCCTGCCGCTGCTTTCGGTGGTGGTCTTCGTCGGCATCTGGCAGCTGGCCGCGGTGAGCGGCATTTGGAACCAGACCTTCGTGCCGTATCCGAGCAGCGTGTGGCACGCGTTCATCGAGGTCTCCACAAACCATGACGGCGTGCATGGGTACGGTGGCTACCTGCTCGCCGAACATCTGTATATGACGCTGCGCCGCTTGCTTTTTGGTGTCATCATCGGCGTTACCGGTGGCGTGCTGCTGGGCCTGGTCATGGGATCGGTCGGCTGGGTGCGCAGCGTGCTCGAGCCGTGGCTGACGTTCCTGCGCACGCTGCCGCCGTTGGCGTACTTCTTCCTGTTGGTCATTTGGCTGGGCATCGACGAGGCCCCCAAGATCACGCTGCTCGCGTTGGCGGCGCTGCCACCGGCCGCGGTCGCCACCACCGCCGCCGTGGTGGCCGCACCGGTCGGGCTGGTGGAGGCCGCCCGCGCCCTGGGCGCCACCCGCTGGCAGGTGACCCGTGACGTTGTCATCCCCGCGGCGCTGCCGGAGACATTCACCGGAGTTCGGCTCGCGGTGGGCATGGCGTACTCATCGGTGGTCGCCGCCGAATTGTTCAACGGCATACCCGGAATCGGCGGTCTGGTGAAAGACGCGAGCAACTACAACAACACGCCGGTGGTACTCGTCGGAATCTTTTCGATCGGGATCTCGGGACTGATCATCGACGCGGCGCTGCGGGCTGTGGAGCGCCGTGCGGTGCCGTGGAGGGGAAAGGTATGAGAGCGGGCCGAATCGCGGCGGCGCTGATGGTGGCGATCGGGCTCCTGTCCGGATGCGCCATCGACCACTCAGGCCTGCAGGATGGTAAACCGACCATCCGCATCGGGTATCAGAACTTCCCCAGCGGCGACCTCGTGGTCAAGCAAAACCGTTGGCTGGAAACGGCTTTACCCGATTACAACATCAAGTGGACGCGGTTCGACTCCGGTGCCGATGTCAACACGGCATTCATCGCCAGGGAGCTGGACTTCGGGTCGCTGGGCTCAAGTCCCTTCGCGCGGGGATTGTCGGCGCCCTTGAACATCCCGTACCGGGTGGCCTTCGTTCTCGATGTCGCGGGGGACAACGAGGCCCTGGTGGCCAGTAATCGCAGCGGTGTCACGACTATCGCGGGTCTGCGGGGTAAGCGCGTGGGTACCCCCTTTGCCTCCACCGCCCACTACAGCCTGTTGGCGGCATTGGCTCAGAACGGACTGTCCGCCAAGGATGTTCAGCTCGTGGATCTGCAGCCACAAGCCGCGCTGGCCGCCTTCGACCGCGGTGACGTGGACGCCGTCTACACCTGGTTGCCCACGGTGGACCAGGTGCGCAAGAACGGTAGGGATCTCATCACCAGCCGGCAGCTGGCCCAGGGGAGTAAACCCACCCTGGACCTGGCGGCCGTGGCCAACGTCTTCTCCGACGCGCACCCGGAGATCGTCGACGTGTGGCGCCAGCAGCAGGCACGGGCGCTGCGACTCATTCATGACGATCCGAGTGCGGCGGCCAAGGCCATCGCCGCCGAGAACGGGCTTACTCCACAAGAGGTGGCGGGCCAGCTCAAGCAGGGGATCTACTTGACTCCCGGTGAGGTCGCTTCTCCGAAATGGCTCGGTGAACAGGGAAAGCCGGGCCATATCGCCGTGGACCTGCAGAGTGCGTCACAGTTCCTGGCCGAACAGAAACAGATCCCCGCTGCGGCGCCACTGTCGACATTCGAGAATGCCGTCTATACGAAAGGCCTACCCGGTGTCATTGGCAAATGATGTGGAAAGCACTGTCCAGGAAAGCAAAACCGGATCGATAAAGATCAGTGGCGTCACGCACCGCTACGGCAGCGGCGCGGACAGGACCACGGCACTGGGCCCGGTGGACCTGACCGTCGATCCGGGGACCTTTCTGGTCTTGGTCGGGGCCTCGGGCTGCGGAAAGAGCACCCTGTTGCGGCTGCTGGCCGGATTCGAATCACCGAGTGAGGGGGCCGTACAGGTGGCCGGCGATGCGCCCACCCCCGGCATCACCTCTGGAGTGGTCTTTCAGCAGCCACGGCTGTTCCCCTGGCGCACCGTGGGAGGCAACGTCGAACTCGCCCTGAAGTACGCAAAGGTGCCTCGGGATCGATGGGCGCAGCGCCGGGACGAACTGCTCACCCGCGTCGGGCTGGAGGGCACCGCGAGTCGGCGCATCTGGGAGATCAGCGGCGGCCAGCAGCAGCGGGTGGCCATCGCCCGGGCACTCGCCGCGGAGACCCCGCTTTTCCTCTTGGACGAGCCGTTCGCCGCGCTCGACGCACTCACCCGCGAGCGTCTCCAGGAAGATGTCCGGCAGGTCAGTGCCGAGTCGGGCCGCACCACGGTGTTCGTCACACACAGCGCCGACGAGGCTGCCTTCCTCGGGTCGCGCATCGTCGTGCTGACCCGCCGCCCGGGGCAAGTGGCACTGGACATTCCGGTGAACCTGCCCAGAACCGGCATCGACCCCGACGATCTACGCCGTTCTCCCGAGTACGCCGAACTGCGTACCGAGGTGGGCAAGGCCGTCAAGGCCGCTGCCGCCTGACGCGCGCGAACAGTTTGCGGCAGGTCGAACCGACGAGTGTCCGGCCTCGAGTGTGCGCGGCTGCGCACCCGTTAACATGGTTGTGCCACAGGGAGAGCGGACTCGTTACGCAGTGTTATCGGGACGGTGCTGTATCTGGCTGACACGCGCGGCTAGCATTACTGGCATACGTCACGGGTGGGCGAAGAAGCCCACCTCAGCTGGGCCCTCATCGTGGTGTCCCGTTCTTAATTCTCCTTGTTCTGAGGATCGAAAATGAGCGAAGAACTCTTCGTCGGCATGAGTGAAACCGGGTGGGATCATGCGCCCTGGGAAGTCGAGCCGACCTTTACCTCCAGTGAACTGCGGATTCTGCTGAATCCGGCTCTATCGGTTACGCAGGCGGCCGACGAGGTGGGCTGCGTCGAGCACGACGTGCAGCGACTCAGGGACTCCGCTTGATCCGGCGCCTATCCATGTCCGGCATCCCGCAGTAGTTTTGCCGCCTCCATTTGGTACGCGTGCTCTGCCCATTGCAGCGGCGTTGTGCTGAAACGGTTGTCGGCGATTGTGCGATCGGCTCCTGCGTCCAGAAGCCTTCGGATCAACCCGAGGTCGCCCGCCCAGGCGGCGTGATGCAGCGGCGTCGCGCCTTCGTCGTCGCGGGCGTTGACGTCGGTGGGGAAGGCGGGTACCACGACGGTGGCGCCCGCGGTGTCGATTCCATGCCGTGCGAGCAGTTCCAGCCTGCCGGAGAACCCGTGCTCGGCGGCCCAGTCGACCTGCCGCCGCCACATCTGTTGACGGGTTTCCATGGCCTCGCCCAGGCGGAGTTCCCACGGGCTCGCCCCGGCATCGGCCAGCCCGTGGGCGAACAGCAGCTCCAGATGCGAATCGTCGGGGCGAAACATCCTGTTGTAGAGGGTCTGCTGATCCACCGGGTGTGCGCCGCGCTGCAGCAGAACGGTGGCCAGCGCTTCGGCGAAGGGGTGCCGGGGCTGACGTCCCGGCCCCTGCTCACCCTCGCCGAACACCCCCGTCAGCGCGGTGAACGGAGTGGACAGACCGCGCCAGAGGTATCCCGCGTTCGGATCGGCGCCGGCGTCCAGAAGCAGGCGCGCGGCAGCTACCGTCTGCTGCTCCGTGCGGCCCAATGGCGCACGGCCGTAGCACAGGTACATCAACGGAAACCATTGGTATGGACCACCATTCGTGCTCGCCAGTGTTGGGCGCGCCGCCAGATGTCGTGCGAGTGCGGCCGGGTCGGCGGCCGAGGCGGCCGCCCATACATGCCGATCTACCAGCGCGGGATCGGCGGCCGCGAGGTCCGCGGCCGTCTGCCAACGGGGCGGCTCATCGTCCTCGTCGTATCGCAGCGATGCCAGAGCGCAGAATCGGTCGGCCTTGTCGAGCGCCGCTTCGGACACCGCGCTCGGATCGGTGCTGAGTCCGGCGGCAAGCTCCACATAGTGCACGAGCGCGGGCCAGCCGGTGAATCCGTAGCGGCGGGCCACTGTCAGCTGGGCATCGTGCAGCGCGAATTGTTCACCCGCCAAGGCGATATCCGGACGTGGATGGTGTTGACGCACCACGCCGGCCGCGTCAAGATCGGTGGCTCGCATCGCGCGCTGCAGTCCGCGCGCCTCATCGCGGAGGCGATCAAGTGACGGATTGGTGGGAAGGGTGCTGGCCATGACGGCCTCCTCTCGTGTGCCCGATGTCCGCGAGACCAGGTGCGAGAAGAGGTCGGTAAACCAGTGCAAGCAAGGCAGGGAGGCTGAGCCTCTTCGGGCGGACACCGGGCGCTCCTGCACGCCCGGCGTCCACATTACCGCGCTAGAGCGTGGGCCGGCGGTCTGCCCACGGTGCGGTTGCCTCCAACTGGGCGGCCAGCCGGATGAGCAGTGATTCGCCGCCCAGTGGGGCGACGAACTGCACACCGAGTGGCAGGCCCTTCGGCGTTTGATACAGGGGCAGGGAAATCGCGGGGCGCCCAGTCAGATTCGCCAACTGGGTATAGGGAACCCAGCCGAGGTTGTCGTTGATCATGCTGTCGACGATGTTGGCGTACTTGAGCACGCGGGCCGTCTTGGTGCGCAACAACAGATCGGACACCGCCGCCAAGGGTGCCGGAAGGTTGAACTCGCCGATCTTCGGTGGGACCTTGGCAAGCGTGGGCGTGAGCAACAGGTCGTAGTCGCCGAAGAAGGTGGCCAGTTCCCGTACATAGTTGTGCCGGCGTTCCACGGCCGCAACATAATCGGGGCCGTTGGTGGCACGGCCCAGCGCGGCGATGAGTAGGGTGTCGCGTTCGAAACCTTCGTCACCGGCTCCGGTTAGCCGCTTGGTGTCGTCCACCTCGTAGGCCGCGTGCACAAACCAGGTCAGCAGGAAGTCGCGTGCCAGCTGCCCATCGTCATACGGGGCGCTCACCTCTTCCACCTCGTGGCCCAGATGCGTCAGGACACGCACTGCGGCCTCGACCGCGGCGGCTGCCGCCGGATCGGGATTGGGGGTGATGACGGTCGGGATGCGCACCCCGATCCGCAGCTTTCCGGGATCCCTGCCCACCTGCGAGGCGTACGAATCCTCGGGTATGGCAGGCAGGTACGGCGACGTCGCATCCGGTCCGGCAATAACATCGAGCATCGCGGCGGTATCGCGGACGGTGCGCGAGACCGTGCCGCTCACGGCCGCACCGTGCATGGGCTCGCCGGCCGCCGGACCCATCGGAGTGATGCCACGCCCTGGCTTGAGGCCCACCAGGCCACAACATCCCGCGGGGATGCGGATGGACCCGCCGCCGTCGCTGGCACCGGCCACCGGGACGATTCCCGCCGCGACGGCGGCCGCGGAGCCACCCGATGATCCGCCGGGTGTGCGGTCCAGGTCCCACGGATTACGGCTAGCCCCAAAAAGTTCCGGCTCGGTGATGCCCTTCGAGCCGAACTCGGGGGTGTTGGTCTTGCCGAAGATGACCAGACCGGCGTCGAGCCACCGCTGCACGATGGTGGAATGCTCCGGCGCGGGAAGGGTGGACAGCGCCCGGCACCCTCCCGATGTCGGGTGGCCCTTGTAGTCCTGGCCGAGGTCCTTGATGAGAAAAGGAACCCCCGCGAACGGACCGCTCAGCTCGCCCTCGACCTGTTTATCCGCCTCCGGAATGGTCCGGACTATGGCAGTGATCTTGTTGTTGACCGCTACCGCGCGGGCGCGGGCCGCGGCGAGCAGTTCGGCCGGGGTGACCTGCTTGGTGGCCACCAGCTCGGCCAGGCCGGTGGCGTCGTATCGGGAGTATTCGGAGAAGTCCACCCGGCCAGCCTATGCGGCCTCACGGGGTCAGGCGTTGGCCTTCTTCAACACATCGTTGTAGATGGCGACAATCTTCTCGGTCTGCAGCGACTGCCGCGGCTCGTCCTGGTGCGCGGCCACCACCTCGGTCATCTGCCGCAGCTTGGCGCGGTCATCGGCCAACGCCCGGATGGCCTTCGCAATGGCCTCGACGGATTCGTTCTCGGTGACCAGGCCACCGCCATCGGGTACCGACTCGCCCAGGATCTCGTCGCAGAAGATCACCGGAGTTGACATCGAAATCGCCTCCAGCAGAACCAGTCCCTGGGTGTCGAAACCGTAGGAGGTGAACAGTAGGGCGCTGCTGGCTCCCATCGCCGCCAGACAGCTGTCCTGGCTGACCCGGCCGCGCAGCCTGATGCGGTGCGAAGCTCCGTGTGAATCGACGTACTTCTTGATGGCGTGCTCGAGGTGGCCGTCGCCGTAGATGTCCATGACGCAGTTCTGGACCTGGGTGGCGGCCTTCACGGCCTCCAGCACCCGCTTCTCCGGGGACAGCCGTCCGCACCAGATCAGCCGTAGCGGCTCGTCGTCGGTCGGCTTGTCGTCCGCGGCTTCACGGGCGATATCCACCAGCTCGTCGTCCACGCCATTGGAGACCACCGAAATCGGCCGACGCAGCCCGCGGTCGGTGAGGGCCTGGGCAAAGTGTGTCGTCGGGGTGATCTCGTGATCCACCGCCTGCGCCTGAGCCATCATCAGCTGCCATGCCCGCCGCGACGCGGCCGATTCCTGCACCGTCGTCAGGTGGAAATCCTTGGGTAGATGGCGCTCCTGCATCTGGCTGAAGATCCACGCCAACAGCAGGGGGTTGGGGCTGGCCTTTTCGAAGTACACGTCGTACCGGGTGTGCTTGGTCTGCACCACCGGGATGCCATTGCGGCGGGCCGCTTCCACGCCGGCGATGCAGACGCCCAGGTCGCCCTGGCTGTGGATGATGTCGATCGGCCCGCGGGCACGAAGCTCCCGATCGATCAGCTCCTTGTTCGCCGCCCCGGGCCATACGAAGGTGAAATCGTCGTGCTTGCCGAGCTTGCGCATTGCCTCGGCCACGAATGGCACCGGCTTGACCTCGACGACGTTCGGGTCGGGGTCAACGGTGTGGGCCAGCGGCGCGGTGAACACCGTCACCTTGTGTCCCAGCCGTTCCAGCCCGTGACGCTGGCGCGCCACCGAGATCTGCGCCCCGCCCAGGCTCTCAGGGTGAAGATCGGTGAACAGCGCAATATGCATTGTCGAAACCTGTCGTTGTGTGCCAATACGGCGCGGACGAAACCGGGCCCAACCCGAACCGAACCGTATCGGATCGCCGGTCGTGCTGCTGAGATACCCAGACAGATGGCCTCGAGAAAGGCCAGCCTCCCCGCTGTCGATGGCCTCACCCAGTAGGCTCGATGGTGTGCAACGTCGAATTATGGGGATCGAGACCGAGTTCGGCGTCACGTGCACATTTCACGGCCACCGGCGATTGAGCCCGGACGAGGTCGCCCGCTACCTGTTCCGCCGGGTGGTGTCCTGGGGGCGCAGCTCCAACGTCTTCCTGCGTAATGGCGCGCGGCTCTATCTCGACGTGGGCAGCCACCCCGAGTACGCCACCGCCGAGTGCGACAGCCTGGTGCAGCTGGTCACCCATGACCGCGCCGGAGAACGCGTCCTGGAAGATCTGCTCATCGACGCCGAGCAGCGCCTCTCCGACGAGGGCATCGGCGGCGACATCTACCTGTTCAAGAACAACACCGATTCCGCGGGCAACTCGTACGGCTGCCACGAGAACTACCTCATCGTGCGGGCCGGTGAGTTCTCCCGGATCTCGGATGTGCTGCTGCCGTTCCTGGTCACCCGCCAATTGATCTGCGGGGCGGGCAAGGTGCTGCTCACGCCCAAGGCCGCGACCTATTGCTTATCGCAACGTGCCGAGCATATTTGGGAAGGTGTGTCCTCGGCGACCACGCGTAGCCGCCCCATCATCAACACGCGCGACGAGCCGCACGCCGACGCCGAGAAGTACCGGCGCCTGCACGTCATCGTCGGCGACTCCAACATGTCCGAGTCCACCACCATGCTCAAGGTGGGCACCGCGGCACTGGTGCTGGAGATGATCGAGTCGGGTGTGGCATTCCGGGACTTCTCTCTGGACAACCCGATCCGCGCCATCCGTGAGGTCAGCCACGACCTCACCGGCCGTCGCCCGGTCCGGCTCGCCGGTGGGCGTCAGGCCAGCGCGCTGGACATCCAGCGCGAATACCACGCGCGTGCCGTGGAACACCTCAACACCAGAGAACCCAATGAGCAGGTCGAGCAGGTCGTCGAACTCTGGGGTCGCACGCTGGATGCCGTTGAGAGCCAAGACTTCTCGAAGGTCGACACCGAGATCGACTGGGTGATCAAGCGCAAGCTCTTCCAGCGGTACCAGGATCGCTACAACATGGAGCTGTCTGACCCGAAGATCGCTCAGCTGGACCTGGCCTATCACGACATCAAGCGTGGCCGGGGCGTGTTCGACCTGCTGCAACGCAAGGGGTTGGCCGCACGCATCACCACCGATGAGGAGATCAAGGCCGCCGTCGATCAGCCGCCGCAGACCACGCGCGCCAAGCTCCGCGGCGACTTCATCACCGCCGCCCAGGAGGCCGGCCGCGATTTCACCGTCGACTGGGTGCACCTCAAGCTCAACGACCAGGCGCAACGCACCGTGCTGTGCAAGGACCCGTTCCGGTCGGTCGACGAGCGGGTGGAACGGCTCATCGCCAGCATGTAGCGCTCGCGCTCGGCGTTTGGGTCGTGTCCGAACAAACATTCGGACACTCCCGCATGCGCTCCGGGCTGACGTGCCGGTTTCCTCTAAGCTTTCCGCCGTGGCGATCTCCAAAGTCGAGCGGTTGATGAACCTGGTGATCTGCCTGCTGTCCACCCGCACCTATGTCACCGCAGAACGAATCCGCACCTCTGTGGCCGGTTACTCGGACTCGCCGAGCGATGAGGCCTTCAGCCGGATGTTCGAGCGCGACAAGAACGAACTGCGCGACCTGGGCATCCCGCTGGAAACGGGCAAAGTGTCGTCCTTCGATGCCACGGAGGGCTACCGCATCCGTCGCGACGCCTACGAGTTGCCCGATATCACTCTCACCGCCGATGAATCCGCGGCTGTTGCGGTCGCCACGCAGCTGTGGCAGTCGCCCGAACTGGTCACCGCCGCACAGGGTGCGCTGATGAAACTGCGCGCGGCGGGCGTGGACGTCGATCCCGCCGCCGAGAACGTTTCGGTGGCGGGGTCCACGTCAAACCTAGCGATGCCCGGTGGTCGTGGGTCGGAATCGGTGTTGCGAATCCTGCTGTCCGCCATCGACTCCGGTCAGGCAGTGCAGTTCGGTCACCGGCCCTCACGCGCCGAGCCGTACGTCACGCGCACCGTGGAGCCGTGGGGCGTGATCACCGACCGCGGACGCTGGTACCTGGTCGGACACGATCGGGACCGCAATGCCACCCGTACGTTCCGGCTCTCCCGCATCGGAGAGGACGTCACGATGCTGGAAAAGCCGGGCGCGGTGCGTCGCCCCGACGGAGTGGATCTGCGCGCCATCGTGGCCAGGGCCGTCGGCGATGGGCCGGTGCGCATCACTGCGCGGGTGTGGATCGCCGAGGGACGTGCCCAGGAGCTGCGCCGGATGGGCGCAATGGTCGAGCCACGCCGGCTGGGCGAGCGCGACGGAGATGTGGTCGAGATCGAGGTGGCCTCACCCGACCGTCTGGTCCGCTCGATCGCCTCCCACGGCGCCGATGCGGTCGCGTTGGAGCCGGCGCAGGTGCGCGAAGAGGTCATCGCTCGTCTTCAGGAGCACGCGGGGGTCACGGCATGACCGAGCTGTCGAATCGTCTGACCCGGCTTCTCAACATGGTTCCGTACTTCCAGGCCAATCCGGGTATCAGTGCCGCTGACGCCGCCGCGGATCTGGGCGTCACCACCAAGCAGCTGATGGCCGATCTGAACCAGCTGTGGATGTGTGGCCTGCCCGGTTACGGTCCCGGCGACCTGATCGATCTCTCGTTCTCCGAGGAGAGCATCGAGGTCACGTTCTCGGCCGGTATCGACCGTCCGCTGCGCCTCACCTCGCCCGAGGCGACGGCGCTGTTGGTCGCCCTGCGCGCCCTGCTGGACATGCCCGGCACCGTCGACCCGGAGGCCGCGCGCAGCGCTATCGCCAAGATCGAGGATGCCGCGGGGGCCGGCGACGAGACGCTCGGGCGACGAGAATCAGACGCCGAATCGAACGCTTCACCGGCGACTCCCGTCGAGTCCGAGGCGGTCTCCGCCGTCCGCTCGGCCGTGCGTAACCGCAAGGCGCTGCGCATCGAGTATTACTCGGCATCACGAGATGCCTTGTCGGAGCGGATAGTCGATCCCATTCGGATCGCGGTCGTGGGGGACCACAGTTACCTGGAGGCCTGGTGTCGCGCCTCCGAGGGGGTGCGGTTATTCCGGTTCGACAGGATCGAACAGGCCGAGGTTCTCGACCAGCGTTCGGCACCCCCCGCGCCCGCGGTCCAGACGGCCACCGACACCGGCCTGTTCGAGGCGGACCCCTCGTTGCCGGCCGCGACGGTATTGGTCGGGCCGGGCGCCTCCTGGGTCTTCGACTACTTCCCGATGCGGCCCACCGGTGTCCAGCATGCCGATGGATCGGTCGAGGCCGCCATGACCTATGCCTCCGAGGACTGGATGGCGCGGCTGATCCTCGGTTTCGGTTCGGCGATCCGGGTGCTGGCGCCGGAATCCCTGGCGCGACGGGTCCGTACCGACGCGGCGGCGGCGCTGGCGGCGTATCAGGCCAGCTGACCGCGATCAGCCCTGGGGTAGCATCAAGGCAGACACGACGCCAGAGGAGGTGACCACATTGGGCGGTCTACAACCCATGCACTGGGTGATCGTAATTGTCGTATTCGCGCTGCTCTTCGGTGCCAAGAAGCTGCCCGACCTCGCGCGTTCGCTGGGTAAGTCGCTGCGGATCTTCAAATCCGAAGTCAAGGAACTGCAAAACGAGGGAAATTCTGCGAAGGCGGCCGACGCCCCACCAGCGGTGGAGCAGCAGCAAGTGCCACCCGCTACCGCGGTGGAAGCACCGCCGATCGAATCGACTCCCGGTCACAAGCCCACTGCCTAGCCGCGTTCCGCCGCGATAGGCCGGCCGGATAGGTCATGCGTTCATGAATAAGGTCCTGGGTGCTCTTGGGCTGCAGCGAAAGTCCAGACGGCCCAAGAATTCCGACGGCACCATGTCGCTCGTCGAACATCTGCAGGAGCTGCGTACCCGCCTGCTTATCTCGGTGGCCGCGGTCCTGCTGACCACCGCGTTTGGGTTTATCTGGTACGAGCATGCGCTTTTCGGGCTACCCGGTTTAGGGCAGCTGCTCATAGACCCCTACTGCTCCATACCGGCTAAAGATCGTGCCACCTTCAGCCCGGACGGAGCCTGCCGGCTCTTGGCCACGGCACCCTTCGAGCAGTTCATGCTGCGTCTCAAGGTCGGTCTCACGGCAGGTGTGGTGCTGGCCTGCCCGGTGTGGTTCTACCAACTCTGGAAATTCATCACTCCGGGTCTGTACCGCAACGAACGCAGATTTGCCGTTATCTTTGCGGTCTGCGCTGCTGGGTTGTTCCTCGCCGGGACGGCGCTTGCCTACGTTGTTCTCACCAAGGCGCTCTATTTCCTGCTGACAGTTGGTGGCGGCATTCAGCAGACCGGGCTCAAGGGTGACGAGTACTTCAGCTTCCTGATTAACCTGCTGCTGGTCTTCGGTGTCAGCTTCGAGTTCCCGCTGCTCCTCGTCATGCTGAATTTCGTGGGAATCCTGTCCTACGACAAGCTCAAGAACTGGCGTCGCGGCATGATCTTCGGCCTGTTCGTGTTCGCGGCCTTCGCGACACCGGGATCCGATCCGTTCTCGATGACCGCGCTGGGCCTCGCGCTGACGCTGCTGCTGGAGTTCTCCATCCAGATCGCGCGGGTACACGACAAACGCAAGGCCAAGCGCGAGGCCGCGCAGGAGCTCAGTGATGACGAGGCCTCGGCTTTGGATGCTCCCGAGGCCATTGCCGCGCCCGAACCGATCGGTCCTCCCGAGCGGTTTGACAACATGGGCAAGTGACCAGCATCGGAACCCAACTCAGTGCGTTCTCCCAAGGGCTGAGTTTTGCTCTCGATCCCTTTCAGGTCCGCGCGTGCACAGCGCTGGAAAACGGCCACGGCGTGCTGGTCTGTGCACCCACCGGCGCGGGTAAGACCATCGTCGGAGAATTCGCGGTCCACCTGGCGCTGGCGGCCGGACGCAAGTGCTTCTACACCACCCCGATCAAAGCGCTGAGCAACCAGAAACACAACGACCTGGTGTCGGTGTACGGACCGGAGAAGGTCGGCCTGCTTACCGGAGATTCCTCGATCAACTCCGATGCCCCGGTGGTTGTGATGACCACCGAGGTGCTGCGGAACATGCTGTATGCGGATTCGCCAGCACTGCATGGTCTTTCGTATGTGGTCATGGACGAGGTGCATTTCCTGGCCGACCGATTCCGCGGTGCGGTCTGGGAAGAAGTCATCTTGCACCTGCCCGAAGAGGTGGCCCTGGCCAGCCTGTCGGCCACGGTAAGCAACGCCGAGGAATTCGGCGGATGGATCAAGACAGTCCGCGGAGACACTGCCGTCGTGGTCGACGAGACCAGGCCGGTCCCGTTGTGGCAGCACGTCATGGTCGGGCGGCGGCTCTTCGACCTCTTTGATTACGACGGCAAGAAAACCGATGTCGACCCGGAGCTCACCCGCTACATAGCCCAGCGGCGCCAGGCCGATCGCTTCGCAGACTTCGACCGCCCACGCCGACGGGGGCCACACGATCGTGGCGGGCGTCCCCCCACGCTCTATCGCCCGCCATCGCGACCCGAGGTCATCACCAGGCTCGACGAGGACGGCCTGCTTCCGGCGATTACGTTCATATTTTCTCGTGCGGGCTGCGATGGCGCTGTGGCGCAATGCCTTCGATCCCGGTTGCGCCTCACCACCGAGGAGGACCGGCGGGAGATCGTTGCCATCATCGACCGCCGCACCGAGGGGCTGCCCGAGGCAGACCTGGACGTGCTCGGCTACTGGCAGTGGCGTGAGGGGCTGCTGCGCGGTATCGCCGCCCACCATGCCGGCATGCTGCCGGTCTTCCGGCACACCGTCGAGGAACTGTTCACCAGGGGGCTCGTGAAGGCGGTATTTGCCACCGAGACACTGGCATTGGGTATCAACATGCCCGCGCGCACGGTGGTGCTGGAGCGGTTGGTGAAGTTCAACGGCGAGCAGCACGCGGCGTTGACTCCGGGGGAGTACACCCAATTGACCGGGCGCGCGGGCCGGCGCGGAATCGACGTCGAGGGACACGCCGTCGTGTTGTGGACGCCCGAGGTGGAACCCAGCGAGATCGCAGGTCTGGCGTCCACGCGTACCTTCCCGCTGCGCAGCTCATTTGCGCCGTCCTACAACATGACGATCAATCTGGTGCACCGCATGGGCCCGGATCCGGCGCGCGAACTACTGGAGCGCTCCTTCGCGCAGTTCCAGGCCGACCGCTCGGTGGTGGGACTGGTCCGCGGTATCGAACGCGGCAAGAAGATGCTGGACGACATCGCCAAGGAGATTGACGGGCACGACGGGTCCGTCCTGGAATACGTCCGGTTGCGCGGCAGGCTCTCCGAGCGCGAGCGGGCCGCGGCGCGCACCTCGCGGCTGGAACGTCGCGGTGCGGCCAACGATGCCCTGGCGGCGCTCAAGCGCGGCGATGTCATCGCGATACCTCACGGCCGCCGCAATGGCGTGGCCGTCGTGCTGGAGCCGGCCCACGACGACGATGACCCGCGCCCGTTGGTGTTAACCGAACATCGTTGGGCCGGAAGGATTTCATCGGCGGACTACTCAGGAACCGCGGAACCGCTCGGATCCATCAGCCTGCCCAAGCGTGTCGAGCACCGCCAGCCCAAGGTGCGCCGTGACGTGGCGTCAGCCCTGCGATCGGCACTGGACGAGGGCCGGGTGCGCAGGCCGCAACCCGTGAAGGGGCGCAAGAACGATTCGGGCACTGATGGTTCAGATCTCGGCGTCGAGGTCGAACGGCTGCGCCGCGAAATCCGGGAACATCCGGCGCACCACGCTCCCAACCGTGAGGAACTGGCGCGGACGGCCGAGCGCTATCTGCGCATCGAACGCGATAACGCACAACTGCAGAAGAAGGTGTCGGCCGCCACCAACTCACTCGCGCGCACTTTTGACCGCATCCTGACGCTGCTGACCGAACGCGGATACGTCCAGGACAGTTCCGAACTCGGCAAGAAGGTGACCGAGGACGGCATGCTGCTGGCGCGTATTTACAGCGAGAGCGATCTGCTGGTGGCCGAATGTCTGCGGCGCGGACTGTGGGCGGGGCTCAAACCCGCGGAACTGGCGGCCGTGGCCTCGGCCGTGCTGTACGAGTCGCGTGGTGATGCGGTATCGGTGACGGGGGAGGCACCGACTGGGGCGCTGCGCGCGGCGCTCGCCGAAACCCACCGGGCACTGGCACGGTTGCGTCACGACGAACAGCGGCATCAGCTCGCGCCCACCCGCGAGGTCGATGAGGGCTTCGTCGCGGCGGTGTACCGCTGGGCGACCACCGGTGATCTGGCGGCGTCGTTGGAGGCGGCCGGTGATACGGGCACCGCGCTACCGGCAGGCGATTTCGTGCGGTGGTGCCGGCAAGTGGTTGATCTGCTCGACCAGATCAACAAGGCAGCGCCGGACGCCGGGGTGCGCTCGGTGGCGAGGGCCGCGGTCGCCGACGTGCGGCGTGGCGTCGTTGCCGTTGATGGCACATAACGACGAGCAAACGCTAAGGTGGAGCGTCAGCACCCTCTTACACACCGGTAAGTAACAAAGTCGCGACACGGGAGGAACGATGAGCGGTCCACAGGGAACCGAACCTGGCGGACAGTGGGCGCCCCAACCTGGGCAAGGCCAAGAGCCGTGGCAGACACCGCAATCCTCAGATCCGGCGCAGCAGGGTGAACCGAGTTGGCAGCAGCCCGCCTATGGCCAGGGCCAGCAGTATCCGCAGTACCAGCAGCCGGGTTTCCCGGGCGGTGGATTTGGGGATCCGAGCCAGTTCGGCCAGCAGCCCAGTCAGCCGGGGTTCGGCGAGCCGAGCCAGTTCGGTCAGCCCGGCGCCTACGGCCAGCCGGGACAGTACGGACAGCAGGGTGGATACCCGGGCCAGTACGGACAGCAGCAGGGACAGCCGTTCCCGCAGTTCGGCGCCGGAAAGCCGCAGCGTTCCACCAAGACCATCGCGATCATCGGCGGTATCGTCGCGGCCGCGGTGATCCTGATCGTGGTGCTGATTACGGCCTTCCTGGCACCTGGCTGGGCCATGACCACAACCCTGGACGTCAACAAGGCGCAGGAGGGTGTGACCAAGGTTCTCACCGACGAAACCAATGGCTACGGCGCCAAGAACGTCAAGGACGTCAAGTGCAACGATGGCCAGAACCCCGAGGTGAAGAAGGGCGCCACCTTCAACTGCGATGTCAGCATCGACGGCACCAAGCGACAGGTCACCGTGACCTTCCAGAACGACAAGGGCACCTACGAGGTCGGCCGCCCCAAGTAACGAGTTCCGCCAGAACGCCGAGCGCATGCAGTGACGCGCTCGGCGTTTTGCGTTCTCGGCTTAAGGCTGCGGCAGCGTGTCCAATGCCTTCTGGAGGCGCGTGATCGCCGAACCGATGCCCAGCTCGGCACCGAGTTCGGCGACTCGCCGCGGATCTCGGGCGGCCAGCGGTAGCGCATCGCTGTCCCGATCGATGGTGACCGGCGCATCCACGGCCACCCGCACCACCGGCTCGGCAGCCGCGATGTAGTCGACCGAGGCCTGCAACTTGGCGCGAACGGCCTTGGCCAGCCCTGATTTTGGATCATCGGCCGCCGCGAGAATGCTGGTCAGCGAGTGGTGCTCGGCCAGAAGTTTGGCGGCGGTTTTCTCGCCCACCCCGGCAACACCGGGCAGACCGTCGGACGGGTCGCCGCGTAGCAGGGCCAGCTCGGCGTACGCCGCGCCGGCGCGCTCGACGGGCACGCCGTACTGCTCGGATACCTCCACCGGTCCGAACAATGTGGCCTTGGCGAACCCGCGCCCCATGTAGAAGACGCGAACAGGTACCGGGGCATCGGTGACCACCTGCAGTAGGTCTCGGTCCCCGCTGACCACGATCACCGGGTCGCGCCGTTCAGCGGCCGCGAGGGTGCCCAGTACGTCGTCGGCTTCGAATCCCGGGGCCCCGGCGGACGCGATGCCGAACGCATCCAGCATTTCGGCGATCATGTCGACCTGGGGTGTCAGGTCGTCGGGCACCTCTTCGACATCGACGGCGCCGTCGGGCTCCTCCGTGACCACACGATGCGCCTTGTACGACGGAATCGCGGCAACCCGCCAGGCGGGCCGCCAGTCCAGATCCAGGCACACCACAAGCCGATGCGGCCGATGCAGCGTGATGAGCTGGGAGATGGTGTCGAGGAAGCCGCGGACCGCATTGACGGGCCTGCCATCAGGGGACTTGATGGAATCCGGGACGCCGAAGTATGAACGGAACCACAGGCTGGCTCCATCGAGGAGCAGGACGGGTCGGTGGAGGTCTTCTGACACGGCACTCAACCTATGCCAGATAGCCTGGACCGTATGGCACCCCAGCGTTTTGAATCCGATGTGTACGCCAACCGTCTGCAACGTGCCGCTCAGGAGGCCGCGACGGCCGGGGTGGCGGGCTTGGTGGTCACACCCGGATACGACCTGAGATATCTGACCGGCTCACGCGCGCAGACATTCGAGCGGCTCACCGCGTTGGTGGTGCCTGCCTCGGGAACGCCCACCGTGATCGCGCCGCGGATGGAGCTTGCGGCGCTGCAGGATTCGGCGATCGGCGACCTCGGCATCCCGATCAGCGATTGGGTGGACGGGGAGAATCCCTATGAGCTGGTACGGGCGGCGTTGGGTTCCCCGGATGGTGCGTTGTCGGGCACCATTGCCGTCACCGAGTCCATGCCCGCGCTGCATCTACTCCCGCTGACCGAATTGATCGGGACCGTGCCGATACTGGCCACCGGGGTGCTGCGCCGACTGCGCATGGTCAAGGACGCCTCCGAGATCGATGCCCTGCGCAAGGCCGGGGCGGCCATCGATCGCGTCCACGCGCTGGTGCCCGAACTGCTGGTGCCGGGCCGCACGGAGGCGCAGGTGGCCGCCGACATCGCTGAAGCGATTGTGGCCGAGGGGCATTCGGAAGTCGCCTTCATCATCGTCGGGTCCGGTCCGCATGGGGCCGACCCGCACCACGAATGCTCCGACCGCGAGCTGCAGACCGGGGACATCGTCGTGGTGGACATCGGCGGCAGCTACGAGCCCGGTTACCACTCCGACAGCACGCGTACCTACAGCATTGGTGAGCCTGACTCCGATGTGGCTCACCGGATTTCAATTCTGGAGCAGGCGCAGCAGGCGGCGGTACGGGCGGCCCGGCCCGGCGTGAGCGCCCAGTCGGTGGATGCCGCCGCGCGCCGCGTTCTCGTCGAGGCGGGGATGGGTGAAGCATTCGTGCATCGCACCGGACACGGCATCGGATTGTCGGTACACGAGGAGCCGTACATCGTGGAGGGCAACGATCTGATCCTGGAGCCGGGAATGGCCTTCAGCATCGAGCCTGGTGTGTACTTCCCGGGGCAGTGGGGCGCGCGAATCGAGGACATCGTCGTCGTCACCGAAAATGGTTGCGAATCGGTGAATTCACGGCCGCACGGCCTGACGGTGGTGCCTACTCGGTAGGAGCGTCGCCGCGGTTCAGCAGATCCGAGGAGCCCAGTACCCGTTCGATCTTGACCTCGATGACCACCCGCTGCGGGTTCACCCGCGGTGTGCGGTAGCGCTGCGCATAACGCAGCTCGGCGTCGCGTACCGCCTCTTTGTCGGTGACGACGGTGGCCGAGCCCTCCAGGGAAAGCCAGCGGGCGCCGTCCACCTGACTCAGTACCGCGAGGCCTCCACGCTCGGCGTTGACCGCTTTCTGCGACCCGCCGGTGGTGATGACCCGCGCGATGTGCGTGACCGGGTCAAAAGTGAAGCCGACAGCCACCACGTGCGGGCTGTTGTCCTGCCGCAGAGTGGTCAGCATCGCGAGATGGCGCTCGGACAAGAACGCCAGCGCATCATCGGTAAGTCGAGTTGTAGGGGTGTTCGGCATCAACTCTCACGCTAGCGCAGGACATAATCGCTGACGTGACCGACACGGTGCGACACTCCGGCCAGCTTGGGGATGATCCGCGTGCGGGAAGACCGTCGACGGTGGTGATATTCGGCGGACGCAGCGAAATCGGACTTGAGGTGGCCACGCGTCTCGCCGCCGGAAACACGGTGGTCCTCGCGGCGCGCCGGGCCGGTGACCTGCAGGACGAGGAACGGCGCGTCCGCGACGCCGGGGCCGTTGCGGTCGATTGCGTCGAGTTCGACGCCGACCGGCTCGACACCCACGAATCGGTGCTGGCCGCCCTTACCGAGCGGCATGGAGCCATCGACGTGGCGGTGCTCGCGTTTGGACTGCTGGGTGACCAGGAGCGGGCGGAAACCGATGCCGGCCATGCGGCGGCGATCGTGCACATCGACTACGTGGCGCAGGTGGCGTTGTTGACCCAGCTGGCCGTGCGCATGCGCGGTGCCGGGCGCGGTGCGCTGGTGGTGTTCTCCTCGATCGCCGGATGGCGAGTGCGGCGTGCCAATTACGTGTACGGATCGGCCAAGGCGGGGCTCGACGGTTTCGCGAGCGGGCTCGCCGACGCCCTGCACGGTTCGGGCGTGCACCTGTTGATAGCGCGCCCCGGCTTCGTGATCGGGCGGATGGCGGCGGGTATGTCACCGGCACCATTGGCGAGCACACCGCCCCAGGTGGCGGAGGCGACCGTGCGCGCCCTGCGCAGCGGGAAGCGCACCGTGTGGATTCCGCGTGCGCTGGGAACGCTCGCATTCATCATGCGCTGGGTACCGTCATCTCTATGGCGCAGGATGCCGCGGTGATCACCGTGATCGGGATAGGTGCGGACGGTGTCGACGGGCTATCCATGCATTCCCGCCGCGAATTGCAGCACGCCTCAGTGATATTCGGTTCGCTACGCCAGCTGGAACTGCTGGCCGAAGAATCCCTGGCGGCCGAGTGCCGGGTATGGCCTTCGCCCCTGTTGCCCGCGTTGCCCACCATGTTCGATGGTCTCGGTAATGTCCACGTGCTGGCCAGCGGTGACCCGATGCTGCATGGCATCGGCACCACGCTGATCCGGCTCTTCGGAGCGGATCGGGTGCATGTGTTACCGCACGTATCCAGTGTGTCGTTGGCCTGCGCACGAATGGGATGGGCGGTGAACGATGTGGAGATCATCAGCCTGGTCAATGCGCCAGCGACCTCCGCACTGCGGTTCGGCGGTCGGGCGATCGTGCTCAGCCGCAACGCGGACAGTCCGGCTGAGCTGGCGCAGACCCTGACCGATTCCGGGCTGGGTGACTCACGGCTGACGGTGTGGGAGCAGCTGGGTGGAGCGGCAGAGAAAAGCCTGGAAGGGGTCGCTCGCGATTGGGGCCATTCTCCTGGTCATGCATTGAATGTCGTTGCCGTGGAATATGTTCCGACGGCAGCGGGAGAGGCGGTGCTGCCACTGGTCGCGGGGTTGTCCGAGGACGCCTTTGAACACGATGGGCAGATAACCAAGCGCGAGATCCGGGCGGTCACGCTGGCATCACTCGCGCCGCGAGCGGGTCAGCGCCTTTGGGATGTGGGCGCAGGGTCGGGCAGCATCGCGATCGAATGGTCTCGCAGTGGCACCGGCTGCAGCGCCTCGGCCTTCGAGATCAAGCCATCGCGGCGGGCCGCGATCGTGGCCAACGCGACGAAATTCGGCGTAGACGTCGAGTGTTTCGCCGCGGCACCTGGCGATTTCGACAGGGCCTGCCCGCCGGACGCGATCTTTGTCGGCGGTGGCGTGACCAATGCCGGTCTGCTGGAGGCGTGCTGGGAACGGCTGCCGAGCGGAGGCAGGATTGTCGTCAACGCGGTGACCGCGGAGTCCGAAGCGCTGCTATTGCATTGGTATTCCCGCCATGGGGGAGAGCTGCACCGGTACCGCGTGGAGGACGCGGCTCCGCTCGGAGCCTTCACCAGCTGGAGATCCCGGCTGCCCGTGGCTCAATGGACCGGGGAAAAGCCATGACCGTCTACTTCATCGGCGCGGGACCGGGCGCCGCCGACCTCATCACGGTGCGCGGTCAGCGGATTCTGCAGCGGTGCATGGTGTGCCTGTACGCCGGATCGATCATGCCGCCCGACCTTCTGGCGGTGTGCCCGCCCGACGCCCGAATCATCGACACTGGCCCACTGACCTTGGATGCCATCATCGAGGAGATATCCAGCGCTGACGCACAGGGATTGGATGTCGCCAGGCTCCACTCGGGTGACCCCTCGCTGTACAGTGCGGTGGCCGAGCAGTGCCGCCGGCTGGATGCCCTCGGCATCGGCCACGAGATCGTGCCGGGTGTGCCTGCGTTCGCCGCGGCCGCGGCGGCATTGGGCGCCGAGCTCACCGTTCCCGGTGTCGCGCAGACCGTGACTATCACCCGGGTCTCGACGCTGTCCACCGCGATGCCCGCCGGCGAGGATTTGCGCACCCTGGCGGCGCCGGGGGCGACGCTGGCGTTACACCTGGCTGCGGCCCAAATCGACAATGTGGTAGCTGATCTCGTCGCCGGGGGGTATCCGCCGGGCACGCCGGTTGCTGTCGTCGCATATGCCAGCTGGCCATCGGAGACCATCCTTCGTGGCACTCTCGCGGACATCGCCGCGCAGATGAAACAAGCGGGCGTGACCAAGACGGCGGTCATCTTCGTCGGAAAGGTGCTTGCGGCAGAGGGGTTCACGGATAGCTACCTGTACTCGGCCGGACGTCGCAGAGGGGCAACACATTAGATGAAGATCTTGATTCTCGGCGGCTCGGCGGAGGCGCGCGAGCTGGCGGAGCGGCTGGCATCCCGGTTCGATGTCACCACCTCGCTCGCGGGGCGGGTGCGTAACCCGGCAGTTCCGGCCGGCGAGTTGCGCATCGGGGGCTTTGGTGGAGAGGCCGGACTACGGAAATGGTTGTTGGATAACAATATCGACGCCGTGGTCGACGCTACGCATCCGTTCGCGGCGACGATTACCGAGAACGCCGCTGCGGCATGCGCCCGGCTGGGTATCCCGCACCTCATCCTGCGCCGTCCACCCTGGCCGGCAGGAGATGCCACCGTGGTGTGCTCGGCCGCCGAGGCCAAGGACACGGTGGTGGCACAGGGCTTTTCACGGGTGTTCCTGACCTCGGGACGCTCCAGCATCGGGGCGTTTCTGTTCTCGGACGCCTGGTTCCTGATCCGTGTGGTGGAGCCGGTGCCCGCCGACGAACTGCCAGAGCGGCACCATCTGTTGTTGTCGCGTGGGCCCTATTCACTCGAGGAAGAGACCGATCTCATGCGCCAGTACGAGATCGAGGTGCTGGTCACCAAGAACAGCGGCGGCACGATGACTTCGGCGAAGTTGGAAGCCGCTGCGGCCCTGGGCATTCCCGTGGTGATGATCGACAGGCCGGCCCTGCCGGAGAAGGTGCGCACCGTGTCCACCGTGGACGAGGCACAGCACTGGGTCACTGAGCGGGATACCGCCGAGGCGTGAACACCTGAGGTCCCGAATCGGTGTCCTGCCACTGGGTCTGTGAGGACCCGATGATCAGCAGGGTGCGCATGTCCACCGCTGACGGGTCGAGGTCACCCAGGGTGGTCACCCGCACGGACTCTCCCGCGCCGCCGACATCGCGTCCCAGTACGACCGGAGTCGCCGGGTCGCGGTGTTCCAGCAGCACGTCGCGCATGGAGGCCACTTGCCAGGTGCGCGACTTCGAGGCCGGGTTGTACACGGCCAGCACCAGGTCGGCCGCGGCTGCGGCGCGTAGCCGGGACTCGATGACCTGCCATGGCTTGAGGCGATCGGACAGCGAGATCACCGCATAGTCATGCCCGAGGGGTGCCCCGACCCGGCTGGCGACGGCCTGCGCCGCCGTCATCGCCGGAAGCACCCGCACTGTGACATCGGGCCACGCTCGGGCCTCTTCCATCACCGCCGCCGCCATCGCGAACACACCCGGGTCCCCCGAGGACACCACGGCCACCCGGCGGCCACCCGCAGCGAGCTTGAAGGATAGTTCGGCGCGTGCGGGCTCGTCACGGTTGTCGCTGGCATGACGGACTTGACCGTCGCGAGCGGGGATACGATCCAGATATGGCCCGTATCCGATGAGATCGGTGGCGAGCGCCAGTTCGTGCCGTACCTCGGTGGTGGTCCAATCATGATGGCCGGGGCCCAAACCGACCACCGTCACCATTCCGTCCTGCGCGGTGTCGCCGAGGGGTTGCGCTCCGGGAACAAGGACCAGTGAGAAATAGGGCACCGAAGACGGATCGACATCGGCGGCGGACAGGACCCGCTGCTGCGTGGTGCTGGCCCGTTCCACGTAGTAGGCACGGTCCAGCACGCCGGCGGTGTCCAACGCCTGTCGGACGGCGCCGTAAGAGCGTCCCAGTTTCATGATGACTGCCGCATCCGAATCGCTGAGCCTGCGGGCGATCTCGTCGGCGGGCAAGGTGCCGGGAATGACCGTCAGGATCTCGTCGCCCTCGACCAAGGGCGTACCCGTTGCGGCTGATGCGGCGCTGACCGACGTCACACCGGGGATGATGACCGCGTCGAACCTGTCGGTCAGGCGGCGGTGCATATGCATGTACGAGCTGTAGAACAGCGGATCACCTTCGGCGAGCAGCGCCACATTTCGGCCCGAATCCAAATGGGCGGCAATCCGATTCGCAGACTCCTCGTAGAAATCATCGATCGCACCGCGGTACCCGCCCGGGTGATCGGTGGTCTCGGTGGTCACCGGGTAGACCAGGTGCTCCTCGATCTGGCCGGGCCGCAGATACGGCTGCGCAATCGAGCGGGCGATGCTGCGGCCGTGCCGTGCGCTGTGGAATGCCACCACATCGGCTTCGCCGATCACGCGGGCCGCCTTCACGGTCACTAGTTCGGGATCACCGGGGCCCAGGCCCACACCCCAGAGCGTTCCTCTGCTCATTCCTTCTCGCTCGCAATCGCATTCACGGCAGCGGCGGCCATCGCGCTGCCACCGCGCCGCCCTCGCACCAACAGGTAGTCCATGCCGCGGGGACGGTCGATCAGCTCCTGCTTGGACTGTGCCGAACCGACGAAACCGACCGGGCCGCCCAGGACGGCCACCGGGGGCGCCACACCTTCGTCGATGAGTTCGAGTATGCGGAATAGCGCCGTGGGGGCATTTCCGATCGCGGCTACCGATCCCGGTAGTCGATCGGCCCAAAGATCCACCGCAGCAGCAGATCTCGTAGTCCCGGTGCGCTGGGCCAAATCGGCGGCGCGCGGATCGGCCACCAAGGACACCACTTCGTTGTCCGCGGGCAGGCGCAGACGGGTGATCCCGGCCGCGACCATCGACGAATCACACAGGATGGGGGCACCCGCATCCAATGCCGCTCGCGTGCGTGTCACCACATCGGGGGTGAAGGCGATTTCGCCGGGCAAATCCACCTGCCCACAGGTGTGAATGAGCCGGACCACCACACGCGCGACGTCATCGGGGAAGGCCGACAAATCTGCCTCGGCCCTGATGGTCGCGAACGATTGCCGATAGATCTCGGCTCCGTCTCGCACGTAGTCCAGCACGCGCTAACCCTACGGGTGCCGCTCGAGCGGTCGATAACCCAGCTCCGTCGCCACCAGCACCTGCCCTGTGGTGGGGGAGCCGCAGGCCCGTGGACACCCGACCCAGTGCCGATGTACCGGCGAATGAATACCGCTGGCGATCTCTTCGGCGACTTCGAGCCGAACGTCGGCGTGGACATCGGTTCGGGAGCGTCCGCATCCCGGCAGCCCGGTGCACGAGCTGGCATTGAGCCATGGGGAGCGCTCGTCGAAGACCAGGCCCAGAGGTGCCAGCACCCGCAGTACCGCGTCGGCGTCCTCGTGGGGCAGATCGCACAGCAGCACCGACCGCCATGGGGTAATGACGACCGGTCTTTCGGCGGCGGCCAGCAGTGCTGCCACCCGAGCCGGCAGCTGGCCCAACGGAACGGCGGCCCCCAGCGTCACCAACTCGTGGTCGGGATACTGCTCGATCCATCCCACGGGCGCGTGCGGCGCGGGCCCTGCCTCGCCCGGCCCCGCGATCAGTGTTGCGCCGATCGCCGCGGCCAGGGTCTTGGCGCCGTCCGGCAGCTCCCGGACGCGCCATGCGTTTCCCCGAATCTCTACGAAGGTCTGCGCCGCCGCGAGCACATGGTCGACGGCGGCGTCCGGGTCGGCGACACACGTAGAGGTGCCATGACCATCGAGGAGAACACGCCAGCCGCCCGGCCCATGGCCGAGCCCGATGTCCGCACCCATGGTGGCCATGTCGGCGCGTCCGTCATCGAGGCTAAACAGGAAGCGGCCGGGCAGGCCGGCGAGCACGGAAGCTGAGATCAGCCCATGGTCGAGCGCGAGGACCAGCGGCCGCACATCGGGGAAGTCACCGGCCCGGCCCGAGAGCGGCGAGGCCACGATGTTGCGCACTCGTTCGTGGCTGGGCGACGGCAGCAGCCCGGCGTCCGATAACAGGGTGCCCACCGCGTCCGCATCCCGGATCGATCGCAGCTGAATGTTGCCGCGGGAGGTCAGCTCCAAAACGGGTGCGCCATGGCTGCCTGCTGCTGTGGCCAACGCGGCCAACTGCGCCGACGAGAGCATTCCGCCGGGCAGCCGGATGCGTGCCAGTGCTCCGTCGGCCGCCTCATGTAACCGCAGCGCACCGGGGCACGCGTCGTCGGCTGAGGAGCGGGTCACCTACTCACCGTAGGACTACGGTACGAATGTCCTGTGAGCAATGCCCCGATCCTGATTCTGTCGACATCGGATACCGACCTGCTGAGCGCGCGCGCCAGCGGTGCGAACTATCGATGGGCCAACCCCTCTCGTATCCACGTCGACGACGTCCCGGGCCTGCTGGAGGGGATGGGGTTGGTAGTTGTCCGGCTTCTGGGCGGACGTCGCGGCTGGGAGGAGGGCATCGACGCCGTCATTGCCTCAGGAGTGCCGGCCGTGGTGGTCTCCGGTGAACAGGCTCCCGATGCCGAACTCATGGAATGCTCGACCGTTCCGGGCGGCGTCGCCCTGCAGGTGCACCGGTACCTGGCCGAGGGCGGGACGGCCAATCTGCAGCAGCTGCACGCCTTCTTGTCCGACACCGTCCTGATGACGGGTATCGGCTTCGAACCGCCGACGACAAACCCGGCCTGGGGAGTGCTGGAGCGTGCGACCGGGAGTGTCGATGGTCCCACCGTCGCGGTGCTGTACTACCGCGCTCAGCAGCTGGCCGGGAACACCGCATACATAGAGGCTCTCTGCACCGCCATTGAAAACCTCGGAGGGCGGGCGCTTCCGGTGTACTGCGCCTCGCTACGCACCGCGCCGGCGGAACTCCTGGAGACGCTCGCCGCCGCTGACGCGATGGTGGTCACCGTGCTGGCCGCGGGCGGCGCCACCCCGGCGGCTGTGGGAGCCGGAGGGGCTGACGACGAGTGGAATGTCACCCATCTTGCCGCACTTGATATCCCGATCCTGCAGGGGCTGTGCCTGACCAGCCCCCGAGATGATTGGGAGGCCAACGACGACGGCATGAGTCCATTGGACGTCGCCACTCAGGTCGCGGTGCCCGAATTCGACGGGCGCATCATCACCGTGCCGTTCTCGTTCAAGGAGATCGACAGTGACGGCCTCATCACCTATGTTCCCGACCCGGAGCGCTGCGCCCGGGTGGCAGGTATCGCGCTGCGGCACGCGAAACTTCGATCCATCCCCGCCGGTGAACGCCGGATTGCCGTCGTGTTCTCCGCATACCCCACCAAGCACGCCAGGATCGGGAACGCGGTGGGACTGGACACTCCGGCCAGTGCGGTGGCATTGCTGACCGCGATGCGGGAGGCCGGCTACGACGTGGGCGCCGACGGCGACATCCCCGGACTGCCCGCCACCGGTCGCCCCGCCACGGACGGGGACGGGGACACCCTGGTGCATGCGCTCATCGAGCGGGGTGGCCAAGATCCGGACTGGCTTACCGCAGACCAGCTGGCGGGCAACCCGATTCGTGTTCCGGCGCGCCAGTACCGGGAGTGGTTCTCCCGGCTGGCACCCGGTCTTGCCGAGCAGGTCGTCGAACACTGGGGACCGCCGCCGGGCGATCTGTTCGTGGACACCAGCGTCAACCCGGACGGCGATATCGTGATCGCCGCCCTGCAAGCCGGCAATACCCTGCTGCTGGTGCAGCCGCCTCGCGGGTTCGGCGAGAACCCGGTGGCCATCTATCACGATCCCGATCTGCCTCCGAGCCACCATTATCTGGCCGCGTATCGCTGGCTGTCGGCCCCGCGCGAGGAGGGTGGGTTTGGCGCCGATGCGCTGGTGCACCTGGGCAAGCATGGCAACCTGGAGTGGTTGCCCGGGAAAACCGTTGGCCTGTCGGCAGATTGCGCTACCGACGCCGCGATCGGTGACCTGCCACTCATCTACCCGTTCCTGGTGAACGATCCGGGCGAGGGCACCCAGGCCAAGCGGCGCGCACACGCGACCCTGGTCGATCACCTGATCCCACCCATGGCGCGCGCCGAGACCTACGGGGATATCGCGCGTTTGGAGCAGCTTCTCGATGAGCACGCGAACATCTCGGCGCTGGATCCAGCCAAACTGCCGGCGATCCGCCAGCAGATCTGGACGCTGATGCGTGCAGCGAAGATGGACCACGACCTGGGACTCGAAGAGCGCCCCGACGAGGACGTCTTCGACGACATGCTGCTGCACGTCGACGGATGGCTCTGCGAGATCAAGGATGTGCAGATCCGTGACGGCCTGCACATCCTGGGCAGTGCGCCCACGGGTGCCGCTCAGGTTGATCTGGTGCTCTCGATCCTGCGCGCCCGGCAGATGTGGGCCGGCGAACAGTCGGTGCCGGGGTTGCGGCAGGCGCTCGGCCTGGCCGAGGACGGCACCGACGACCGTGCGCGGGTGGATGAGATTGATCAGCAAGCACATTCGTTGCTAGCCGCGTTGCAGGGCACAGGCTGGAACCCGGATGCGGTCGGTCAACTTACCGACGACCCGCAGGTCGCATCGATCCTGCGGTTCGCGGCGACGGAGGTGGTGCCACGGCTGGACGGCACCAACGGTGAGATCGACGCGGTGCTTCGCGCTCTTGATGGCCGATTCATCGAGGCCGGGCCCTCTGGCTCGCCGCTGCGCGGACTCGTCAACGTGTTGCCCACCGGACGCAACTTCTACTCGGTGGACCCCAAGGCGGTTCCGTCGAAGTTGGCCTGGGAGACCGGGCAGGCCATGGCGGACTCGCTCCTGCAGCGATACCGCACCGACTATGGCGACTGGCCGCGGTCCGTCGGGCTTTCGATCTGGGGTACCTCGGCGATGCGGACCTCTGGCGACGATATTGCCGAAGTCCTTGCCCTCCTGGGAGTTCGGCCGGTATGGGATGACGCCTCCCGGCGCGTGGTGAGCCTCGAGGCGATCTCCTTGTCGGAGCTCGGGCGCCCCCGCATCGACGTCACGGTGCGCATCTCCGGATTCTTCCGCGACGCCTTCCCGCACGTGGTGACCATGCTCGACGACGCCGTCGCCCTTGCGGCCGGACTCGACGAATCTGCCGAGGAGAACTATCTGCGGGCGCACGCCGAGGCTGATCGTGCCGAACACGGAGACTGGCGCCGTGCCACCATGCGCATCTTCGGCTCCAAGCCCGGCACCTACGGGGCGGGACTGCTTCAGCTGATCGATAGTCAAAACTGGCGCAACGACTCGGATTTGGAACAGGTCTACACAGCGTGGGGCGGATTCGCCTACGGCCGCGGACTGGACGGTGCGGCTGCCAGCGAGGATATGCGTCATCAGTATCGCCGGATCGCGGTGGCGGCCAAGAACACCGACACCCGTGAACACGATATTGCCGACTCGGACGACTATTTCCAGTATCACGGTGGCATGGTCGCCGCGGTGCGAGCGCTCACCGGCAAGGCGCCAGCGGCATACGTCGGCGACAACACCCGGCCCGACGCGGTGCATACCCGCACGTTATCTGAAGAAACCACAAGGGTTTTCCGTGCGCGCGTGGTGAATCCGCGGTGGTTGGAGGCGATGCGCCGGCACGGTTACAAGGGTGCATTCGAGATGGCCGCCACCGTCGACTACCTGTTCGGATACGACGCCACCGCGAACGTGATGGCCGACTGGATGTACGAGCAGCTCACCAACAGCTATGTGCTCGACGAGCAGAATCGCAAGTTCATGCAGCAATCGAACCCGTGGGCTCTTCACGGGATTGCCGAGAGATTGTTGGAGGCAGCCAGCCGGGGTCTCTGGCAAGAACCCGATCAGCAAGTTTTGGATGATTTGCGTTCGGTGTTCCTGGAAACCGAGGGCGAGTTGGAGTCGTAGCATCGGAGCATGGCCCGGGATATCGGCTTGAACATCGGCACGGTGGCGGCGGGCCGCTACATCTTGTTGACCACATTCACCAAAGACGGTGTGCCCAAGCCAACTCCGATGGGCTTCGTGGCAGAGGGCGACGAGCTTCTGCTGACCACAAGTGCCAACACCTGGAAGGTCGGAAGGATCCGGCGCAACAGGAAGGTGCGGGTGGCCGTCTGTACTCAGCGCGGCAGGGTGATCAGCCCGTCCGCCGACGCTACCGCGGTGATCGTCGAGGATCCGGCGTCCGTGGCGCGTATTCGGTCGGCGGTGGTCAGCCGATACGGGCTGGCCAGCCGGATCGTGACCGCCTGGCTGGACCGGCGTAACGGCGCCAGGGTTGGGATTTCAGTGACGCTCGGCGCGCCGGAAGCGCTCTGAGGTTTCTAGACTGGTCGGCATGGGTGCGAACCTCCCGGTGCCGACATTCGACGAAGTCTGTGCTGCCAAGTATGTCCTGCTGACCACCTACACCAAGGATGGCCGGGCCAAACCTGCCGCGGTCTGGGCGGCGCCCGAGGACGGTGAACTTCTCGTGTGGACCGAGACGACGTCCTGGAAGGTGCGCCGGATCCGAAACACCCCGCGGGTCTCGCTAGCCATCTGCGATGTGCGCGGCAAGGTCCGCAGCGGCGAGATCGAGGGCATCGCGCGCGTCCTGGATACCGAGGGCACGCAGCGAGCCCGCGCGGCCATCACCCGCAAGTACGGCCTGTTGGGCTGGGTGCTGGTCAAGGCGAGCATCGTGCGTCGCGGCAGCAGCGGCACCATCGGCTTGGCCGTCACCGCCTGAACCGCGGCGTGAGTCGGGAACCCGGCGACGGGTCGGCTCGTTGACCGGATATGTGGCCTGGTCTGTTTCTGCTGTACGTGATCGTGGAGGTGTCCGCCCTGGTGGCGTTGACCTCGGCGGTGGGTATCGGCTGGACCATCATCGCCGTCCTTGCCGCCTTCGTGGCCGGTCTCATACTTGCCGGCTCTCAGGCTCGACGCGCCGTTGATCAGCTGCGACGTGGAGTCAGATCCCCGGGAGGGGCCGTCGCGGACGGCGCGCTCATCGCGCTGGGAACTATTGCGGTGGTGATTCCCGGGCTGGTCTCCTCGGTCATCGGACTGCTGATGCTGCTGCCCCCGACCCGTGCGGTCCTGCGGCCGGTCCTGACCCTGGTCGCGGCCCGCCAGCTGAGTAGGCGTGCGCCCCTCATCACCGTCATACCCACCGGATACGGTGCCTTTCAGGGGGCTCAAACACGGGCGAGCACCGTCGATTACATCGACGGTGAGGTCATCGACGTGAGTGACGAGCAAGCCGGACCGTCTCGGCGATACCGTCCCGGCCACGACCTGCCTGCGTAGACACCGCCCGAACCCGGCAGAATTAGCGAGTGCAGACTCAACTGCTCGTCAATGCGCGCGTGCATAGCCCGTCGCATCCGGCGGCGACCGCGATGGCCGTAACCGGCGATGTCATCAGCTGGATCGGCGAGGACGACCTCGGTCGTGCCGAGTTCCCGAACGCCGACATCGTCGACCTCGAGGGTGCCTTCGTCGCGCCCGCGTTCGTCGACGCCCATGTTCATCTCACCGCCATCGGACTGTCCCTCATCGGGCTCGACTTGTCCGGGATGTCTTCGCGGGAGCAGTGCCTGGCCCGACTGACCGCGTACGCCGGCGAACACTCCGATGAGGTGATCTGGGGGCATGGCTGGGACGAATCGCGATGGCCCGAGCGGCAGCCGCTGACCACTGCCGATCTCGACGAGGCCGCGCCTGGCCGGGCCGTCTACCTCAGCCGGATCGATGTGCATTCGGCTGCGGCGTCGACCGCGCTGCGGCAGCAGGTACCCGGGCTTGCCGGGGCCACAGGATTTCATCCCGAACATCCGGTGGCCGGTGCGGCTCACCACCTGTTACGGGCACATGCGCGCGGCGCGCTCTCCGTCAATGGGCGTGCGACAGCGCGGCGCGCGGCGCTGGACAGTGCGGCATCGCTGGGTCTGGTGTCGGTGCACGAGTGCGGCGGGCCGGAGATCAGTGGTTTGGACGATTTCCGCGAGCTGTTGGCCACCGAGCATGGCGTGCAGGTCACCGGATACTGGGGCGAGCCGGCGCGCGACGCCGAGCACGCGCGCGAGCTCATCGCGTTGACGGGGGCCGCCGGTCTGGCCGGAGACCTCTTCGTCGACGGTGCGTTGGGATCGCACACGGCCTGGCTGCAGGAGCCCTACCACGACGCGCCACACACCTGCGGCACCATGCATCTGGATGCCGAAACCGTTGAGACGCACCTGGACTCGTGCACACGGGCCGGTATTACCGCGGGATTCCACGTGATCGGTGACGCTGCCGTCACTCAGGTGATCGACGCGCTGGACCGCGTCGCCACCCGGCACGGCATACCGGCCGTGGCTAGGTGCGGGCACCGCCTTGAGCACCTGGAAATGATCTCGGCGGCACAGGCGGAGCAGCTCGGTCGCCTTGGGGTGATCGCCAGTGTGCAACCGGCCTTTGACGCCCTCTGGGGCGGCCCCGACGGTATGTACGCGGAACGACTCGGCGTGGATCGAGGTACTCAGCTAAACCCGCTGGCGCTGTTAGCATCCCAAGGCGTGCCCCTCGCGTTCGGTTCTGACGCCCCTGTCACGCCCCTGGATCCGTGGATGACGGTGCGGGCGGCAGCCCATCACCGCACCCCAACCAGTTCCGTCTCGGTCCGCGCGGCGTTCGGCGCCGCCACCCGAGGTGGCTGGCGCGCCCAGGGAGTTCATGACGGTGCCACGGGCACGCTGATCCCGGGAGCACTTGCCAGCTATGCGATTTGGGAGACGGGGGAGTTGACCATCAACACCAGCCAACCGGGTGTACAGCGGTGGTCCACCGACCCACGCTCGCGTGTCCCCGCCCTGCCGGACTTATCGGACGCCGCCGCTGTGCTTCCCAAGTGTCTACGAACTGTGCACCGTGGCACGGTGATTCATGGCTGACGAAACTGTCGACGAGTCCGTTGAGGAGATTGTCGGCCAGGACGTGACCGATCTGGCCGAGGCCACCGACGTTCCGGCCGACGAGGAGCCGGAGGCTCCGGCGAAAACCGGGCCTTCACGTGGCGCGGTCTTCGCGGCGGCGGTGCGTGCCCGCGGTATCGCGTTCGGCCGGGCCTGGCTGCGCGCGGTGCCCCGCCAGGGTGCGGCAGTGATCGGCGGTCTCCTGTTGTGCGCGAGCTTCCCGCCCTGGGGTTTCTGGTGGGCGGCCTTCCCGGCACTGTCCATCCTGGGTTTGGTGCTGTGGTCGTCGAACACCAGGCTGCGCGGTGGGCTGGGGTACGGGCTGCTATTCGGTCTCGCCTTCTACGTTCCGCTGCTGCCGTGGACGGGCCAGCTGGTGGGCGTCGTCCCGTGGCTGGCGCTGTCGTTGCTGTGCGCGACCTGGGTCGCCCTGTTCGGCGTGCTGGCCGTCGCCGTGCGCCGGCTGCCGGGCTGGCCGCTGTGGTTCGCCGCCGCGTGGTCTGCTGCCGAATGGGGTAAGGCAAGTGTTCCATTTGGCGGATTCCCATGGGGTCGAGTCGCTTTCGGTCAGGGCGATGGTCCGATGCTGAGCCTGGCTCGGTACGGGGGCGCCCCATTGGTGTCCTTCACGGTGGCCCTGGGCGCGTTCGCGGTGACCGCGCTCGGCATTGAGATGTACCGCTGGTGGCGCAGCCCCTCGGTGGGACCAGGCGGTGCGCGTCCGGTGCCCTCGGTGCTGCTGCCTGGGGCGTGCGTCTGCCTCGTCCTCTTCGCCATGGCGGTGAGCTGGCAGCAGGTTCGACACGCCAGCCACGGCGCCACCGATGGCCGCAGTGTCACCGTCGCCGCGGTGCAAGGGAACGTGCCCCGGCTGGGGCTCGATTTCAACGCACAGCGGCGCGCCGTGCTCGACTATCACGTCAAGGAAACGCTCTTGCTGGCCGCGGACGTGAAGGCGGGCAAGGCCCCGGCGCCGCAGTTCGTGGTGTGGCCGGAGAACTCCTCGGACATCGATCCGATCCGCAACGCCGACGCAGCCGAGGCAATCACCGAGGCGGCCCAGGCCATCGGCGTTCCCATCCTGGTAGGCGGCGTGCTGCGGCATCCAGATTCCACCCCCGAACAGCCCAAATCGATCAATTCGGTGATCGTCTGGGATCCCGACAGCGGCCCCGGCGAGCGTCACGACAAGCAGATCGTGCAGCCATTCGGTGAGTATTTACCGTGGCGGAGCTTCTTCGCGCACTTCTCCAAGTACGCGGACCGGGCCGGATACTTCGTCCCCGGAGACGGCAACGGCGTCGTCACGGCGGGCGGCGTGAAGATCGGCGTTGCCACCTGCTGGGAGGTTCTGTTCGATCGGGCGCTGCGGCAGTCCACCCTGAACGGTGCCGAGATACTCACCGTGCCGAGTAATAACGCCCTGTTCGGTACGGCGATGAGTGAACAGCAACTGGCCATCTCCAAGGTGCGGGCCGTCGAGCACGATCGGGAAGTCATCGTCGTCGGCACCACCGGGATCAGCGCGTTTATCTCTCCCGACGGCGTCGACGCGGGGCGCACCAAGTTCTTCGAACCGGCCTACATCGACATGCAGGTGCGGCTGCACAACGACGTGACACCGGCCACGCAATGGGGTCCGTGGGTGGAGTGGGCGCTGGCTCTGATCGCCGGACTTGCCGTCCTGGCCTCGGCTGGCCTGGCGATACTGCACAATGGAGGGCTGAAGAGGCCCAAACATGAGGTAGAACCGGCCTCACCGATTAAGGAGACCTGACCGGAGTGGATCCCGTGACCGAACGTCCGAGCGCCCGGACCCTGGTGATCATTCCGACGTACAACGAGCGGGAGAATCTCCCGCTGATCCTTGGTCGGTTGCACAAGGCGCAACCCGATGTGCACGTGCTGATCGTTGACGACGGTAGCCCGGACGGCACCGGCGAACTGGCCGACGAGGCGGCGCTCGCCGACCCCGACCGCGTACATGTCATGCACCGCAAGGAAAAGGGTGGCCTCGGTGCGGCCTACATCGCGGGCTTCGGCTGGGGCCTGGCGCGCCAGTACTCGGTGCTGGTCGAGATGGACGCCGACGGCAGCCACGCACCCGAACAGCTGTCCCGGCTGCTTGACGCCGTCGACGCCGGGGCCGATCTGGCGATCGGATCTCGCTACGTACCCGGCGGTACCGTCGTCAACTGGCCGTGGCGGCGACTGGTGCTGTCCCGGAGTGCGAACGTGTATGCCCGGCTGGTGCTGGGTGTGAAGCCGCACGACATCACCGCGGGCTATCGGGCCTACCGGCGTGAGGTGCTCGAGAAGCTGGATCTGGCGGCGGTGGAATCGCACGGGTACTGCTTCCAGATCGACCTCACCCTGCGCACCATCGCGCATGGCTTCGAGGTTGCCGAGGTGCCGATCACCTTCACCGAACGCGCGATCGGCGAATCCAAGATGAGTGGGTCCATCATCAACGAAGCCCTGGTCAAGGTGACCAAATGGGGCGTCCAAAGCCGTCTGGACCGGGCCCGCGGCATCAATCGCTGAGGGAGTCAGTCCTCACGCATTGCGGGCCATCAGGCCGCCGTCGACGGGGATGACCGTGCCGGTCAGGTACGAGGCGGCCGGTAGGCACACGCTCAGCGTCATGTGGGCGACCTCTTCGGCGCGGCCGTAGCGGCGCAGTGCGGTGCGCCTGCGCGCATAGGTGTCCTTGTCCTCAGCCGAGATCGCTGCTGTCATCGCGGTGTCGATGGGACCCGGGCAGATGCAGTTCACGGTGATTCCCTCCCGCCCCAGGTCGACCGCCAAGCTCCTGGTCAGGCCGGCCAGACCAGCTTTGGCCGCAGCGTACGGGCTGTCGTACGGCGTGGCGCCGAGAGCCTCCGTGGAGGCGATGTTCACCACGCGCGGAGCGGGGGAGTCGCGCAGAAACGGTAGCGCCGCACGGACGATCCGTTGGGGTGCGCTCAGATGCACGGCAAGTGAGCGATCCCAGGTGCTGCCGTAGTCGGGGTCATCAAGTGATCTGAACGCCGCGAAACCCGCGTTATTCACCACAATGTCCAGCCGGCCGAACCGTTCGGCAACCGCCGCGACGACCTCGATGATCTGTGCCTCGTCGGTGACATCCAGCGCCCACGGCACGGCGGACTCGCCGATCTCGGCGGCGACCGCCTGCGCATCCTCCAGCCGAAGATCGGTGACCGCGACAAACGCGCCGTCTTCGGCGAAAATCCGGGCCGTGGCCTTTCCCATGCCGCTGGCGGCACCGGTGATCAGCACGGCGGAACCCGAGACGGACCTGCCGGGGGCGCTCATCAGGGCGGGTGGTTCTAGCCCCGGCGACGGCCCTTGATCAGTTCCAGACGCTCTTTGAGCAGCTCGTCGAGCTCCTCAACGCTGCGGCGCTCCAGGAGCATGTCCCAGTGCGTGCGCGGGGGCTTGACCTTCTTGGGCTCGGGCACGTCGCCGTCGAGCAGGGTGCCCTCCAGGCCATTGCGGCATGCCCAGTTCGCCGGGATCTCGGCGTCGTGGGCGAAGGGAACGTCGAACTCTTCACCGTTCTCGGTGCGGTAGCGAGCCATGCGGCGAGGCGCCAGGTCGTGGTCACGATCGGTTTCGTAGCTGACGGCACCGAGTCGGCTGCCTCGTAGAACACGATCTGCCATGTGTACTTCTCCTCTTCACTGCGGGTCTATGCACTCGGATCCCGCGCTCAAATTGCTGGTGGCTGTCTAACTCAACGCCGTACCCGGGGCATTAGTTCCCTGTTCATGCAGGTTGTGGCCCTCATTATAGCTGGTGAACGCCGTTGCGGCCGTCACCGCTCGCATCGCGGATATGTGGCGAGCCCACCGTCAGGTGCGCTGCGCTGTGGTGATCGCCGCCCGGCCGTCGGCAGGTGATCGACTGGCGTATGCCGGTGCGTAATGCCGCAGCAATTCGAGCGTGGTCAGGTGCTGGCGGCACTGGAATCCGTGCGAGGCCAGCAGCGCGTCGGCGTCTGCCGCGGTGAGACCGGTGAGGTACGGCTCGCCGAACCGTGCCGCCGCTTCGGTCCATAGCCGGGCACGCACCGACTTGTTGTCTCCGCCCGCGACGACACTGGTGTCCAGGTAGTCGAAAACCAGCAGGCTTCCGGGCGCGCAGACCGTCGCGAGGTCGGCAAGTGTCGCGTCGAGCGCGTCTTGGGTGAGGTAGGCAGTCACGCCGAGCCAGACGAACAGGCTTGGCCGGGTGGGATCGAATCCGCTGGCGAGGAGCCTTTCACGGAGTATGTCGTGTTCGAAATCGCAAGGAACCCAGACGATTTCATCGTTGCTGTCGGCTAGTTGGAGCCGTTCCATGACGGCTCGTTTGTCCGCCTGGGTAGTCGGTGCGTCGACCTCGAAGATCTTGATCGGGCCGTGCGCGACGCGGCGCAAGGTAGTGGTGTCGAACCCCGCGCCCAGGAGCACGAGTTGATCAACGCCATCATCGATGGCCTTCTTGAGGACGTCATCGGTATAGCGCACCCGCAATACCAAAAAGAAGTGACCTGCGGCGCCGAATACCGATTTGAGTACACCGATAAATCCGCGGGCCACCAGCGGATGAATCAAACAGGCACGTAATAGCGGGCTACGGATGAAATAGCGTGAGTAGGGATCGTTGAGGAGACGTCGGCGGGGTGATTGCATCGTCTCGGCCGCGCGTTGCGCGGCGCAAGATTGCGCGGTAAAACTCGCCCGGCGATCAAGACGGCGACTATTCGCACTCATACCCGGTCTTCCAAATCTGGTGGACGGCAATTACCAATTCTGCAATTTCTGTACACGGATTTCCTTTTTATGCCTGGCTCGCGCTGTGCCTTGGGCCGACCAATGCCGGATCCGTTTCCCGCAATGCGCGGCACGGCACACGCATGGGCCACCAGAACCAGCGGCCCAGAATGGTCGCGATGGAGGGGATGACGAGTGAACGGACGATGAGTGTGTCGAGCAGGAGTCCGACGCCGACGGTCGTGCCGATCTGCGCGAGTGTGCTCGAGTAGCCGGCGATCAGCGCGAACATCGTGAAACCGAAAATCAGGCCCGCTGTGGTGACTACGCTGCCGGTGCCCACCATGGAGCGGATGATGCCGGTCTTGATTCCGGCGCGGAGCTCTTCTTTGAATCGGGCGACGAGCAGCAGGTTGTAATCGGCGCCGACCGCGACAAGAAATATGAAGGAGCATGGCGCCACCGCCCAGTGCAAGGGCAGACCGACACCGTGTTGCCAGATGGCGACACTCAGACCCCACGCGGACAGAAACGACAGCCCCACGGTGCCAACGACGGCGATCGCGGCGACGAAGCTGCGTAGCAGCAGCAGGACCACGCAGAACACGAATGCGAAGGCCGCCACGGCACTGGTGATGAAGTCCTCCCTGGCGAAGGCGGCGATGTTGAGCAGCGTGCCGCCGGCGCCGCCGATGCTCACCTGGCTCCCGCCGAGCGAGGTGCCTTTGAGTGCTGATTGCGCCGCGGGGATGATCTTCGCGCTGTAGTCCATGCTCTCTCTGCTGAACGAGTTCACATCGCCCATGACGAGCATTCGGGTGATCTTGCCGTCCGGTGAGAAGAAGACGGAGAGTGCGGACTGGAACAACGGGGATTCGAAGGCCTGGCTCGGAAGGAAGAAGTACCCGCTCGGGTCTCCCTTCATATAGGTGTCGGCGATCTCACGCAGGAATTGGGTGACCTCGTTCATCTGTACGAGCAGCGAGTCCGCCATGCCGCGGATGGGGGTCAGCGTTCGTTGTGCGTCGCTGAGGAAACGGTCCAGCAGCTGAACTTGTGCCACCAGGTTCGGCAATGACTCCGAGGCCACACGGGAGGCGTCCACGAGATCCTCGAACTTTCGCCCCCCGGCCTGATTGAGTCCGTCGAGAACGGCCAGGCCGGTGAGCGCGGTATTGCAGGGCAGCAGCTGCTTACAGTCCGGGACCATATCCACCAGTTGTCCCGCCGTGTCGATGCCGGCGGCGAGCATGGGCTGCATCTCATTGTGGATGCCCTTCGCCATCTTCAACAGGTCGATGAGGCGCGCCCGGGTGGCCTGGCCCCCGCCGCCGGGAAGATCGACGGCCCGTTGGGTGACTCGGAGGTCCTTGAGGACCACCTTGACGCCGACCGAGAGCTGATCGATCTGGCCGGTGATTCTGGCGATGCCGTTGAGCTGCGTGCTGACCATTTCGGCGATCTGGGACATGCGTTCGCCGATGTACCCACCTTGATAGGTCAGGGTTCCCTGGGGCAGTGGCGATATGAGGGGGCGGGTGATGCCCTGCACCGCTTGCACGCCTTCCACGCCGTAGACGGCATTGGTCAGCTTGGCGAGCGCGATCAGGTCGGCAGAGTTGCGCATGTCGTGATCGGATTCGACGAACAGCAGGTTCGGGTTCAGCATGTTCGGCGGCAGGTGCCGATCCGCGGCGTCCAGGCCCAGATTCGCCTCGGTATTGGCCGGTTGTGCCGCCCGTTCGTTGTAGCTGATGACATACGTCGGTAGGACGAGAATCGCGAGTGCGAGTACGGCGAGGCTGCCCGCGAGTACGGGGCCGGGCCAACGGACCACGTGCGTGGCGATGCGCCGCCAGCGGCGGATGGCCCGATCTCCTCGCGGCTCATACAGTCCGAGCCTGCACCCGATCGCCAGCAGTGCGGGGCCGAGGGTCAACGCCGCGGCAAGGGCGGTGAGGATGCCGATGGTGCAGGGCAGGCCGGACGTGGAGAACGCCGCGAGTCGGGTGAGTGTCATGCAGGCGGTCGCGCCCGCCACTGTCAGCCCGGAGGCAAAGATGATGCGCTGCACACTCGACAGGGCGGTGAAGTAGGCGGTGGTCGGGTCCTGGCCCGCCCGTCGTGCTTCTTGATACCTGCCGAGCAGGAAGATGCCGTAGTCCGTTCCCGCGCCAAGGACGATGCCGGCCAACAGACTTGACGCAAATATGGAGATGCCGATGATCCCGCGTTCACCGAGCAGGGCGACGATCGGACGGGCGGTCACCAGAGCGACCGCCACGACCAGTAGCGGCATCGCCGCCGTGAACAGCGAACGGTAGGTCAGCGACATGATGATGGTGATGCAGATGGCGCACGCGATGATGATCGGCAGGATCGAGCGGTTGATCGCGAGTAGTTCGTCGTTCACGACCGCGGAAGGTCCGGTCACGTAGATCTTGACCCCGGCTGGGGGCGGGTAGGCCTTGACGATGTCGCGCACCGCTTGGGTGGATTCCATGGCCAGCGCCGTGCCCATGTTTCCGGCGAGGTTGAGATAACTGAAAGAGGCCTTCCGGTCCTGGCTTTCGAATGCCGGGGCGAATGACGGGTCGGACCACAGATCGATCGTTGTGACGACGTGCTTCTTGTCGGCCTTGAACTTCTCCATCAGATCGGCGTAGTAGCCGTGCATCTCCGCGCCGAACGGCTTGTCTCCCTCGGCCAGCACGGCGACGAAGTTGTTGGTGCCGCCGTTTCCGAAGTACTTGCCCATGTTGGAGAGCGCCTGCACCGAGGAGGCCTCGTCGGGCAGGAAGGACAACGCGTGTCCCTCGATCACCTTCTCGAGTTGGGGCCCAGCGGCATTGAGGCCGCAGGCGAGCAGCACCCACAGCACGACGATCGGGATGGACAGTCCGTACAGCAGCCGGGCGTACAGCGGTCTGTGCTGTCCGGTGTCGGTGCTGGCGTAGGTCTCTCGGCGGAACGGCACGGAGAATTCGTTGCGTAGCCGCTTGCCGAATGCCCGTGATCGATCGGAGAACCCGTTGCCGTCGGCGGGCGCAGGTATGGGCCCCGTAACCGCTTCGCTCTCGTCTTTTTTCATGCGACTTGCACCTTGCAGCTTGCGATCCCGCCGCTGGCGGTTGCGACTTGTTCATCGCGGACCTTGCCGTTGACGGTGATCCGGCATCCAACGCCAGAGCTGTTGGACTGCACGACCATGCTCGTCACCAGCGAAGGTTCCACGGTGCGCAGTGCTTCTTGCCATGGCAGGACGGTGTTGACGTTCTGGTTGTGGCCCTCGTCGTCGAGATAGGACACCGTCGCCGGGGTTCCATCGGGCCCGACGGCCTCGTACTGGATCGTCCGTTCGGAGAGCGTGCCCAACGTGGGGAGACGGCTCACCGTCCCTGCTGCCTCATCCGGGATCTCGCTTGAGCGCAGTTTGAGGATGAACAAGGCCGCGACGGTAAGCACCGCCAGCACAACGAGATACACCCAGGCGTTTCTCATGGAGCTACTTTCGGGGGGATCAACAAAGTCATCTGAAACACCCTTCGTGTTGCCAATCAGACGGGTACAGTCCGAACTCCACGGAATGACACGGCAGGCACAGCATCGTTAGTGGTCAAGATGATTCCAGATGAGCTCGAACTGTCTCGCTATTTCGGAAAAAGTTCCATCGTCTCCCGATAGTTCAACAACTAGGAGAGGGCCGAGCATTGGTTGCAGTGGCTATCATTGGCATCGGATGTAAATTCCCCGGAGGAATTGGTGATCCGGAGAGTTTCTGGAACTTTGTGTTACGCAAAGGCGACGCCGTCGTTGATATTCCGAAGGATCGCTGGGACGCGGATAAGTACTACGACCCCGACCCCGATACGCCCGGCCGGATGTACACGCGGCGAGGCAGCTTCCTGACCCAGAGTTTCCGACGGTTCGATGCGGATTTCTTCGGGATCTCGCACCGTGAGGCTGCCGTCCTGGACCCGCAGCAGAGGCTTCTTCTTGAAACCACCTGGGAAGCCCTCGACGACGCGGGCATCGCCGGACAGGCGCTGGGCGGGAACGTGGGTACCTTCATCGGCGGTTTCATGAACGACAACATGATCAGCCGGGGCCTGGCCCGAAACCTCGAGAAGATCAACAACTTCGCCGCCTTCAGCGCGTCTCAGACGTTGTTGTCCAACCGAATCGCCCACGCGCTCGACTTCTGGGGGCCGAGCATGACCGTGGACACGGCATGTTCGTCCTCTCTGGTCACCACGCACCTGGCGGTACGGGCGGTCGCCGACGGTGAGTGCGATGTGGCGCTTGCCGGCGGAGTGAACGTGATGTTCCAGCCGGAAACGTTCATCACCATGTGTAAGGGCAGATTCCTCGCGGCCGACGGCCGCAGCAAGTCGTTCGACGCGGCAGCAGACGGTTACGGCCGTGGCGAGGGCGTCGGAATCGTGGTGCTCAAGAACCTCGAGCAGGCACAGCGCGACGGTGACCATATATATGCGGTGATTCGCGGCAGCGGGGTCAATCAGGACGGCAGGACGATAGCGCTGCCCGTGCCAAATCCGGTGTCGCAGCAGCGGCTTGCGGATCGCGTGATCAAGGAGGCGGGCATCGACCCGGCCTTGGTGGGATACATCGAGGCGCATGGCACCGGTACCAGCGTGGGCGATCCGCTGGAGGCGCAGGCACTGGGGCACTCGTACGGCAAGGTTCCCGGTCGCACGCAGCCGCTGGTGATCGGCTCGGTGAAGAACAACTTCGGCCATACCGAGGCCGCGGCGGGTGTCGCGGGTTTGATCAAGGCCGCGCTCACCGTGCAGCGGCGGACCATCGCGCCGCAGGTCGTCCTCGACAAACTCAACCCCGAAATCCCGTTCGACGAGTTGCAGATCCGCATCCCGACCGAGGTCGAGCCGTACCCGGACTTCGGAGCTCCCGCGTACGCGGCGGTGAACAGCTTCGGCTACGGCGGCACCAACGCGCATGTCATCGTGCAGGCGCCGCCCGCGGCCGCCGAGCCGCAGGCTCCTGCACGTGACAGCATTCGGATCTTCCCGGTCTCCGCCCGCAGTGGGGCAGCGTTGCATGAGGTCGCCGGAGGGTACGCCGAGCTGTTGGGCTCAGATCTCTCGGAGGAGGGTGCGCAGCGACTGAAGACCGCGGCCACCGGCCGCCGGGCACAGCATTATCTGCGTAAGGGCTTCATCTATCGCGATGCCGACGACCTTCTCGCGCAGCTGAACTCCTATGCGGAAAGCGAGGAAGCGGCCCCGGCGCGTGCTCTCGTCGAGGGCATCTCCGATCCCGTGTTCGTCTTCAGTGGGATGGGCCCGCAGTGGTGGGGGATGGCGCGCGGACTGTTGCAGACCCCTGGTGTCTTCCGTGACACCGCCGCCGAGATCGACGCGGTGTTCCAGGAGATCTCGGGCTGGTCGGTGATCGCCGAGCTGCTGCGGCCCGAAGGGGACTCTCGCGTCAGCAGCACCGAGATCGCCCAGCCGGCGAATTTCTTGGTCCAGTCGGCGCTGGCAGAGCATTTGCGGCAGTTCGGGATCCGGCCCACCGCGGTAGTAGGACACAGCGTTGGTGAGGTCGCCGCGGCGTACGTGAGCGGCGCGTTGTCCTTGCGCGACGCCGCTACGGTGTCCTTCCATCGCTCCCGGCTGCAGGCCAAGACAGCGGGCTCGGGCGGCATGCTCGCGGTCGGTCTGGATGCCGAGGAAGCCCAGCGCCGGGCCGCGCGTTTTGGAACGGCAGTGTGCGTCGCGGCGATCAACAGCGCCTCGGCAACCACATTGTCCGGTGACTCCAAGGCCCTGCAGACACTGCACGATGAGCTCGCAGAAGACGGGGTCTTTGCCCGGATGCTGCACGTCGAGGTTCCGTATCACAGCCAGCTCATGGACCCGATTCTCGGGGAACTCGCGACCTCGCTGGCCGGCCTTGCCCCCCGGCAGGCAGACGTGCCGGTCTACTCGACCGTCACCGGTGAGAAGATCGACAGCGCGGCATTCGCAGACCCGGACTACTGGCTCAAGAACGTGCGCGAAAGCGTCCTGTTCGCGAAGGCCATCGACACCCTCATCGAGGATCGGTACCGGGTGTTCCTGGAGCTCGGACCGCATCCGGTCCTGCTCGGGAATATTCGAGAAAGCTTTGTGCGCCACAGTGTCTCCGGTGCCGCGGTCCAGACCTTGCACCGTGACCAGAATGATGAGCAGTCGGTGCTGCAAGCCGTCACGGACCTGTATGCGGTGGGCGCCATCGACGCGCCCGGCGAGGCCGGTCTCTACGAGAACGGTTCGGTCCCGCACATGGACCTGCCGAAATACCCGTGGTCGCAAGAAGAACTGTGGGAAGAGGACGCCCTGACGTTGCGTGCGCGCTACGGCGACGCTGATCGCTTCGCGCTCCTGGGGGACCGGGCGGAGGCGCTGACGCCACAGTGGGAGGTCACCCTGGCTGCCGCGAATCTGCCCTGGCTGCCCGACCACACGGTCCTTGGCTCGATTGTCCTACCGGGAACCGCGTACCTCGATGCCGCGCTATCGGCAGTGCGGCAACGCTCCGGCCGGGGCCAGGCGGGCTTGGACTCGGTGGTCTTCGCGGTGCCTTTGGTGGTCGCCGAACATGACGCGCCGATCACCCGTCTCACCGTGGACGAGCCCACCAAGCGGTTCACCGTCAACGGCCGCTCCGCGCATACCCAACTGTGGACGGCACATGCCAATGGCAGGCTGGTCGAGGCGAATCTGGGGGCCTTGCGGATCGAGGTTCCGGCACAGTCCGAGTTCGACAGGATCTTTGACGGCGAAGACGTCTACAAAGGATTGGCCGCGGTCGGGCTCTCCTACGGTCCTGCCTTTCAGCGAATCCAGAGCGTGCGCATCGGGTCGGCCGGCTGTGTTGCGCAGCTGACGACTCCGGAAGCGGTAGACGCGTCGGGGTCGGCACTGCGCCACGCCGTTCATCCCGCGCTCGCCGATGCCGCCCTGCAGTGCATCGCGGTTCTGTTGGCGGCACGTCCAGAGCTGGATGTGCCTCCGACGGCGCATATCCCGGCCTCGGTGGACCGGGTACGTCTGTACCACGAGGTGCCCCAGGACCCGATAGCGTTCGTCGAGATCACCAGCACGCAGCCGCTGCGCGCGAACGCCTATCTCGCTTCGCAAGACGGTGAAGTCGCCTTGGCCTTGACCGGAGTGACGCTGCGGCCCGTGGGATCAGCGCTGGACCCGCTGTCCGAGCTTGATCAGTACTTCTACGAGCCTCGTTGGGAGCCTTTGGAGGAGGAAGCCGAGGGGCAGCCCGCCGCACCTGCCGCCTCCAGAAGCACCGCCGCCCGGGCCGCGAATGTGATCGTCGAGATCGGCGATGCGGCGGCCGCTTTCGCAGAAGGCGCCCGCCGTGCGGCCAGCGCCGGTGCCGTGCTCCTGAAAGCCGACCCGGGAGCAGATCTCGCCGGCGCTTTCGCGGCAGCGTTGCACGCGGACACGTACCTACGTGTCCTGGCGACTGTCGGTGCCGGAAAGACGTTGGTGGAGAACCTGCATCAACTCGTCACGATCGCTCAGGCGTTGCGGGTAGTTCTGGAAGCCGAGACCGAACGCGGTGTCGTGAGCCCGGATGTGCAGGTGGTCGTCGTGAGCACGCGCGCCTTCCTGGCACCGGGCGACAGTGGCCTGGACCTTGATCAGACCGCGCTGGTGGGAGCGCGCCGGGTGTTGGCCAACGAGCAACACCCCGCCAAATGGTCTCTTGTGGATCTGCCCGATTCGGCCACGCCGGACGAGGTGGCCGCGGAGATCGGTGCGATGAATCGAGCCGAAGAAGTCGCGGTGCGTGCGGGTGAGCGGTGGACCCAGCGGATGCGCCGGTCGCTGTCCGAACTCGTTGCGCCGTGGGAAGAACCATTCGAGCCCACAGACCCGGAGGTGGCCTACGAGGTACAGATCCCGGACACGCGCACGCTCAAGGACATCGCGCTGCGCGCATGCGATCGCATCGAACCGGGACCCCGGCAGGTCGAGGTCCGCGTCGAAACCTTGGGACTCAACTACAAGGACCCGCTGAAGGTCCTGGGAATCCTGACGGAGCGCGAGCTCGGCGAAACATATTTCAAGCTGGAGCCCGGGATGGAGGGATTCGGTGTCGTCACACGTGTCGGCTCCGCGGTCAACGAGCTCAGAGTCGGAGAGAGCATCGCGGTGGCAGAGCGTGGGCTGCTGCGACGCTATCTGACGTTCGATCTCGATGGCGGTGCGGCATGGGAACGGATCGACGAAGAGCACCTGCAGCGTGAGGATTTCGATCCGCTCGCGGTGGGCTCGGGCGTCCCGTTCTTCACGGCGGGTTACGCCTTCTACAAACTCGCCGATCTGCAGCCCGGTGAAACCGTCCTTATCCACGGTGCGGCGGGCGGCATGGGTATGGGCGCGGTGCAGATCGCGGTCAACATGGGCGCGGTTGTCTATGCGACTGCCGGTAGTGAGGAGCGCCGTCGCGCGGCGCTCGAGCTAGGTGCAACCGCGGCCTTCGACTCGCGCTCGGTCGGGTTTGTCGACGACATACTGCGCGTCACCGAAGGCCGCGGTGTCGACGTCATCTACAACTCGCTGCCCGGCGAGATGATCGCCCAGAACTTCGCGGTCGCCGGGGAGTTCTGCCGGATCATCGAAATCGGGAAGGCGGATATCTACTTCGGCGGCGCAGTGGATCTCAAGGCCTTCAGCGGGAACTTGTCGTTCCACGCGATCGACATGGACCGCATGCTGCGGCTGCGGCCCGAGACCTTCCGCGAGCTCCGGCGTGAATGCACCGAGATGCTCACCTCGGGCAAGCTCACCCCGCTGCCGTTCACGAGATTCCCGATCGAAGATGTGGTGGGAGCGTTCGAAGCGGTGTTCCGGGCGGCGCACATGGGCCGGATCGTGCTGGATCTGCGGGATCAGACTCCAAAGCTACTGCCGCGCAAGCCGGATACCGCCCCGGTGCGCCCCGGCCACTCCTACCTCATCAGCGGTGGGTTCGGCGGGTTCGGGTTGGCCACCGCACGCTCGTTGGCCAGAGCCGGCGCCACCCACCTGATCCTCGCGGGTCGCAGCGGCGCCACCACCGAGGTGGCGCGGGCGCAGATCGAGGCGTTGCGCGCCGCCGATGTCGACGTGTGGGAAGAGCGGATCGATATCAGCGACTACGACCAGGTCTCGGATCTGGTCGCGAAGGTTGAAGCGTCGGGACATCCGCTGCGCGGAGTCTTCCACGCCGCCGCGGTGGCCCATGATGAGGTGCTGGCGGATATCAGCGCGGAGTCGCTGTACAAGGTCTTCGCGCCGAAGGTCGATGGTGCCCTGAATCTGGATAAGGCCACGCGCGAGCACGATGTACCGCTCGACCACTTCGTGCTGTACTCCTCGATCAGTGGTCTCATCGGCATTGTTCCGCAGGTGACGTATGCGGCCGCGAACAGCGTGCTGGACGGGCTCGCTCAGGCACGGCACGCGGCCGGGCTGCCCGCCCTGTCGGTGAGCTGGGGCGCGATGAGTGGGGGTGGGATGGCGGAGGTGGAGGCCATCGTGAAGTTCCTCGACTCCGTCGGGTTACGCCGCCTCAACATGGATCTCGGGGCGACGCTCATGCACGAGTGCTCCCGATTCCAGCTTCCGCATGTCGCTATCGCGGGCGTTGACTGGGGAGTCTTGCGCACTCCGTTGCCCTCGACAGCCAAGAGCACACGTTTTGCTCATCTCTCCGCGGAAGCTGCTGCGGTGTCGAACGAACAGGCCGCCTTCCGTGCGGCGGTGCTGGCCCTGCCCGAGGAGGAACGCGGCCCGATGGTCACCAAGGAACTGGCCAAGGAACTCGCCAATGTCCTCAAGGTTGACGTGGACAGCATCGATCCCACCGGGCCTATCGCCGATCTGGGTATCGATTCCCTGATGGCGGTGGAGTTCGCCGCACGGGCCGGTAAGCAGTTGAACATCCAGATCAGTGCGTTCCAGTTCACCCCGGATCTCACCCTTGAGGCCGTCGGTGCCCGCGTCGCACTACTCATTGCGCAAGGGGTCGGCGATCCCGAGCATGACGCGATATAGAGGATCGGCGTGACTGTTGCGACTCCGCTCGAATGTTGGTGGTGGCCAAGGGCATATCAGCCGTCCCTGCCCACCGTGCTGTTTTTCCCGGGCGCCGGGGCCAATCACGCCGGCGAGCAGCACCTGGTCCCGCATCTGGCAGGGGTGAACTTCGGGGTGTGGCGGATGCCGGGGCGCAGCACCCGGTCCACCGAGCCCTCCCCGGAGAACCTGCGTGCACTGTCGGAGGACTGTGCGGCGGCGATCGTCGGGCTCGGTTGCCGTCGGCCGGTTCTCGCGGGAAAGAGTTTCGGCGGCCTGTTCGGTTATACGGTCTGTCAGGCATTGGAGTCGCGGGACTTCGCCGTGGGCCGGTTTGTCCCGGTGGTGAGTGGGCATCCGTCCTTGTGGCGAATGGATGCTCTCTACGCCAAGACCCGGGGCCACAACCCGAAACAGCACGCGCTCTGGAGGCTCACCAATGACGAGCAGCGCGGGGCGTGGCCGCCGAAGAAGATAGCGGACGAGTCATTGCTGGAGCAGGCGCGGCTGCATGCGGTGATCGATTTCAGTCTTGGCCTGCAATCGATCTCGCGCCGCCGTATCAAGACGGCGATCACCGAGGTGAGCGCAAAGGATGACGAGGTGATCCCGAAGTTTGCGCCACCGCGCCGATGGGCCCCGTACACGAAGGGGGAGTTCACAAGCATCCTCGTGACCGGCGGGCACTACTTCTATTGGTCGAACCCACAAGCCTTGGCGACCATTTTGACGCACGAGGCCGAGCTGGCCCTCGGCGGCTCGTACTCCTACTAGCCGCCGGGGCCGCCGTCGTACTACGGGGTTTCGCGTTGGCAGTCCGGGCCGGTGTACTGCCAGTTCGGGTTGCTCGAGTACTCGCAGCCCGGGCCTACGTACTTCCAGTTCGGGGCCGGAGGCGGCAGTTGTCCGCCTTCGCCGCGCCAGTTGGGTCCTGCATACCGCCAACCCCACTGGCTGAACCAGCTGTCGGGGTTGACACAGCCCTCCATGGTTCCCGGTCCCCAAGGGGGCGGGGGTGAGGGATACGGTCCGTTGAAGCACACATCCGCGGGGGCGGGGCTCGGCTGTGCCGACGCCAGGCCCGCGTTGATGACAGCGACCGGAGCGGCGATAACACCCGCTGCTAGCACGGCCTGCCCAAGCTTGATGATCTTGTTCATCGCACAACCTCCGACGTTGGATGCCGCTGTGATTGGGCAAGATTAGCGCACAATTATCCGTTTTCCTTGCAATTGTGCTAATTGCGCTCGATCGCTTTGCGCGACGTGGCGTCAGTCGTGTCGCACCAGCTCTCACCAGTCATGTAGTCCGTTTTGGTGATGCCGATTTCTCACATCCGCCAACGGTCAGGCGGTTCGCTGGTACCGAGCGGACCTTGCGCGCCTGGCGTCGCGAGCCACCGCTACGCTTCCAAGACGTGGCACGTCGCAAACACGCTCAACCCTGCAAATGGTGCGGGCGTGAAGTCGACGACGCGGAACTGGGCCGGCGACGCCAGTACTGCCGACAATCCTGCCGTCAGCGCGCTTATGAGCAGCGTGCCGCCGTCAAGGGCACCTCGGTGCCCGCCGATGCCGTGGTGCTTACGGCCGATGAGGCGACGGACCTGGCCGACCGGGTGTATCAGGCGCGGTGCGCGGCCGAGGATGTTGCCACCGCGGTCGAAGAAGGTGCGACCCACGATGAGCTGCGTGAGCTGTGCGAGGAACTGCTGCGCGCCGCCAAGGCGGCAGACGGCTGGCGCTGATTTCTTTTGTTTTCCCGGGATACGGATACCCGTCGAATCAGCGCGATATTAATTCTTCACCGAATCCGAACGCGCCCATAGTGTGTCAACACTGTCGATACGCAGCCGCCGACCCGTGAGGATTCCTGAGCTTTTCATGACCACCCGTAATACGTTGGTGGCCACTGCGGCGACTGACACAGATGCCCCCTTTGCCACCCGGTCCCGGCGGGAGTGGGTACTCAATCGGCGGTGGGAGATCGTTCGATTTCTCTCACCGTTCGCGGTACTGCTCATCTGGCAGGCGGCCAGCGCCTGGGGGCTGATCGACCCGGAGATATTGCCTGCCCCGTCGACAATCGCCCACGCCGGAATCGAATTGATCGGCAACGGACAGCTTGCCGCCGCACTGCGGGTATCCGGCCTCCGCGCCGCCGAAGGACTGCTGCTAGGCGGTCTGGTCGGCGTGGTACTGGGGGCGGCGGTGGGCTTGTCGCGCCTTGCCGACGCCGTGGTGGACCCGACCATGCAGATGATCCGGGCGCTGCCACACCTCGGTCTCATCCCGTTGTTCATCCTGTGGTTCGGCATCGGCGAGCTGCCCAAGGTGCTGATGGTGGCTCTCGGAGCGGCTTTCCCGCTGTACCTCAACACCACCTCCGCGATCCGGCAGGTAGACCCCAAACTTTTCGAAACCGCACAGGTGCTTGGGTTTTCGTTCTGGCAGCGTTTGCGTGTCATCGTCGTCCCCAGTGCGACACCGCAGGTGCTTGTCGGGTTACGGCAGTCTCTGGCGCTGTCCTGGCTGACGCTCATCGTCGCCGAACAGATCAACGCCGACGCCGGGGTGGGATTCCTCATCAACAATGCGCGCGATTTCCTGCGCATCGACGTCATCATCTTCGGGCTGGTGGTCTACGCGCTGCTGGGCATAGTCACGGATGCCATTGTGCGAGTGCTGGAACGGCGCGCACTGCGGTACCGATCATGAAAGGCAAATCATGACAGCGGTTTTCGAGCTCGCAGACTTGTCGCGCCAGTCCGCCACGCCGGCGGCGGAGTTGACGTCGGTCACCAAGTGGTACGGGCGTAATCGCGTTCTCGACGACATCTCGCTGCGGGTCGACCGTGGCGAGATCGTCGCCCTGGTGGGCCGCAGCGGCTCGGGTAAGTCGACGGTGCTCAGGGTGCTGTCCGGGCTGGCCGGTGACCACGACGGTGAGCGCGTGGTGTTGGGCGCTCCCGCCGTGGCCTTCCAGGAGCCGCGACTTTTCCCGTGGCGCTCGGTGCGCGATAACGTACTGTACGGACTCACCCGCACCAAGTTGTCCAAGGCGGAGGCGCTCTCTCGCGTTGACCGGGCCCTTGATGAGGTGGGGCTTGCCGACAAGGCGCAGGCCTGGCCGCTGACGCTCTCGGGTGGTCAGGCACAACGCGTTTCGCTGGCGCGTGCACTCGTCGCGGAGCCGCAGCTGCTGTTGCTCGACGAGCCCTTCGGGGCACTCGATGCGCTGACACGACTCTCGATGCACCGACTGTTGCTGAACCTATGGCGAGAGCACGAGTTCGGGGTGCTGCTGGTAACCCACGATGTGGACGAGGCGATATCACTGGCCGACACCATCCTGGTGCTGGACGAGGGGCGGTTGGTGCACACATTGCGCATTCGCAATCCGCGTAAACCGCAGGGCAAGCACGACACCGAAACCGAGAACTATCGAGGAGAGCTTCTTGCGCAGCTTGGTGTTTAAGTCCATCGTCAGTGCGACCGCGATCCTGCTGTCATTGACGGCCTGCACCTCCGGCCGCGACGATAAGGGCGATTCCGCGGTGCCCAAGTTCGTCCCGCTCTCGGAGCTGTCGAATCTCACGCTGCGCGTGGGCGATCAGAAGGGCGGCACCGAATCGCTGCTACGGGCGGCAGGGGAACTGGAAAACGCGCCGTACAAGGTCGAATTCTCCACCTTCACTTTTGGCCCGCCTCAGATCGAGGCGCTGACCGCGGGCAAGATCGACTTTGCCGTCACCGGCAACACACCCCCGATCTTCGGGGCTGCGTCCAAGGCGAGAATCAAAGTGGTGTCTGGTTACACGAATGACGCCTCCGGTGACCAGATCCTGGTTTCCGACACATCCCCAATCCGATCCGTGGCAGATCTGCGGGGGAAGAAAGTCGCTGTCGGGAAGGGGAGTTCGGCGAACGGTCATCTGCTACTTCAGCTGCAGAAGGCCAATCTCACCATCAAGGACATCCAGCCGGTGTTTCTGCAGCCCGCCGACGCGTTTACCGCACTGAGTCAGGGGCAGGCCGACGCCTGGGCGATCTGGGACCCTTACACGGCACTGGCCGACAAACAGCTGAAGGTTCGTACCCTGGTGACCGCTACCGGCGTCGCGAACGGATACGGATTCGGCGTCGCTTCGCAGGTGGCACTGCGTGATGCTCAACGCAATACCGCACTGTCGGACCTGGTGCAGCGCATCGCGCGTGCCAGCGCATGGGCCCAAGCCCATCCACAGGAGTGGTATGGAAAGTATGCCGCCGCAATCGGAATCGACCCCGCCGCAGCTGAGCTGGCACAGTCACGCAGCCTGCGACAACCAATACCGCTGACCGACGAGGTGACGGCCTCGGAGCAGACGCTGACCGACCTGTTCGCGCAGTCGGGCCAGATTCAGGGCAAGCCGACGTTCTCTGATTTCGTTGATAACCGGTACAACGATGCACTCAAGCAGTACTTCACCAAGTCCCAATAACCCACAAGGAGACCAATTCCCGTGGCCGCCAAGTTCTTCTGGTTCCTGCCCACCAATGGCGACAGCCGTTCCATTGTGGGCGCCTCGCACGCGTCCTCGCATCACACCATCCCGGTGGGTTACCGCGAGCCGAGCCTGCGCTATCTCGGCGAGATAGCCCGCGCTGCGGACCGTTTGGGCTTCGAGGGTGTGCTGACGCCGACCGGCACCTGGTGCGAGGATGCGTGGCTGACGGCATCGGCGCTTCTGGAGCAGACCGAACGTCTGAAGTTCCTGGTCGCCTTCCGGCCCGGTCTGGTGCCACCCACACTCGCCGCACAGCAGGCTGCCACCTTCCAGCGGTTCTCCGAAGGGCGCCTGCTGCTGAACGTCGTCAGCGGCGGCGACGACACCGAACAGCGCCGCTTCGGCGATTGGCTCACCCACGACGAGCGTTATGAGCGGACCGGGGAGTTCCTGCAGATCGTGCGGGAGATCTGGAAGGGTGATCCCGTCGACTATTCGGGCAAGCACTACACCGTGACCGATGCGCGGGTCTCGGAGCCGCCAACACCGTTGCCGCAGCTGTATTTCGGAGGCTCGTCTCCGGCCGCGTTGCCCATCGCGGCCGATCATGTGGACGTGTACCTGACATGGGGCGAGCCGCCCGCCGCGGCCGCGGCGAAGATCGAGACGGTGCGTGCCCTGGCGAAGGAACGCGGGCGCAGCCTTCGATTCGGCATCCGGCTGCACACGATCACGCGGGATACCTCAGAGGCGGCCTGGGCCGTCGCCGATTCGCTCGTGGCGGAGTTGACCCCGGAGCAGGTGGCGACGGCCACCGCGTTGCATTCGAAGTCCGAATCCGAAGGCCAGCGGCGCATGACGGCGCTGCACGGCGGTCGGCTCGACAAGTTGGAGATCTACCCGAACCTGTGGGCCGGTGTCGGGTTGGTGCGCGGTGGTGCGGGTACGGCGCTGGTGGGCAGTCATGAAGAGGTCGCGAATCTGATCTCCGAGTACCACGCGCTCGGGTTCGACGAGTTCATCTTGTCCGGATACCCGCACCTTGAGGAGGCCTACTGGTTCGCCGAGGGTGTGCTCCCTCTGCTCAAGAAGCGGGGAGCGCTGGCGGCCTAGGTCAGATTCGCACTTTCGTTATCGAGATCGTTGCGCCGCAACCCCATTGGTGTCGACGCCGGTAGGTCGCCGCCCGCGATGACCTGCCGGGTGATGGGGGTGAGCGCGTGAAAGAGCGCCTCCACCTCGGTATCGCTGAGAATGTCGAATACCGGCAGCGATACCCGGTCGGTCCGGTTCTCGATATCGGTCTTGAGCGCGTGTCCCTCCGACGTCAGCTGGGCACCGTCGTCGAGTAGGCCGCGCCGAGTCAAGCCCTCTTCGAGTGCGGTCCATTCTGACTCGTCGTAGTCGCGGCTGCGCATGATGTCGGCTTTGGTGGCCCGGCCCGCCGCAACATGAAACACGTTCGATTCACGGCCATCGATGCCCGCCGCGACCAGTGCCGCGACGTGGGCATCGCCACGCTGTTCGCGTAGCAGGGTGGCGGCGTGCCACAGCGTCGCCAGGGGTTCGTCGGGCCAGGGCACGGCGGTCAACGCGGCGTAGAGGGGACGCCCCGCGGGCGAGGCGTTGCGGGCCGCCCTACCCAGCAGTTCCGCTGCGGCGCGAAGATTTTCGTCATCGGTCAGGCCATAGCGCCGTAACGCCGCGACAGCACCGGCCTGCCGGGCGGACAGTGCCTGTTGCGGGCTGACGGTTTCCCAGGCGCCTTCGAGTGACTTGACGACACGGAAGGAGGCGAAGTTGTAGAACACGGCCTCGACGAGCCGGGGGCACACCATGCCCAGGGGTGCCGAACGGGTGGCAAAGTATCCGCGCCAGAATCCGCGGTAGCCGAGCTCGTCGGCCGCGGCGCGCGCCTCGGGTGAGAAGTAGGTGATGCCGTGGATGGGTTCAAACCGGTCGTAGAAGCGACGGGCGAGATCGATGGGTCGTGCCATCGCTCAAGTGAATCACGCGATACCGTGGCATCAATGGGAAACGCGCGCGGCCTTCTTCGCGGCTTGTCTTCTCGCCATATACATTTCGGCATCGGCCTGCACCAGCAATTTCGTGACCGTCTTGGCCAGTGATTCACCGGAATGTGTGACCAGATCCGTCAGATTCGCGTGCACGCCTCCCATGCTGGCCGTTGCCTCGGGAAAGTCACTGGGCAATGGGGCGAGTGCCTGCTCGATGAGGCGCGGATATCCGAGATGCAGCGGCGGGTACACGATGGAGACCAGCGCGAATTCATCCCCACCTAGTCGGGCCAGTAGCGTATCGAGGCCGGCGATTTGCTGTAGTCGCCGTGCGGTACGTCTGAGCACCTCATCGCCCACGTGATGGCCGTGGGTGTCGTTGACAGATTTGAAATTGTTGATATCGATCGTGGCGACCACGATCACCTTGTCCGCGGTGGGGCTGGGCCAGCTGTTGCACGCCATCTCCAGGCCGTGCCGATTGAGCAGCCCGGTCAGATGGTCGTGATGCACCACGTGTTCCCAGCTGGCGAGGTAGCGCGTGATCTGCTCTCGTGTCACGTGGACCACCCATGCGGCGATGACATGCGCGAGCGTGATCGTGACGAGCAGGATGGTCACGATGGGTATCGCCAGGTCAGCGCGAAGTAGGGAACCGATGATGGCGACCAGGGTCCCAACGGCGGCTACCGCGGTCTGGATGAGCAGTACCGAACGGCCGTGGATGACACACGCGTAGGCGTTGACGGCGACGAGCCACGCCAACTTGACGAAGGCGATTCCGGAGCTTGTCGCCACACAAACACCCACCATGATGGCGATATCGCAATAGATGAGCCAAGCCAACGACTCGGCGTAAGTAATGGGTTTGCGCCGCGCATACCGAATGCCCCATCCGAGGGTGGGTAATGCGATGACGACGCACAACGCAGGAATGGTCGAAAAGCCCTCGAACGCCAAGGTCATCGCGGCGGCGCCGATGGCCACGGTACAAATCGCTGTCAGGATGGAAAGCGCGCGGCGCAGACCGAATTGCTCGAGCACCTCGACATTTGTCTCAAATGTCTGTTTGTCCGTGAGCGGCGCAGGGCGACGATGCATGACACGCGTTTTGCTTATGGCACCACGCCCTTTCGTTTCCGCAGTGTTGGGTTCAGTGAACCATGACCCGAGTCCGGTGCGCTTGTCGGTGCGGGCTCGTAGGGTGATGCCATGGGATTGAGTTTGGAAGAACGACAGGCATTTCTGGCCGAGCCCCACGTGGCTGCAATCTCGGTGAGTGCCGGTGCGGACCGCGCTCCGCTTACCGTGCCGATCTGGTACTTCTACACCCCGGGTGGCGATCTCTGGATTCCGACGGGCAAGGGTTCGCGCAAGCATCAGCTGATCGAGGCGGCAGGTCGGCTCACGCTCATGGTCGATCGTGAGCAGCCGACGGTCCGGTATGTGAGCGTGGAGGGGCCGGTGACCAAGATCGTGCCGCTCGAACATGACCAGCACCGGCAGGTGGCCGCCCGGTATATCCCGGAGGAGTTGCTCGACGGGTATCTCAAATACTCGGAGGGGTATGGCGAGCAGATCGCGGTCTATGTCTCCCCGGAGCACTGGCTCTCGGCGGACCTGGGCGGCCCGGAGAACTGGGGTTAGCGTTCCCCGTTGACTACCTGGGTAGCGGGAACTGCTCTGTTCCCGGGCTGCCTGCGGGTATGACGGGAAGCGTCAGCACTGACGGGTGCGCGGCATCGTGCAGGATTGTCTGTGTGGCGGAGCGGAGTTCATCGTTCTGCCCGAACGCCGCACTCGTATTTGGGTTGGGCGCGTACTGCGGGAAGTCGCTGCTGGAGATTTCCAGCCGGATGCGCTCGCCGGCACGGAACTGGTAGCTCACCGGCCATATGTCGATGCGGTATCTGTGTGGCTGGCCGGCGGGGATGGGCCGGCGCTCGGATAAGGATTGTGCCAGCGAGGTTCGGACAATTCCGTTGTTGAGGTTGACGGCGGTGCCATCGGATTGCACGACAACGAGTTTCGCGGTGAAATCGGTGTCCGGCGCCGAGGACGAAGCCCACAGGTCGACGGTGATCGGCCCGGTGACTTCGGTATCGGCGGTGAGTGGCTCGCCGGTGTACGTCAGCACGTCGGGGCGCTCTTCGATGGTGTTCTGGTCGTATCGGCCTTCCGGCGCGGAATCCGCGGCACAGCACGAGTGCCCGCCGGCGCTCGGCACCGGATTGGCAGGGTCGTAGCGGTAGCTGTCGGGTGGATCCTCAGGTGTGGTCGAGTTACCCAGCGTTCCATGGTGTTTCGCGCCGGGACCGCCGAGGTGGTAGACGGTCCATTGCGTCTGTGGCAGCGGCCAGGCAGTGGCGCTCTTCCATCGGTTGGCGCCCATCAGGTAGTAGTCGACGCGGGGTGAGTCGGCGGAGACACCGTTGTCGGTCCCCTTGAGAAAGTGATCGAACCACGCCAATTGCAGCTCGTTCACGGGGCTACTGGCTCCGGTCCCCAGGCCTTTCAGCAGTGGCGAGGGACTCGATGTTTCGCGGCCCCAGGCGAGGTGATCCCACGGGCCGATGACGATGCGCTGATGCTGGCGCGCCTCCGCTGAGCCGCCGCGCGAGGACATGCCGGCGAAGTTCTCCAGGCCTCCGCGCAGGAACGCGTCGTACCAGCCTTCGAAATGCAGGACGGGGACCTTCACGTTCTCGTACCGATCCCGGATGCTCCACCGCTTCCAGTAGTCGTCGCGGGTCGAATGGCGGATCCAGTCGAAGTACCAGGGCGCAACGTGTGGATTGCCCGGCTGCATCGGTGGAACATCCTGGTACGGAAGAAACTTGAGCCAGCGCTCCGGCTCCGTGGCGGCGGCTTCCAGCTCTCGGGCGGTCGCGTCGTCGCCGCGGTTCTTCGCCGCGGTGGTGGCGATTGTCTCGATCGCCCATGGCAATACGAAGCCGAGCCGGAACGCGCCGCCCTCGTAGGTCCAGCCGTCGTAGTAGTCGGATGCGGTGTTGGACGGGACGATGGTTGTCAGGTGCGGGGGAGTTGTCGTGGCGGCGAGCCATTGCGTCGCGCCGACATAGGAGGACCCGTACATTCCGACCTTGCCGGTGGAGCCGGGTAATCCGGCCGCCCATTCGACGGTGTCGTATCCGTCGCTACCGTCATTGCCGAATTCGGTGAATATCCCATCCGATGCGCCCTGCCCCCGAACGTCTTGCACCACCACGAGGTAGCAGTGTGAGGCGAACCAGTCGGGTGTCTGGAACCGCGACGGTTTGATCTGCGCGCTGCCTTTGCCGTATTGGGTGCGCATCAGGATGACCGGCACGGGGTCCTTGAGCTTAGGGCGGTAGACATCGGCACGCAGTACGGTGCCGTCGCGCATGGTGGCCGGTACATCGACTTTTTTTGCCACCGCGCAGGGGCCTCGCCCACCAGCAGGTGGCCAGGATGCAGAGCCGGGGTTCTCGTGGCCGCAGCCTGTGAGAACGAGACTCAGCGTGGCGGCGAGCATTCCCAGACGTCTGGCCGAACCTGCGATCACCCCGAAAGGGTACCGAGGCCGGGTCGTTCTTCCCGGCATCTGCCAACGCCGCAGTGGGCTAACGCACCCAGGAGCGCGTTAGCCCACATGCTCTCAGACCAGTGCCTGTGCCTCGTTATGCGGCGCGAGGTTGTCGAGGAACTCTACGGTGACCGGGGTCCCGGCTACGCCGAAGGAGTTGGGCGACAGCGGGTTCATCGCCTGCAGGACAGGCAGGTGCTCGCCCCAGCACAGCGTCAGCCCGCCCCATGGCGCGCGTGACTCTGGCTTCTCGTCTGTGCGCAAGGCGCACACCACGGTCAGCAGCGGAGCATCGGTGGTGCCGGTGAGCTCGAGGACCGTCCAGCGCTCCGGTAGTGGGGCACTCCAGATGCTTCCGAGAGTGTTCGGCAGATCGTCGTTCACCGTGGCGCGGTAGGCGGCCAGGTATCCGTGATCGTCAGTGACGGCGCGGGAGCCCTCCTTGACTTCCTCCGGCAGCGGCGTGCCGGGGTTCTCTGCGGCATTGATCTGCCACCCCAGTTCGCGTAGGTGATCGGAGAGTCGGCGTCCCACGATATCGGCGGTCTCACGCAAGGGGATTCGGGAAGAACGTGCCTGCAATGCCGCAAGGTTGTCTGCCGCGCTCAGGGTCAGGCTCACCCAGGTCTTGTTCTCGGTGCCGGCTATCCCGGCGGTCGTGACCCGGATTGATGAGCACCGTACGCCGTAGCGATCCAGGTATCCGGACAGGAGCCCGAGCGGGACCTCCTCATCCGATGCGGGTGCTGAGAGCTCGAGTGCCACCGTGGTGCGCGCATCGACGCCCGCTGCGACAATCTGAGGGGTGTTCGCGGAGGGCCTCCCAGAGATTCTGCGGGTCAGCAGCTTCGTGAATCGTCCGAGAATGTCGGTGAGGAAGGTGCCACGCCACCACACCAGCAGCACCAGTGCCAGCACTCCGGCGGTGATGGCGATCCAGCGGTCGGCGGGGTCCCGGCGGTAGAGGGCGAACGCACCCGCTGCGACCAGCGTCGCCACCAGGGTCAACCGCAGCGTGCACGGCACCGGGGGGCGATATAGCTTCACGTTCTTACTCACTCGTGCTCTCCTGTCTGCGACGTGCACTGAGCCCGGCGACGACGATCACCGCGATCAGACATACACCGGCGCCCAGGAAGGCGAGCTGCCGGGGAAGGGGATTTTCCGGGGTGGGTGGGGGCGGCGGAACGACGGCGCGGACGCTGGGGCCTGCGGGAGCAGTTCCGTCTGCGGGTACGTCCCAGGTGAGCGCGGCTACCGGATCGACGGTTCCCGCTCCCACAAGGTTGGAGGGAGAACGGCCCGCGTCACGAGCGGTCCGTTGCAGCCGCGAGACAACCTGGTTCGCGGTGAGTTCCGGGAACCGGCTGCGCACCAGCGCCGCGACACCCGAGACATAGGCCGTCGCATAACTGGTTCCGAAGAGGGGGTGCGCCTTGCCGTCCTGGCCGACCATTCCGTTGGCCAAACCGCCTTCCTCGTCGTTGGACAGCGACGTCACGTTCTCGCCATTTGCCGCGATGCCGACCCAGGGGCCGGGCATCGTGAACTTCGAGGGTGCGCCGTCGGCGGACACCGACCCGACGGACAGTACATATGGCTGCCACCAGGAGGGAACCGAGACAGATTCCACCCCAGTCCAATTCCTCGGATCGGTACCCGAACCGCTGAGTGGATTCGGCTGGCAGTTGGCGCCCCCGCCGCTGGTGTTACCGGCCGCTGCGATCACGACAGCGTCCTTCTCCTCGACGGCGTAACGCAACGCCGCGCCGAGTGCGGCCTGGTCGATGGGCTTGGCGGCCGGAACGCAGACGACCGAGGAAATGTTGATGATGCGTGCGCCGAGGTTCGCGGCATGCACGATGGACCGCGCCAGAGTGCTGACAAAGTGGGTGGCGCCGTTCGTGCTGGGATCGCCGCCGGTGATTCGCGGAGAGAACTTGGAGGAATCCTGGCGAATCGAGATCAGCTTGGATGCCGGCGCGATGCCCGAGAATCCATCTGGGCCGGGCTGGCCGCCGATGATTCCCGCGACCATGGTTCCGTGTCCGTCGCAGTCGGTCAGCCCGTTGGTCGACTGAACGTAGTCGCCTCCACCTTCGACACGCAGCCGCGCGCTGGGTTGTACGCCGGTGTCAATGATGGCGACGCTCTGGCCCTCACCGCGAGAGAAGCGCCACGCCTCCTCGAATTCCGGGGACGGTTTTCCGCTGGTGCCCGTACCCGGCGTCAACACGGTGGTGGTGCACGCGGCGGACTGCATACCGGCTGTTGCGCTGGGGGCCGAATCTCGAGGTAGGGCGGCGGGATCCGCCTCCGGACGTGTCACCGCGTACGCGGCCGGTGCTGTCATAGGAGACAGCGCCAGCAGCATCGCGGCGACGGCGCCCACAGACATGAAACGGATCATCGGTTGAGGATCCAGCTGAACAGTCCGGTGAGGTATGCGATGACCGGCAGCAGTGAGGCATCGATGCCCGAGGCGAGGAATCCCAGGAGCCGCCGGCTGGGCAGCGAGTAGCTTTCTGCCTCAGCGATCTTCGGGTTGAACACCACGACAGTGAGCGCGGCGACCAAGAACGCCAGCACCCCAAGCGCAGCCAGTGCGCCGGTATAACGGCCCGCCAGGGCGAAGATCACCAGTAGTGCGGAGGTCACCACGAAGGGCACCGCCAGCAGCCAGGCCTTGCACACCGCCGAATCCCAGACGCGTGCGCGCAGTGCTGCCCCGGCGCTCACCGCGACCACCAGGTACCAGGTCCACGGGCTCGCCTGCGCCGAACCGCCGACCAGAGCCAGTGATCCCAGGATGGCCAGAAGTGAAGCGCCCGCGATGAATCCGCTCTGATGTGAGTCACTCAGCTGAACGCGTCGCGGGAGGTCCTTGAGTACCGCCATCGCCGGAGCGGAGGGAGTCGGGTCACCGGGTGCGGGAATGGTGGGCAGGGGGAAGCGGGCGGCGAAGGCCGACAGCTGTGCGGCACGCACGGTGACCAGCAGCCCCACCACGATCAGACCGCAGCCCACCGTGAGAAGCGACGGGTGCCACAGGATTTGGGCGCCAGCGGCACCGGCGATACCGATGGACAGCACCGTGGTGGCGGTGAAGAAGGCGATCTGCTGGCGCGCCACGATCAGGTAGATCAGCGACCACGCGGCGACCCCGGCGGCGCCCAGGAGGGCGCGCGGCGCCAGGGCATCTCCGGGGATGGCAAGGGCGAGCGCACCGGCGATGGGAGCCAGGGCGGTGATGGCCAGCTCCGCGCCCAGGCGAGGCGATCGGATGTGTGCCACCAGCGCCCCGATCGCGGTGGCGACCGCCACCACCGCCAGGCCGGCAAGGCTCAACGTGGAACCGGTGCGAATGTTGTGAACGATCGCCAGAACCGTTGCCGCGACGATTAATCCGAGGACGCCCACGCGGGTGACACGGGCAATGTGCTCGGCACCCCACGGGCGCTTACGCGATTCGGAGAAGATGACGGCCGCATCCGCGATGTCCTCGACAATGCCGGGTGCAGCGGGTCCCACGGGAGTCGGACGCAGCGTCAGCAGGTCACCGTCGACGACTCCCACGGTGTCCAGGGTCGCGTCGGCACTGAACGGCGCGCCATTCACCGGGGCCAGGCTCAGCTGCTGAGGGGTGGCCTCGGTGGCGTCTGGGGCCACCAACCGGTGAACTGCGGGAATGATGTCGCGCATCGGCAGCTGGGTCGGCAAGGCGACCTCGGTCAGCTTTTCTTCACCGAGCACGGCTACCCGGACGATGGGCATCACGGCGTTGTCAGACATGGTGTTTCGTTTGACTCTCTCGATAGGGGGGTGGAGCACACTAGGGAACTAATAGAGGGAAAGCATCAGTCGAAGTCTCGGGTCAATCTCGCGTCCGGGAACCAATGCCCGTCCGGGAGCGTGGCCATCAATTGCTCGACGGCTACCGCGATCGCGAATGGGGTTCCGGGTGCGAAGGTCGACAGCCAGGTGCCGTCGCCCGCGCGGTGCGGGCTGACGAGGATGCGTCCAGCGCTGGTGTCGACCACGCTGATACCCACCTCGGAAGTCTGCTGGGTTGCGTTATCACGTTGTCCAGCAACTACTTCAACATAGTTGCGGTTTCCGATGAACGCTGATTCCACCACAGCCTGTGCGGTGGGAGGGACGCCCAGGTATCCCATGACATCGGCCAGTGAGGCGCCGGAACGCAGCTGCTCATCGGCCTTGGCGCCCACGTGGGTGGGCAGTGTGAATTCGGGGAACCGCGCGGGTGCGCGCCAGCGCAGTCCGGCGACCACACTGGGGACAAGCGCCGAAGGGTCGTCGGCGTCGACCGCCGTGAAGGTGATCAGGTGGGCATTGCGCAGTGACACCACGGTCTGCGCACGACCCTGTGATTGTTTGTGCGCGATGATGCCGCGCATCACGTCCGGATTCTCCGAACCTGCCGCGACATAACGCAGTTCGAGCCAACGGTCGGGGCGGCACACGGTGCGGATCCATCCCGCCACGGCAGGATCCACCGCACCGTCGGCGCTGAGCACACCGGCACGGGTGAGTTCCTGGACGCGCTGAGCATTGAAGCCGGCGCGCTGTGCCTCATCCCGGAAGGGGACCGTGATCGCCAGCACCCAGGGAAAGGTGCCGGCGCTCAAGGTGTCTGCGAGGAACCAGGCCTGGTCGACCGTCAGCTCGACGGCGTCCGGCGACCGGGTGGCCTGGTTCATCGCACGATCAGGTGCTGGAGCACCAAGGGCGTTTATGCGCCCCATTTGGCTCCTTCTGCCATGTCGCGGGCGTTCATGGACAGGGTGTTGGTTTCGTGGGTGGTGCCCATGGCGCGGTAGGCGCGGATGAGTTCTTCCATGGCGGTGTTCCACTGAGCCTGCCAGGCGGCCTGGCTCATGGAGGTATCACCGTGCCAGGCTGCCTGCAGGGAGGCCTGCTGGGCGGCCAGGTCTGCTCCCAGGGCGGTCAGTACACCGGAGTAGGTGTTCATCTCGCCGGCGTGGGCCAGCATGGCGGGGTAGTTGAAAGTGATCTGCGACATCTGCTGTGTTCCCTTCCTTGTGCGTGTGTGGGTTAGACGCCGATGTAGCGGCTGGCGGCGGCGGCGTCCTCGGCCACGTAGGTGGCTGCGGCATCGCCGAGGTTGAGCTGGGCGATATCGAGCAGGGCGTTGACCTTTGCGGCGACTTCCACGAACCGGGCGTGTGCGGCCTGGAAGGCCACCGAAGACTCTCCGACGTGGAAGGCCTGGGCCGACATCGCGGCCTGCTCGGCCTGCGAGATCGTCGAACGCATCAAAGCGGTCTTGGCCCCGAAAGTGCCCTCCGCGGCGATCAGCGCCGGAATGTGTGCATCAAGCAAACTCATATTCATCTCCTCAATCGTGTTGTGTTGTCGGTGATTTCTGGTTGTTCGTGGCCGCTCAGCTGTGAGGCCCCCCTTCGGCGCTGTCCTGGGGATCCACGTTCGCGTCGGTGCCCCAGGTGGTGGGCAGCATTGGGGCGGTACGCGAACCGTCGATGGCCTCGGCCGATGTTTCGCGTTCGATCAGACCGGCCGCGCTGGTGCTCGAGGTACTCCTGGATACCGTCCCGGAAAAGCCGAGCTGGCCCGTGCCGCGAGAAGAAGCCCCGACACCAGCGGGCTGCCGCGCTGCCGGTTCCGAAAAGTCCGGGTCCACGGTGGAATTCATGTCCATGAACTGCGGGGCCGGATCCTTGATACGCGCACCGCGCTTGCGGCGGGCACGTGAACGCGCCGACGCGGCCGCGGCGGCCGCCGCGGAGATTCCCGCTGCCGGCGCCTTGGCACCTGCACCTTCATTCAATGTCGGCCCAAACCGCGCCGCCGGCGGATCCTCCTGTGCCGCGTACACCATGTAGGCAGGAGTCACCGCCGCGACAGCGGGCGAAGCCGGTGTCGCGGGGGCGGACGGTGCACCCGTACCGCTGGTAATTGCCGTGCCGCCGCTTCCGGGCATCCCGCCCATCGCAAACGGCTGCTGCTGAGGTGAGTTGCGCGCGACCTGGGCTGGTTGCGGCGCGGGTTCCTCCCCGGGTACGTCGGCGTCGACCGGAACCGGGTTGATCAACTGCGCCAGTCCGATCAGGAGCAGGGGAAGCCACAGCGGAGCCGAGAGCATGACGCCCCAGAAGGTGAACCCGAAGGGGATGAAGAACGCCTCGTACGCGATGAAGAACAACAGCGGACCCCACGCCACGAGCGCTTCGAGTGGGTTGCGCAGGAAGTCCTGCAAGATCCTCTGCAAGGTGCCGAGCGGGTCGGTGAAGAACTCCTGAATCTGCCGCATCAGCTTCTCGAAGAAGCTCTCGCTGTCGTCCAGCGCGGTGCCGGATTCGGCAGCCTGCGCCTGCGCGGCCAGGCCCGACATGTCGGCCATCCGTGACGTCACCTCGCCGCCCGGAGCCATGATCATCGGCGCGGGTGTCGTCGGCGCGACCGAAGCCACAGCGGCCGTGGAAACCCCTTGGTAGACGCCCATGGTGGTGGCGGCCTGAACCCACATCCGGATGTAGTCTGCCTCATTGAGCGCGATCGGAATGGTGTTGATACCAAGGAAATTGGTGGCCAATAGCACGCCATGAATCATGTGATTGGCCGCCAGCTCGGCCAGCGTCGGCATCGCGGCCAGAGCCGTCGTGTATGCGGCGGCACTGGTTTCGTGCAGCACGGCATTGGTGGCGCTCAGCGCGCTCTGCTGCGTCAGCCAAGCCAGATACGGTGCGTGGCTGACGACGTACTGGGTGGCGCTGGGCCCCTGCCAGGGACCGGCGTTGGTGGCAGCGAGCAGCTGCGTCAACTCCGTTGCGGCAGTGGTGTATTGCACCGAGAGTGCTTGCCATTGCGCGGCTGCCGCCAACAGAGCTCCCGGCCCGGGTCCAGCGCTCAGTAGCGCCGAGTGGACCTCGGGCGGGAAAGCCATCCAGATGGGGGCGGACACGGAATCTAGCCCCGCGCGATCATGTACGTTGCCGCGGCCTGCATATCCCCGGTGGTGTAGCTGGCCGCGGACTCCGAAACACCCAGTCCGGCCCGGCCCAGCTCCTCAACAGCCAGCGCGGCCACCCCGGTGTGTTCGACACCGCGGGCACTGAAACCGGCCGCGGTCTCCAACGACACCGGATCGGCCGCCGGCGGTACCACCGCACCGATCACCGGCGCGGCAGCAGCATGTGCGGCGGCCAGACGCGCGGTCAGCGCCTCCACCGCAGCACTGGTGGCAAGCAGACCTTCCGGAATGACATTCAGATTCATCGTGGGTACTCCCTTCCTTGAGCAGCGTGCTCACTGACGAATGGATTAACGGTCTGTACATATGTCGGGACATCGTTATCTGACAACAGAACGCCGCGGCCCGCAGGCAGACGCTCGAAGCGATGTCCACGGATACGGCCACCGTCTTGCGGGCTACCGCTGAACATCAGGGTGTTGGCCTGCAGTTCGTGGAAACGGCGCAACATGGGGTTGGTCATCAGTATGTGCCCGGAACCGGTGGCACGCGCGGTGATGATCACTCGCAGGCCGAGCTCGCGAGCCTCGGCGAGCAGGCCCGTGATCGGGTTCCAGGGACGCTGCCCGATGTAGGGACCGCTGACGGCGGGCGCATCGGGAATCTGGTCGACGTCATCGATGATGAGGTAGTGCCGCTGTGCGGTCACTCCGCGTGACACCCAGTTGTGCAGTTCCTCGGGGGACAGTCCGGCCGGTGGCCGGCGCTTCTCCAGGAGGGCACCCAGGCCCATCATCGCGGGGGTGATCCGGTCGATGTTGGGGGTGTACTCGTTGTCGGGGAACAGCGGCTCATCGACGAGATGCAGACGCCGGTCCAGGACGGTGAATGCCACCTCGTCGGGTGTCGAGTGCTCGCGGACCGTACGGATGATGTGCCGCAACAGCGTCGTCTTGCCCGATCCGGTATCGCCCAGCACCATCAGGAGCGGGTTGTGGGCGAAGTCGAGAGCCACTGGCGCCAGATCCTGCTCGCGCTGACCGATGACCACCTGCTCGCGCCCCGGGTACAGCGGACCGATGGCGTCCGGTGCCAGGTCTGCCGGCAGCAGGCGGACTGCAGGAGCCTTGGCGCCGGGGTAGTTGGCGTTGACCGATTCCACGTCCTTGGCGTCGGACGCCGCGAACAGGAAATGCTCAGCCTGCATGGTCAGGCCGCGTCCCGGCTGATCGTGCGGCACGCTCTCGGCGGGGCGGCGCAGCGCACCGGGTACCCGCACGTTGCTGTCTGCCGAGTCGTGCAGCTTGAGTTCCAGACGTAGCCCGAGAGCATCGCGCATCGCGAGCGGCACTTCGATCCAGTTCGGTGTCGTGATCACGACGTGGATGCCGTATGACAGCCCGGCGTTGGCCAGCTCGGTAAGGCGGGCCAGCAGCGGATTCCGGGTGTTGAACTGATCGGTGTTGTCGCGGCTGAACGCGTACAGGTTGTCCACGATCAGGAACGTCTCGCCGTACCCGTCGTCCAGTGTGCGATCGCTGTCACGCAGTGTGCGCAGCTGACTCACCGAGGCGATGCCGCGGTCGCGGAACAGACGCTGGCGATAGGCCAGAAGCTGCTCCAGCTCACCGAAGGTGCGCCGGATGCGCTCGGGCTCCAGGGCGCTGGCGACGCTGCCGACATGTGCCAGTCCTTCGAGCGCGTGCAATTGCCCGCCGCCGTAGTCGATGCAGTAGAACGTGACATCGCGGGGGGAGTGCGACGCGGCCGCCGACAGCATGAACGTCTGCAGGGCGGTCGATTTCCCGGACTTCGGGCCACCGTGAATGATCACGTTTCCGGCCGCCGAGGTCGCGTCGAAGATCAGCGGATCGCGACGCATCTGGAACGGCTTGTCGATCTCGCCGAGCGGCCAGCGCAGCTGGCGTGCCGGGATGCCGTTCTGGCTCAACACACTTGCCAACGGGATCGCGGTGTCCAGCGGCGGCAGCCACAGCTCGGGTGCACGCGGACCCACCTTGGCCAGCTGGGCGCCGACGGTGGAGATCAGCTTGCGTGCCGGTTGTTGTGGCTGGTCGGATCCACCCTTGACGATCACTGTGGTCGGATCGGTGGCCACCGGCAGCGCCGTGAACGGCTTGGGCTGCGGAGTGGCGTGGATCTCGATGGTCGTGGTCCTGGACGGCGGCTCGTAAACGCCGTCGACATAGGTGCTGCGGAACTTGATGGGCACCGCCCCGGGGGCGGGCACCAGGAAACCAACGCCCTTGTGGTCCTTGCCCGATTCGATGTGATACGCGTCCTCGGTTCCGATGATCTGCCGAGATGCGCTGGGGCTGGCCACCTTCAGACCAATGCGGTACGAGGTGTTCTTGTCGATGTCCTTGATCTTGCCGACGTCGAGGGTCTGTGACGCGAACAGGATGTGAATCCGGAACGAGCGCCCCTTGCGTGCGACGTAGTCGAACAGTTCGGCGTACTCCGGATGATCCTGGAGCATCAGGGTGAATTCGTCGGCGACCACGAACAGCGTGGGAATGGGTGGCAGGTCGTGACCGGCCGCGATCGCATCCTCGTATTCGCGGACCGAGTTGAAGGCACTGCCCTGTACATCGCGGCCGGCCTGCTTGAGCAGGTTCTCGCGCCGGGCAACCTCGCCACGCAACGTGTCGGCGAAACGATCCGCCAGAGAGCGCTTCTCGGCCATGTTCGAGATCACGGCGACGACTTGTGGGAAGTCGCGGAAGATGTCGGCTCCCGCTTCACCCTTGAAGTCCGCGTAGATCACGATGAGGCGGTCGGCCGAATGCGTTGTCAGCAGCGACAACAGAATCGACATCAGGCTCTGGGACTTACCGGAGCCTGTCATGCCGATCATCAGTCCGTGCGGTCCCATGCCGCCCTCGGCCTCGTCCTTCAGGTCGAACATCAGCGGCTCGCCGGAGGCGGTCACACCGATCGGCACGCGAAGCTCTTCGTCACGCGTACGCGGCGACCACAGGGCAGGCACATCCAGCTGGGACGCGTCTTCGATACCGAGCAGCGACGTAAAGGTCGCACCACCGGTGGCGGCCGATCGCAGGCCCGGATGCGTCGGATTGGAATCCCAACGGGAGAGCCGCCGGGACACGTGCGATGCGGTTCCGAGCGTGAGCTGATCGGCCTCGTCGATGTACGGCTGCCAGTCGTTGCCGTTCCACCGGGTGATTCGTGCGCTCACGCCGTTCCGATTGACCTGCAGCACAGGACGTTCCGGGTTGAGGTACTCCGGAAGCTTGGTGGCGCCGTCACTTCCGTCCGCCCGCTGGATGACGGTGACGCCGTCCAGTCCGGTTGCCGGGATCGGCGAGTTCACGCCGTTCAGATCGTAGGTCGGGTCGTCGAGGATGATCAGGAGATGCTTGTGGGCGCCGGATTCGGCCCCGAACAGCGCGCGCTCGGACAGCACCGGCTTCAGTGCCTCGAACAGCTCGGCACCTGTGCGGCGCAGGTAGCGTGCCGGGCCAACGCCGTCGACCTCACCGCTGATGTCCACGTGGGGAAGCCATTTGAGCCACGACCAGTCGCTGTCCTCCACACCCGGGCCGGCCATCGCCACGGTCAGCAGCGTCGGATCATGGAAAGTGGCTGCCTGGGTCACCCATGATCGGATCGAGGCGCGGACGATGTCGTCATCGCCGAGCACCGTGATGCGCGAAACCTTGTTCAGGTCGATGCCCAGCGGTGCGCTGCGCACCGTGCGCTGGGTATCCAGCAGTCCGCGTAACGCGCTGTGGCTCACCGGCTCCAGATCGATCTCGTCGGCGATGTCCTTGACGCGTACCGGACTGGCCAGGGGGAGATCATGACGTCCGGCGCGCACTACCAGGTAGTCGTCATCGCCGGGGTCGCGTTCCCACTGACGCCGGGTGCCGGGAACAGTGGTGAGCTCTTCGGGATCCGGGTGCGACCATTCCAGCGCCTTGCGCTGCTGTGTGGCGTGGGTGCGCAGATTTTCACGAATCACCGACAAGTACCGCAGGTAGTCGGCGCGCTCGGCGTCGACCTCCTCGGTGCGGACCTTGTCACCGCCTCCGCGGTACAACGCGGTCGCGGCCAGCAGGAGCACGAACGGGAAGAACAGCGTCTGCGGGGAGATGAGCCGGATCCCGGAGGCGACCAGTGCGACCACCATGCCGACGATCAGGATCACGATCACAACCGGCATGGCGCGGCGCAGGAACGATGGAGGAATCACCCGAGGCAGTTGTGGTGGTGCCTCTACGGTCACCGTGGCATCGGGTATCGCGGGAGGCGCTACACGCCGATGGGGTTCGAAAATGAGACGGCTCAACGGGACTCCTGTGCCTGAGCAGATGGGTTGTCGGTCTGGATGCGCGTGGCCGGCCGATCGGTCGGGGCCAGGCTGTCGTGCGCGAGCAGGGCATCGGCACGTGAGAGCGATGGCCCGGAGGCGAACAGATCCAGAATCGACGAGGGGATGGTGAGTGCGGGCTTGTGCAGGCCGAGTGCCTCGAGGGTCTTGTCGCCCTCGGCCTCGGTATCGATGCCGTAACGCACACCGGTATCGGATATCCACTGGTACCCACCGCCACCGCCGGGCTGCACCAGGTATCCGATGCCGGGAGTGATGGCGACCCGCGTCGGGGTGGACGCGGAGGAGATCAGCTGCACGGTGTGCACCGAATCAGAAAGGGGCAGAACCGAACCCGCAAGTAGCGACCACGAATCCGAGGAGGCGTCGGCCGTCCTGGTGAACCGTGAGCACAGCACCGGATCCTCGTTGGCGGCCAGCGGCTTGATGGCGGCGCTGGGGAACACCCTGGTATCGATCGCCGAGGACGTCGGCAAGTGCGCGGTCTGGTCGGCGGTCAGCCGCGGTGGCTGTTCCAGGCCATATGAGTTCGCGTTGCGCAGTACCGATGCGATCACCGGTGAAACCTGTTGCACGCCATCGGCTAGCACCGCGTAGTACACCGGAGTGTTGTCGGTGGAGGAGCTCACCAGCACCGAGCCGATGGGCGCCGCGACCGGCAACGGATAAGCGGTCGGCGTCCCGGCTCCCTGGATGGGGGGAACCACGAGTGCCGGAGCCTCGGGAATGGCGTTGAGCAGGCGGGTGGTCACGGGGCGCACGGCTGGCGGTGCGGTGAGGCCCAGTGCGCTCGTGACGGCGACATCGCCGAGGTTGAGCGCGCTGCGCTTCCCATCCCACAGCAGCCAGGTACCCGCGTCAGAGGACACCACCGCGGCACGGTCGCGGGGCAGGTCGAAGGCCTTGTCCCCACTGGTATCCAATGCTCCGGCGATCACGGTTACCGCGCGGTTTTCGGTGGACTCGCACACCGCCCAGGCGGCATCGGTGCTCTTGGCCTGCACCATGCGCTCCGGTGCGCCCGGAATGCCGATCAGGTTTCCGCGCGGAAACTGGTCGAGCTGAGTGCTTTTGACCATCGTCGGGTCCACGGACTTGCCTGCGATGAGACGGGCCGAGGTGAGGTTGAGCACCGGGTGCAGGTTGTCACCGACCCGGACGTAGAGCGCCGCGGTCGACCGGTCGGCCAGTACCGGATCGGTGCCGGCGATACCGGAGGGGCGCAACAGGCTGAAGACGAAGCACCCGACAAGTCCGGTGACGACGATGACAGCGCCCATGCTGAATGCGCGGGATTGGGTACGCAGCGGATCAACGAGCATCCGGGCGTCGTGTAGTGCGACGCCAGAGGCTATGCGCCGCATGACAAATCGCCATCCGGTTACTTGATGCCCGGTGACGAACCCGCGACGGTACTTCAGCGGTTCGGGATTCTCGCTGGCCGGAGTGCGTGAGGCGAAGGCCCGGCGCTCGGAGTTCGCGTTGTTGTCTCGGTTATCGCTCATTTCTGGACCGACGTCCCGGGAGCAGACAGCCCGAGGCCGGCGACGATGGCCTCCACCGATGCCTGCACGTCCTCGACGGTGACAGTCATGAGGTCGTCATCGCTGAATTCTTCGGCGCCTGAGTTGTCAAGGCGGTGTTCACGTTCCTCCTCGGAGCGTTCCACGACGTTACGGACGAATCGACCGTTACCGGCTACGTCGATGCTGCGGCGTGCGATGCCGCGGGTATCGGGAGCCTCTGCGGCACACATCGCCGAGAAGGCGGTGAGCAGCGCGTCAGCGGCGCCCTCGTCGAACTTGCTGTCGCGCACGGACGCCATGGCCGATGCGATTTCGACGAGCTCCGGCGGTGCGTACGAGGGAAATTCGATGGACCGCGTGAAACGGGAGCGTAGACCTTCGTTGGTGTCGAGGAACTGGTCCAGCTCGGCGCGGTATCCGGCGACGATCACGACCAGGCGGTCGCGGTCGTTTTCCATGCGGGCCAGCAGGGTGTCGATGGCGACGAGACCGAAGTCATTCTTGGCGCCGGTGGACACCAACGCGTATGCCTCATCGAGGAACAGCACACCGTCGAGCGCGCTGTCGATGACAGCGTTGGTTTTGGCTTCGGTCTCACCGATGTGCTGACCAATGAGGTCGGCGCGGTGCACCTCGCGGACGTTCTCGCGCTTGAGAAGCCCCAAGCCGCAATAGATCTTGGCGACCACACGCGCGATGGTGGTCTTACCGGTGCCGGGAGGGCCCGCGAACACCAGGTGGTGGGTGCGGTGGCCAACGGCAAGTCCGCGATCCTGGCGCCGCAGCGCCATCGCCACGGAACTCTTGAGTCGTGAGACCTGGTCTTTCACCTGCTCCAGGCCGATGAATTCGCTGAGCTGTTGCTCGGCCTCGGCCAGCAGGATCGCCTTGCGCTCGTGAGCCTCAGGATCGATGAAATCCTCTTCGGTGGGCTCGGTTTCGGGGTCCCAGGGATCGGTACGGGCAGCGATACGCGCGGAGGTCGTGGTGTGCAGACCCACACTCGGATCGGTGAGCGCATGCTCGATCTCGGTGTTCTCCGGATTGGCCGCATACAGATCCTGGAGCACCTCGGTCGCAGTCTCTTCGTCACCGTGGTGGCGCAGGTTGAGCGCCTTGGCCAGTGCGCCGTCGGTGGCTGCCACCTCGATGGGACCACTGGGGTCTTCGAGGTAGGAGAGGGCGGGATTGACCATGCCGAGCTTGGCGAGGGCAATACCCAGGGTGATCCGTACGGCGTGGGACGTGGTGGGGTCCAACGACGCATCGGTGACAACTGGGGTCAGCAGCGTGACGACATCGGACCAACGTTCGGCCCGATTCTGCATGGCGACAGCGGCCCAGCGGGCGTTGAACCATCCGGGGCGTCGCTCGGTTACGGCGGCGATCAGCTCGGCAGCCTTGACGTAGTCACCCTTGTCCACGAGGGCCGCCGCGTAGGCGAGGTGATAGTCGTCGGGTCCGCTGGCACGGAATTCGAGGTAGAGCCCGGTGTCGTAGAGGAAGGTGAGGTCGCCCGGGTGCAGGTTCACCGCATGCTGAAGATGCCCAGCGGTCGCCGCGGTCTCGGAGATCGCCTCCAGCACGTCGACGGTGGCGCCCCCAGAGGCGGCCAGGCCGACCCAGACATCACAGTGATCCTGAGCCGTTCGGCACAGCGACGTGAAGCCGTAACGCGCTGCTGGCAAATCTGCAGGACGCCGCCTGTCATTAACGGACAGACCGAGCGCGCGGCAACAGGTTGCGAATCGGCTCTCTAGTTCCGGGTCGATGCGGGCTGACGGATTCACCGCCGGCGCCGCACGGTCCAGCTGGCCAACTCGTTCACGAATATCCACTTACAGCCCTTCACCCGATCGACACGCTCGCTGACTGGAGTAGTCGGGTCGCGAACGTGAATAGTTCCTCGCCTCTATGTCCGGAGCAGCTGGCAAACTTGAAGCACATCGCCCACCCTCGGCACCGCCACTCCATATTTGGTAGCGGTGATCACTTCGGTGTTCTAACCCATCAGCAATGAACACTGGTGTGACTGTCGCCACACCCGGGCGTTCGAGTTGATTAACTCGTTCGCGAGTGCTCATCTACCGCCTTTGTTCATGGCACCGTTGCCTGCTCGGCAAGAGATTAGCATTCCCTTACCTAAGTGTCGATGGCTAACCCTAGCCCTGTGCAGGTCAGAATGGTTAGGCTAGCCTAAACTAAAAGCGCACTCAGCGAATCGAGGAGGGTGTAATGCCGAGCACAGTGACGCAACCGACACGTGGGTGGCAGGGCGCGGTTCTCAAATTGTTCCGGGCCGGCGATTTCCAGCTAACAGTGACCGGCCGGTGCGAGCTGACCGACAACTATGTGAGGCTCAGCTTCTCCGCGGGCGGCCTGCTGCAGGACCGGGACATTCACCCGACCATGTGGATCCGGTTGTGGTTCTCGGACGGGGAGAAGCTGCACCAGCGCGGATACACGCTGGTCAACCCGGACCCGCAGGCCGACACCGTCGATATCGAATTCGCGCTGCACGACGGGATGGCGGCGCGCTGGGCGCAGGCGGCCCTGGTGGGAGACACCATCGAGGCCACGGTGTTGGGCAGCCACTTCGAGCTGCCCGTTCCGGCTCCGCGCGGATACATCATCGTCGGCGACACCGCGTCCCTGCCCGCGATCAACTCCCTGCTGGAAGCAATCGGCGACAGCCCGGCCACGGTTTTCCTGGAGGCCGCGCATGAGAGCGACAAGACGCTGCCGGTGAATGGGAATGCGGTCTGGATAGATCGCCACGGCGACCGATCGCTGGTCCAGGTGGTGCGTGAGGCTGCCTTTGATGCCCCCGATTTCTTCGGATGGGTGGCGTGCGACACCCGGACCACTCGCGAAGTGGCGCAGGTTCTCAAGGATCACTACGGCATCCCTCGCAGGGCGATGAAAGCCCAGGCCTACTGGATGGCCTGAGGGAAGGGTGCCGCCAAAACGGGTTGATCGGCTCTAGGAAGCAAGCCGCAGTCGCGGCATTTGCCGACCCGCGGCAGCATCCAGAATCGTGGTGACGGTGCCGAAGCGATCGGTCGCGCGCCGGCACAGCTCGCGTAGCTGTCGCGGATCGGCGGCGTCGGCGGCGATGGCCATGACCTCATCAGCGTCATAGCCGTGCAGCATCCTCGTCAGATCGGTGGCGTGTCTGCCGCAGATGACCACCCGGTGCCCGTTGCGCACCAGTATCCGCACAATTTCGCGCCCGCTCGGGTCGTCGGCGTTGAGGACGACGACAACATCGGGGCCGGGGGTCGTGTCGATCTGCATGTCCTCATTGAGCCAGCGATTCCTGGATTTCGGGTGTGAGCGCCATGTGGATTGGTTGGATGACCTCCGCCGTTGATTCCATTCACGCCGAGTCCGCGGGCCACGCCCTCGCGCGCTCATTGCGATCACTCTGAATCCAATCCGGCGCCGCGCACGACAGTGGCGCAATGGTGCACATGCGACCGTGCGTTGCAGGTAGGGGCGGGTGGGAACCGGCGCATTGAAGCCGACCTGACAGATATCGAATTCATCCGCCAGATGGCCATTGAGCTGGCCTTTAGCGTGTTGGCGAGGTTGTCTCACGTCAGGAGGACTGGTGGCCGCTGCCGAGCCCACGCCATTGCGCCGCCCGCGCGCCGATCAGGCGCGACTGGTGGCAGATGTGCTGCGTCACCAGATCCACGCCGGTGCATACGCCGACGGCGGCCTACCGAGCGAGCACGATCTGGCCGCGGAGTTCTTCGTCTCGCGCAACACGGTCCGCGAGGCGCTGACGACGCTGAAAGAGGAAGGCCTCATCGAGCGGGGGCCGCGTACCGGTACCCACGTGGCGCTGCGGAAGTACGAGCACGGCCTGGACGCGTTGCTGGGGCTGAAAGAGACATTCAAGGGATACGGCGAGGTCTGGAACGAGGTTCGCGTCATTCAGGAGGTGAACGCGCCTCCCGCGGTCGCGCACAGGTTGCGCCTTGATCCCGGCGCGCGGGTCATCTTCATCGAAAGGTTGCGATACCTCGGAGATCTACCGCTGAGCCTGGACAAGACCTACCTGACCTCGGATGTGGGGGAGGCGGTCATCGAGCACCAGCTCGAGAGCAATGACGTCTTCGCCCTGATCGAGCGCGTCACCGGACACAGATTGGGATCGGCCAACTTGGCCCTGGAGGCGGTCTCGGCGGATTCGCATTCGGCCGCGACGTTGCAGGTACCCGATAACGCACCGCTACTGCTCCTGGAACGACTGACCCACCTCGACGACGGGACCCCCGTCGACCTCGAGTACATCCGAATGCGCGGTGATCGAATCACTTTGCGCAGCAATCTACTAAGGGATATCTGAGGCCTCACATGACATTGGTCAACAACCGTATCGACGTTCCGGTCACCATCGACGAGTCGCTGTGCATCGAGGGCTGCACGTTGTGTGTCGACATCTGCCCCCTGGATTCGCTGGCCATCAATCCCGAAAACGGCAAGGCATTCATGCATGTCGATGAGTGCTGGTACTGCGGACCGTGCGCGGCTCGCTGTCCCACCGGTGCAGTCACCGTCAACATGCCCTATCTCATCCGTTAAGTCAGGACAGCTCATGAAGAGAACAGCCCTTCTCTCCGCACTTCTTCTCACCGTCGTCACCGGCTGCTCGCTGGATTCCGGGTCCGGCTCGGCCAATGAAGTGACAGTCGTCGTCGGATACCAATCAAAGACCATCAACACCGTGACCGCGGGCACGCTGCTGCGGGCCCAGGGCTACCTCGAGAAGCGGCTCGCCGAGGCCGGATCGCGCACCGGGACCAAGTACACGGTGCAGTGGCAGGACTATGACACCGGAGCGCCGATCACCGCGCAGATGCTCGCCGAGAAGATCGACATCGGCTCGATGGGCGATTACCCGCTGCTGATCAACGGATCCAAGACCCAGACCAACGAGAAGGCACGCACCGAACTCGTGTCGATCACCGGCTACAACGCCAAGGGTGCACTCAACATGGTTGTAGTGCAACCGAATTCACCGATCACCACGCTGCCCAAGCTGAAAGGGAAGAAGGTGTCCGCCAGTGTGGGCTCGGCGGGGCACGGCACGTTGGTGCGCGCGCTGCGCAACGAGGGTCTGGACCCGGCCAAGGATGTCGAGGTGTTGAACCAGCAGCCGCAGGTCGGCGCCTCTGCGCTGGAATCCGGTCAGGTGCAGGCGTTGTCACAGTTCGTGGCGTGGCCGGGGCTGCTGGTCTTCCAGAAGAAGGCCAAGCTGCTCTATGACGGTGCCGAGCTGAACGTTCCCACCTTCCATGGGGTGGTGGTGCGCCGTGACTACGCCAAGCAGCATCCGGAGGTGCTAGACGCCTTCCTGCAGGCTCAGCTTGATGCGACCGATTTCATCCACGAGAAGTCTCTGGAGGCGGCGCGCCTCGTGGCCGAGGGCAGCGGCCTGCCGCAGGAGGTGGTGTACCTCTACAACGGGCCCGGTGGTACATCGTTCGATACCACCCTCAAGCCCTCGCTCATCGAGGCCTTCAAAAGCGATGTGCCCTATCTGAAATCGATCGGTGACTTCGCCGATCTGGACATCGATCAGTTCGTGCAGGATGGACCGCTGCGCCAGGCCTACACGACGCGCGCCAAGAACTACGAAACCGAACTGGCGGCCAAGGCCAATCCGCTGGTGCTGCAACCGGACGCCGGGGCAGATCCGGGCCAAGCCGCCGAAATCTGGTTCGATGGTAAGGATTCCACGCAGGTATATGCGACGGCGCAGGAGCTGTTGAAGGCCGTGAACGCGGCGAACGCGTCCGGCCAGAAGATTCGCGCCGCCTATGTCTCCGATCCCGAGTTGGGTACGCGGTGGTTCGCCGATCATGCCTGGTGGGTTCGCGACTCGGCCGGGCTACGTCCGTTCACCACGAACGCGGGTGCCACCCGGTATATCTCTACCCATCCCGGCGCGACACCCTTGGATTACGCACAGGCTCTGGCGGCGGCATCATGAGCAGCCTGCCCATCTTGGAGGCGCGATCGCGAGCGATCGCGGTGCCCCCCGCCGGTGACCGGATCGGCGAGGCCGCGAGTACCCGTCGGCATGGTTCTCGCTACCTGGCCTGGGGTATCCGGGCCACGTCCGTGGCTGCGGCGGTACTGCTCTGGCAACTCTTGACGGTCAACAAGGTCCGTTTCGGACTGCGATTCGACACTCTTCCCACGGTCACCGAGGTCGTCTCGGCCCTCGCTAAACATATTGGGACCGAGCAGTATTGGCTGGATCTTGGCCAGTCCACCATTCGGATTCTCACCGGTTTCGGCCTGGCGGCGGTGTTCGGCGTCATCACCGGAATCTGGCTGGGGCGTTCTCCGCTGTTCGCGAACATCGTCGGCCCGCTCACCGAGTTGGCTCGCCCGATTCCGGCGATCGCGATCGTGCCGGTGGCCATCCTGCTGTTTCCCAGCGATGAGGCAGGGATCGTGTTCATCACATTTCTCGCGGCCTACTTCCCCATCATGGTGAGCACGCGGCACGCGGTGCGTGCTCTGCCCACGCTGTGGGAGGACTCGGTCCGCACCCTGGGCGGCAGCCGCTGGGATGTGCTGCTCCGGGTGGTGTTGCCCGGCAGCCTTCCGGGAGTCTTTGGCGGTCTCTCGGTGGGCATCGGCGTCGCGTGGATATGCGTGATCTCCGCCGAAATGATCTCGGGTCGTTTGGGTGTCGGGTACCGGACGTGGCAGTCGTACACGGTGCTGGCCTATCCCGATGTGTTCGTCGGGATCATCACCATCGGCGTTCTCGGATTCCTGACCTCGGCGGCCGTCGAGCTGATCGGTCGCCGGGTGACGCGGTGGTTACCCCGCGCCGAGGAGGCGCGCTCATGAGTGCCTCCACCCTCGTCCTTGACGGGGTCACCCTCGGATACGGGGGCCGCACCGTCGTGAACCGTCTGAGCCTGACTGTGCGCCCCGCGGAAATTCTTGTCCTGACCGGGCCGTCGGGTTGTGGCAAGTCCACCGTGCTGCGCGCGCTGGCCGGGCTGCTCGCACCCGACTCGGGCACCATTCACGCCGACGGCGAGAAGGTTGTCACCACCTCCCGGCACCGTGCCATGGTGTTCCAGGACAACGCGTTGTTGCCCTGGCGCACGGTGCAATCGAACGTGGAGCTGGCCCTCAAGCTGGGTGGTGTGCCGCGTGCGGGGCGGCGCCAGGCGGCGCAGAACTGGATCGATGACGTCGGTCTGACGGGCTTTGAGGACTACCTGCCCAAGAGCCTCTCGGGTGGCATGCGCCAACGTGTTCAGTTGGCTCGCGGCCTGGCTGGTGCTCCGCGTGCGGTCATGATGGACGAGCCGTTCGGAGCACTCGACGCCCAGACTCGCGCCAGCATGCAGCGCCTGCTGATCGATACCTGGCGCAGCCATCCCACCACGGTGGTGTTTGTGACACATGATGTGGACGAGGCGCTGCTACTCGGCGACCGAATCGCCGTCCTGGGCCGCGCTGGTCAGCCGCTGCGTGCGCTGCTGGATATTCCCGATCCCCGTGAGGCCGATAGCGATCGGAGCGCGCTGCGCGCCGAAATCCTGGCCGCACTGAACCATACGGAGCTTGTCGCCTGATGCAGATCCCTGAACTTGACAGTTCCATCCGGCTGGACTGTGACGTCCTGGTCATCGGCGGTGGAACCGCCGGAACCATGGCGGCGCTGACCGCGGCCGAGAACGGCGCCCAGGTGATTCTTCTCGAGAAGGCACATGTGCGGCACTCCGGTGCGCTGGCGATGGGTATGGATGGTGTGAACAACGCCGTCATCCCCGGCAAGGCCGAACCCGAGGACTACGTCGCGGAGATCACCCGCGCCAACGACGGCATCGTGAACCAGCGCACCGTGTACCAAACGGCGACACGCGGTTTCGCGATGGTGCAGCGCCTCGAGCGCTACGGGGTCAAGTTCGAGAAGGACGAGCACGGTGAGTACGCCGTACGGCGCGTGCATCGATCGGGCTCCTACGTGTTGCCGATGCCCGAGGGTAAGGACGTCAAGAAGGCGTTGTACCGCGTGCTGCGGCAGAAGTCGATGCGAGAGAAGATTCGCATCGAAAACCGCGTCATGCCGGTGCGGGTACTCACCGATGAAGGCAGAGCTGTGGGCGCCGCGGGTTTCAACACCCGCACCGGTGAGTTCGTCACGGTCGGCGCGAAAGCGGTGATCCTGGCCACGGGGCCCTGTGGCCGCCTGGGTCTGCCCGCCTCCGGTTACCTGTACGGCACGTATGAGAATCCGACCAACGCGGGGGACGGGTACGCGATGGCGTACCACGCCGGGGCCGAGCTGTCGGGCATCGAGTGCTTCCAGATCAATCCGCTCATCAAGGATTACAACGGTCCGGCCTGTGCGTATGTGGCCAACCCATTCGGCGGCTACCAGGTGAATGCCCAGGGAGAGCGCTTCGTCGACTCCGACTATTGGTCCGGCCAGATGATGTCCGAGGTCAAGAACGAAATCGAGTCTGCACGCGGTCCCATCTACCTCAAGGTGACTCACCTGCCGGATGAAACGTTGTCGGCGCTGGAGAGCATCCTGCACACCACCGAGCGGCCGACCCGCGGCACCTTCCACGCCAACCGCGGACATGACTACCGCACCCATGACATCGAGATGCATATCTCCGAGATCGGTTTGTGTAGTGGTCATTCGGCGTCGGGCGTGTGGGTGGATGAGCATGCGCGCACCACGGTGCCCGGCCTGTATGCGGCCGGGGACCTGGCCTGCGTGCCGCACAACTACATGATCGGCGCCTTTGTGTATGGAGATCTGGCCGGTGAGCATGCGGCCTCGACGCTGTCGAAAACGCCTGCACCGCTGGAGTTCCCCGTCGACCAGGTCAAGGAGGCGCATGAGCTGATCTACCGTCCGTTGCGCCACCCGGACGGGCCTCCGCAGCCTCAGGTCGAGTACAAGCTTCGCCGCTTCGTCAACGACTATGTGGCCCCGCCGAAGACGGCGGCCAAGTTGTCATTGGCGGTGCAGACATTTGAGCGAATGGCCGACGAGGTAGGTCAGATCGGCGCGCGCACCCCGCATGAGCTGATGCGGGCGGCCGAGGTGTCGTTCATCAGGGACTGCGCCGAGATGGCGGCGCGCTCGTCGCTGACTCGCACCGAATCACGTTGGGGCCTCTACCACGACAGGGCAGACCTGCCGGACCGTGATGACGAGAACTGGCGCTATCACCTCAACCTGCGGAAGACCTCTGACGGCGCCATGGACTTCGTGAAACGGCCCGTCGCACCCTATTTCGTCCCGGTTCCGGGTCTCGACGACCTGCCGTCGGGGGAGACCGATCCGATCCCAGTGCATCAGCCCGAACTGCTGGGCGGAAAGGCGCCCGCCGCCCGGCTCTCGAACGTGATCGCCGCCGAGGCCGAGCAGCCGCCGTCGCCGCGGATCGCCGCGGTGCTGTCCTTGGAGGCGCCCACCGTCGAGGAGCTGCTGCAGTACCTCGTCGACGACGATCCGGGCGTGCGCCGCACCGCCATCGCCTCGCTCACCGAGCACATCCCCACGGGTTACGAGGAGGCCCTGTTGAATGCGTTGGGGGACAGCGATGCGTCCGTGCGTCGCACCGCCGCCGACGGAGTGCGCGAGCTCGTCGAGGTACTCGAGGATCCCGCCGCGATTGGCGATCATGTCAGCGCATCCGATCCGTTGGTGCGTAGCACCGCGCTGTACGTGGCGAGTGCCCGGAAGGTCGGCGACCCCACCGCCTACGTCGCGTCGGTGCGCGACTCAGATCACCGGGTCCGAATCGAGGCCGTACGTGCCCTGGTGTCAGTGGACGACGCGGTGTCCATCGCCACCGCCGCCGAAGATGAGAACCGTGAGGTGCGGATTGCCGTGGCCAACGGGCTTGCGAAGTTGGCTGCCGGTAGCGCGACGGTGCGGATGCTGGTGCGTGACCGCGACCCCTTGGTGCGGGCCGCGGCGTTGACGGCTGTTGGTGCGCTGGGCGTCGACGACCAGATCATCGATGCCGTACAGGAGGCGCTGAAGGCTCCGGCCTGGCAGATCCGTCAGGGTGCGGTGCGTGCGTTGGCCGGAGCGGATCCGGGGCAGGCCGTACCGCCGCTGGCGCGCGCGCTGGACGATCCACATCTGGATGTACGGAAGTCGGCGGTGTTGAGCCTGAGTCAGTGGGCCTCCACGGAGCCCACCGTCCGTGACGCGCTGACCGGTGCGTTGCAAGATGGCGACGCTGACGTGAGAGCCTATGCGCGACAAGCACTTGCGGCCGGCTGACAGAAGCGCCGAAGCACACTGGATTGGGCTTGGCAACGTGGCGGAGGTCATGTTACGGGCGGGTACCAGGGCCACTTAGCATAGGCTAGGCTTACTCAGGTGTCGAAGATGAGTACGGTCGTAGATTCCGGTATCGGCGCCCAGACCTGGGTTTCTGTGCAGGAGGGGTTGCCGGACGGTTTCGCGCCGGCCGACCTCGCCGGCGTTCTCGCGCAGGAAATCCCCGAGCGCAACGGCGACGAATATCTGATCTACGAACGTGATGGCGAGTGGGTGCTCGCCATCGGTGCCCGCGCCTCCGTCGAACTCGACAGCGACGGACTGCGCATCATCCGTGATGGGGCCGTGGAGCAGCGCGGTTGGTCGGGGCATCCCGGCGCCGCTCTGGAACAAGCCGTGAATGAGATCTCCGACGGCGTGCACCGCGTCTTCGGGTGGGTTGCGTTCGAGTTCGGCACCTACCGCTTTGGCCTGCAGCACCGGTTGACCCCCGGCACGCCGATGGCTCGGGTCTTCGCCCCGCGCGCGGAGGTCGTGATTACCAGTGACGGAGTGTCGGTCTGTGAAGAGAGCTATGTCGACGAGATTCGGCGGGTGCTCGACCAGGGCGCCCCGCCCGCGCCCGCGCCGGCGTCGATCGACCTGATTCCGGATCCATCCGACTACCGTGGCCGCGTGGGCATCGCTACTGCCGAGATCCGATCGGGCCTGTACCACAAGGTGATTCTGTCGCGGCGTGTGGAAGTGCCGTTCGCTATGGACTTCCCGTCGACTTACCGTCTGGGCCGTCACAACAACACGCCGGTGCGTTCGTTCCTGCTGCGGCTCGGCGGCATTCGTGCCCTCGGCTACAGCCCTGAACTCGTGGCCGCTGTGGAGGCTGACGGCACTGTGATCACTCAGCCGCTTGCCGGAACCCGTGCATTCGGCCGGGGAGAGGACGCAGATCGGGTAGCGCGCGACGACCTGGAATCGAATGCCAAAGAGATTGTGGAGCACGCGATTTCCGTGCGCAGCTCACTCGCCGAGCTCGGTGAGGTGGCCGAAACAGGCAGCACGAAGGTGACAGACTTCATGACCGTGCGTGAGCGCGGGAGCGTGCAGCATCTGGGATCGACCGTCAGTGGGGAGCTCAGTGCCGGGATGACCCGGATGGATGCGCTCGAGGCGCTCTTCCCAGCCGTCACCGCCTCGGGTATCCCCAAGGCGGAGGGCGTCGATGCCATCCTTCGGCTCGACGACCATCCACGTGGCCTCTACTCCGGCGCGGTGCTGATGATGTCTCCCGATGGCGGACTGGATGCGGCGCTGACGCTACGCGCGGCCTACGAGCAGGACGGGCAGGCCTGGCTGCGTGCGGGCGCGGGCATCATCGAGGCATCGACGCCGGACCGCGAGTTCGAAGAGACCTGCGAAAAGCTCGGAAGCATTGCGCCTTACGTGGTTCAGCGCGAGGGGTAATCGTCTGCCGCCGGTCGCGCTGGACTTCGCCAGGCCCCTAGGGGCAGGCTCGAGAAGTTCGCGCGAGGATGAGGTATGCAGATGGATGACTACACCGCTTTGCCTACCGGTCTACCCGTTCCGATAGATGATGGGGCGGCCGACCATCTGCCCGGTGTACCTGTTCCGGACCTGACCTTCACGGCAAGTGACGAAAGTTTGGTGCGGCTAAGCCAACTGCCCACGGGGCGCACCGTCCTGTACCTCTATCCACTCACGGGGCGCCCCGGCGCAGACATCCCGGAAGGCTGGGATGCCATCCCGGGTGCGCGGGGTTGCAGCACCGAGGCCTGTGATTTTCGAGACCATTTCGACGAGCTTCGGGCAGCGGGTGTGGAACAGGTCTGGGGACTGTCGAGTCAAGATGTGGGTTATCAGGCCGAGGTTGTCCAACGATTACATCTGCCGTTCCAGATGCTCTCGGACCGGGATTTCGCCTTGGGCGATGCCCTGAAGTTGCCCACATTCGCCGCGGCCGGGCATCCGCGTCTCTACACGCGGATCACGCTGGTGGTGCGGGACGGAACCATCGAGCACGTGTTCTATCCGATCTTTCCGCCGAACACGCACGCACAACGCGTACTTGAGTGGCTGAGATCGCACCCGATCGGCTGAGGCTTAGCCCGTCAACGAGGCGAGCAGGGCGCGTTTGTCGATCTTGCCCACTGCGGTGAGGGGCAGCGAGGGGACCGCCACCAGTTTGTCGACTCGCGAGTGTGCGGCGGCACCGCGGTCCCGTAGGTGCTGATTCAGCTCGGCGGCCGCAACCGGCTTTCCCTTGAACACAATTGCGGCACAAACAATCTCACCGAGATACTGATCCGGTAATCCGACTGCGGCGGCGGCGTAGACCGCCGGGTGAGTCTGTAGGTGCGATTCGAGGTCCAATGCGGCGATGGACTCCCCGCCGCGCAGGATGACGTCCTTGATGCGACCAGTGACTTCCAGATAGCCACCCGGTCGCGCCCGTACCCGATCGCCGCTGCGGTAGAAGCCGTCGGCGGTGAAGGAGCGCATGTTGTCGGCCTCAGCCCGGTAGTACCCGTTGAGTGTGTACGGACCGCGGACCAACAGCTCACCTGCCTCACCCGGGGCCACCTCGGCGCCGTCCTCGTCGACGATGCGAACCTCGTCGGCCTCACACATGGGCCGACCCTGGGTGTTGTCGAGGACGTCCGAGGGGTCTCCGGGACGGGTCAGGCACAGTAGGCCCTCCGCCATACCGAAAACCTGCTGCAATCCCGGGGTGAGTGATTCTCGAACCGTGCGTGCGTCCTCGGCGCCGAGCTTCGCACCGCCCACCTGAAGCAGCCGCAGTGTTTCCGGCAGCACGGGCTCCCAGGCGGTGGCCTGTGCCCAGAGCTGGGCGAGCGATGGCACCAGCGCCGTCACAGACACCCGGTGGCGCGTGATGGTCTCAAATGCCGACTCCGGGCTCGGATCCGAAAGGAAAACCGTAGTGGCACCTGTGCTTATCGCGCCGATGAGACCAGGACATGCCAGTGGGAAATTGTGACCGGCGGGCAGCGCCACGAGGTAGACGTCGTCCTCGGTGAGGCCGCACACCTGTGCGGCCCGCGACGCGTTGTAGACGTAGTCCTCATGGGTGCGGGGGATGAGTTTGGGTGCCGCGGTGGTGCCACCCGAGACCAGCAGCAACGCCGGGTGGTCCGTCTGCGCTGTCGGTAGGTCACCTTGAACCTCAACGCTTTCCAGCAACCCGGACCAGGCGGTGAAGCGGTCGGGGGCATCGGCAGGTACGTCACCATCGATCACGATGTGGCGCAGGCAGGCATGCTTTGTGGATAGCTCGACGGCCAGTGCGCTGTAGTCGAACCCGCCAGCGGAATCGGTGATCACCAGAGCGACGGCATCGGCAACCTCGATGAAATGAGACAGCTCGGCGGCGCGGTGTCCCGGCAGGCACATGATCGGTATCGCGCCAGCACGCATCAAACCGAAGAATGCGACCGCAAATGATGCCCGGTTGGGAAGCTGCAGCAGTACACGGTCGCCGGGGACGATGCCCAGTCGGGTGAAGGCATGCGCCGCGCGGTCGGCGGCCACGTCGAGCTCGCGATAGGTCATCGCGTGGTGCTCGTCGATAACCGCGGGATGATCGGCACGTCTGGCGGCGGTCGTGCGCAGCAGCGACTCGACGGTCCTTCCGGTCCAGTACCCGGCCGCGCGATATGCGTCGGCACGCGCCGCGGGAAAGGGTACAAAGCCTTCCGCCGCGGCCGCTTCAGCCGAAGGGATGGGGGTCGATGTGGCCTGAGTCATCGCAGCTCCTCGTGGGTGACCCCTCGCAGTCTAGATAGGGTAGCCTCCTCGTAGTTAGGGCAGCCTGTACTAAGAGCGAAAACGTGAGGTGAGATCGAGTTGCGCACCGTGAGCGATGGTGGCGTCGAGGTGGACGTCACCAGCCGAAGGGCGTCGGCAGGCCTCGATCCCGATGCCGCGCCACGGCTGTCCGCAGGGCAGCACCGCATATGGTTCGCCCACGGGGTGACGCCCGCGCTGATGAACCTGTGCCGTTCGTACCGGCTCAGCGGTGAGGTGGATATCGAGAGATTGCGGGCCGCTGTCACCGCGGTGGTGGCCCGCCACGAGACCTTGCGCACGACGTTTCGCGCCGGCCCCGACGGCGAACCGGTGGCCGTGCTGCACGAAGACCTACCGGTCCGATGGGTCGAGCACGATGTCAGCGACCTGGCGGGCACCTCGCAAGAGCTCCGGCTGGGCGTGCTGGCGCAGCGTGAATTCGCGACTCCGATCGATCTCACCGTGGACTCGCCGCTGCGTGTCACGGTCATCCGCACCGGCGCCGCGGAACATGTGATGCTCGTCGTCGCCCACCTCATCGCATGGGACGACGACTCCTGGTCGGTATTCCTTGCCGATCTGACTACCGCGTACGTACACGGCGTGATTGCGGAACCGCTACCGGTACGGCCTCCGCACGATGGGGCCGATCAGGCGGATCTCGAGTACTGGCGTGACGAGATGGCCAATCCTCCTGAGCCGCTGGAGCTTCCGGGCGTCAATGGCTCGGTGGCTGCGAGCGACTGGAAGGCCGCACGTTGCGCGGCGCGTCTTTCGTCCTCGGTCATGGGCCGCGTCGAGCAACTTGCGCAAGAGTCAGGCACCACACCGTATGTGGTGTTGTTGGCCGCGTATTCAGCGCTGCTGCATCGGTATACACATGCCGAAGACTTCCTGGTGGCCGCGCCGGTTCCCACACGGGAAGCTCACGCACAGGGCAGCATCGGGCACTTCGGGCACACCGTCGCGCTCCGCATGCGTCCGCACAGCGGTGAGAGCTTCCGGGATCTGCTGGCGAATGCACATCGGACCACTCTGAACGGGTTTGCCCACCAACGGGTGAGTCTGGACCGCGTGGTTGCGCGCGTGGGCTTCGCGATGGGTGCCGATTCCGCCGCCCGGTTCTGCCCACCTGGAATCCACTGTGAAAGAACATCATTGGAAGGACAGGTGGCATACGTGCCGCTTGGCCTGCGGATCGAAACCGGGCTCGATGGCGCCGACGTGGTGGCCGAGTACCTGGTGGACGTGTTGGATGAGCGTTTGACCACGCAGATGCTCCGTCACTTCGCCAATCTGCTCGACTCCGCGCTCGCCGATCCGAACCGCCCGCTGGCCAGTCTGGATCTCATGGACGGTCGCGAAGCCCAGTGGCTGCGGGAGGTGTCGTCCGGAGAACTATTTGAGGCGGAGCCGACGACGCTCGGCGAGCTGGTGGCCGCCCGCGCGGCCGCACAACCGGATGCCACCGCGCTCGTCTACGAGGGGCGGCACTACTCGTATCGGGAAACCAACGAACTGGCGAACCAGCTGGCGCACTGGATCATTGGGCAGGGGATCGGTACCGAAGATCATGTCGCGGTGCTGCTGGACAAGTCGCCGGATTTGATCATTACCGCGCTCGCCATCGCCAAGGCCGGTGCCGTCTATGTCCCCGTTGATCCGAATTACCCCGCCGATCGCATTGCGCACATCCTCAGCGATGCGCAGCCGAAGTTGGTCATCCGGGAGCCGGTAACCGGTGTTGGGCAGTTCGACCCCCGTGAGCCGGTCGATGCGGACCGGGTGCGGCCGCTGACCGCCGACAACGCCGCCTATCTCATCTACACATCGGGTTCGACGGGCCTGCCCAAGGGTGTGACGGTCACGCATCGTCCGCTGACCGAGTACTTCAACTGGTTCCGTGCTGAGTATCGGGTCAGCGGATCCGATCGGGTACTGCAGGTGGCTTCGCCGAGCTTCGACGTATCAGTGGGCGAGATTTTCGGCATCCTCAGCTGCGGTGGCCGGCTGGTCATCCCGCGTCCGGGCGCACTCGGTGACGTCGCGTATTTGACGGAACTGTTGAACAGCGAGGGCGTTACCTCGATGCACATGGTGCCCTCGTTGCTGGGGCTGGTGCTGTCTCTACCCGGAGTCACGCAATGGAAATCGCTACGCCGGGTGCCGGTGGGTGGTGAGGCGTTGCCCGGTCCGGTCGCGGACAAGTTTCACGCCACTTTCGATGCGTCGCTTCATAATTTCTATGGTCCCACCGAGACCGTCATCAACGCCTCACGGTACAAGGTGCGCGGAATTCAGGGGACGCGGACCGTTCCGATCGGTACCCCCAAGATCAACACGCAGATTCACATCCTGGACCAGACGCTGCGACCGGTGCCGGTGGGGGTCATCGGCGAGATCTACATCGGCGGAACGCATGTGGCGCGCGGCTATCATCGGGCCGCCGGTCTTACCGCGCAGCGCTTCATCGCCGATCCCTTCGTTCCCGGGCAGCGGATGTACCGGTCCGGTGATCTTGCGCGGCGTAGCGCGAACGGAGACATCGAGTTTGTCGGTCGCGCCGACGAGCAGGTGAAGATCCGAGGCTTCCGTATCGAGCTCGGTGAAATCGCCTCGGCCATCGAGGTAGACCCGAGCGTCGGCCAGGCGCTCGTGGTGGTCGATGAGCTGCCGCACGTCGGCAAGCGTCTTGTTGCGTACCTGACTCCGGTCGGTGGACACGTAGTCGATCTCGATCGAATCCGTGCCAGGATTTCGGCTGCCCTGCCCGACTTCATGATTCCCGCGGCGTATGTCGTGCTCGACGAGATGCCCATCACCCGGCACGGCAAGATCAATCGGGACGCACTGCCGGCACCGGAGGTCGGGTCCGTGACCAGACGCCGGGAGCCGGAAACCGCGACTCAGCGACAGGTGGCGGCTCTTTATGCGCGCTTGCTCGGGGTTGCGACTGTGGGTGCGGACGACTCGTTCGTCGATCTAGGGGGCCATTCGCTGCTGGCGAGCAAGCTATCGGCGGCGATCCTGACCGAGTGTGGAGTCGGGGTGGACATCCGCGAGATCTTGGAGCGGGGCACTGTCGCAGGCTTGGCCAAGTTGGTCGACCAGCGTCGTAGCGGGCTCGTCGCGGATGACGAGGATCGCGAGGGCGAGCCAATCCCGTTGCTTCCCAGCGGTCGTCGCCTCTATGAGCATGGAAACCCGCGTCGGCTGGCCGAAACCCACGTCTTCTGGCTGCCCGAGGGCATTACCCGATCCACGCTCGAGGAACTTCTCAATGCGGTGGTCGGGGAGCACGAGGTGCTGCGCAGCCGGCTTGACCGCGAGCGCCTGGAGCTGGTTCCGCGCACGCGGCAGTCTCTCCGGTTGGTCGAGATTCTTACGGAGGATCCGTCCGATGCGGCCGGCGCCGAGATCGGCCGTGCGGTGGACCGACTCGATCCTGAACAGGGCTGGATGCTCTCGGCGGTATGGCTGCACCCTGAAGGCGAGCCCGGAGTCCTCATCCTCGTGGTGCATCAGCTCGCCGCTGACCCCACCTCCTGGCGAGTCATCATGCAGGAGCTGGAATCTCGATGGCAGTCGCTGGTGGCGGGTGCTGTGCCGCCCAACTCTCAGACCGGTGGTGGCTACCGCCGTTGGGCCAATGCGTTGGTCGCCGAGGCTCGGGATGTGGGCAGCCTGCCGTTCTGGATCGCCCAGCTGGACGGTGAGGATCCCCCAATTGGTTCGCGTCGAATAGAGCCCGAACTCGACAGGGAGGCCGATGTGGCGGTCACCGTCGAGTCCGCGCCGGCCGATGTCAGTGCGGTCCTGCTGAACTCGGGGATTCCGATGGAGCAACTGCTGGTGGCGGCAGTGACACGCACCGTGGCCCAGTGGCGTCGCCGCCGCGGACAGGCCGCGGTCGAGACGCTGCTGGCGGTGCAGGTCTCCGGACGCGGGGACGCGACTGCTGAGACCGTGGGTCTGCTCGGTACGGCGTATCCGCTACGCGTGGGTGGCACCGATCCGCTGGGGATCGGACCGCGCGGTTTGGTGGAGCGAGTCGCCCGGCAGCACAGCGCGATGCCAGGGCGGACCATCGACTACGGGCTACTGCGATACCTGCGTGCCGACACCAGCGCGGTGCTGCGGCAGTATCGCGATCCACAGATCCTGTTGAACTACCTCGGACACGATCGTGGATTCGAGGGCGACCTCCTACGCCGCGATGGCTTGCTTTCGGTATCGGGTTCGCCTGTGCCCGAGCCGGAATCGGCGGTGCGTCACGAGCTCAGCATTGCGGTGCTGATCATGGGGACCACCGAGGGGCCGTCCATCGGAACGCTGTGGCAGGCGGTCCCGGAGGTGCTCGAGCGCTCGGAGATTACCGAGCTGCAATCGATTTGGCACGAACAGCTGGGGATTCTGGCGAAGGAGCTATGGTGACGTCCACATTGGCAGTGATAGGCGCGGGAGCCAAGGCGGTGGCGGTTGCCGCGAAGGCGGCGGTGCTGCGTGAATGCGGGGTCGACGTACCCGATGTGGTGGCGATCGAACGTCAGCAGGTCGGTGCCAACTGGCAGGCGTGCGGTGGCTGGACGGATGGACAGCACCGGCTGGGTACCAGCCCCGAGAAAGATGTGGGTTTCCCGTATCGATCCGCCGTGGTGCCGGGGCGTAACGCCGAGATCGACGCCCGGATGATGCGTCTGAGCTGGCAGTCCTACCTCATCGCCACCGGCCAGTTCGCCGAGTGGGTTGACCGCGACAAGCCCGCGCCAACGCACAAGCGCTGGGCTGACTACCTGACGTGGGTGGCCAACACGGTCGATATGAAGGTGGTTCAGGGCGAGGTAACCAGTCTGTCTATCGATGACGACAGATGGGTTGTGGGTACCAACGACTGTTCCATTGCCGCCGACGCGGTCATGGTGACGGGGCCCGGGCAGCCGGAGCGTTCTGTGCTACCCGAGCACCCGAATGTCTTGTCGATCGCCGAATTCTGGCGCCGCTGTGCCGGATCAACACGCCTCACCGCAGAACGTGTCGCCGTGATCGGCGGAGGTGAGACAGCCGCCTCAGTGCTCAATGAGCTTTTCGGACACCGGGTTTCGACGATCACCGTGATCTCTCCCGGCGTCACACTGTTTACCCGTGGTGAAGGGTACTTCGAGAACGCGCTGTTCAGCGATCCGACCGGGTGGTTGCACCACACCATGGAGGAACGGCGCGACGCGTTGAACCGCACCGATCGCGGCGTGTTCTCGGCCCGTGTCCAGGAATCACTGTTGGCCGACGACCGTATCCGCCATCTGCGTGGCCGCGTGGCCCATGCCGTCGCCCTGGAAGACCGGATCAGATTGACGCTGCGCAGCGACCGTGCCGGCGAACCCTCCGAAACCGTCCATGGCTTCGATCTGGTGATCGACGGGGCGGGTGCCGACGCATTGTGGTTCCTACCGCTGTTCGACCAGAGCGCTCTTGACCTCATGGAGCTCAAACTGGGGGCCCCCGTGGACGGTAACGTCTTGCAGGAATCCCTTGGCCACGACCTGTCCGTCAATGGTCTGACTCCTAAGCTCATCCTTCCGACACTCTCGGGTCTGACCCAGGGCCCGGGGTTCCCCAATCTCAGCTGTCTCGGATTGTTGTCCGATCGAGTGCTCGGCGGGCACAGCAGTACCGAATCGGCTCGTCGCGAAAGGAAAACAAGTGAGTACCAACCCATTTGATGACGAGAGCGGCGTCTTTTACGTACTGGTCAACGACGAGGAGCAGCACAGTCTGTGGCCGACGGCCATTGAGGTGCCGGCGCAGTGGCGCGTGGCCTTTGGCGAGGCCTCGCGTGCCGATTGCGTCGAGTACATCGAGGTCCACTGGACCGACATGCGGCCCAAGAGCCTCCGCGACGCGATGGCGGGCAGCTAGCTAGCTAGTTGGCGTTTGTGGTGATGCGCCATCCGGTGGTGGATTCTTGTTGGCGCCAGAATTCTGAGAAGCGGCCTGCGAGAGAGCTGAGTTCGGTGATGGAGCCTTGTTCGAT
>NZ_LJYH01000036.1:0-943 GCF_001440005.1 Mycobacteroides sp. H001
CATGTGGCCCAGTCCCCGGTGCCGCCGGAACCGCGGGCTCCGGCTGCGGCACCGGGGACTGGGCCACATGCGGCTCCGGCTGCGGGCGCCAATGTGTACCGGATGAGACCGGCTGTTGGTACGGCTCCGGCTCGTGAGGTTGCGCGGCACCGTAGTACGGAGGCGCCGGATACGGCGGCGTGGGAGGCGCCTCCGCCTCATCGACATGATGGGGATCTTCGGCGACATCGATGATCGGGTACTCCGATGTCCGGTTGTCCTCCTCGACCGCGGTCACGTCCTGGTACTCGGCGGCCGGCGCGGGTTGGGGCTCGCGGACGGAGTGGGTGAATGCGGCAGCAGGTGCGCCCACGTTCGGTGCGGGCTCGGGCTCGGCTCCCGGCCAGGGCCCCAACGCGCGAATCGGGTCATGCTCGATCGCCGGACGCTCACTGAGCTCGGTGTTGAAGAGAATCTCCAGATTGGTGCGCAACGCGGCAAGCTCGGCACGCAGAGTCGCGATCTCATCGGCGGCCTGCGCCTCGATCTCCCCAGCCAGCTGTTGGCGCAATCTGCTCTCGACCGTCAGCTCGTACTCGCGGCGCGCCGAAATCTCCCGCTCCAACTGCAGGTCGTAAACCAGCTTCTGGTCGCGCACCTTCGCCTGGTCGGTATCGCTCTGCCGGCGGTAGGTCAGCGCGGCGAATGACGCGATGACCGCGGCCCATAACGCCAGCAACAAGCCGACGCGTAGATAGATGGCCTTATCGGTGAAAACCAGGGCGATCCCGGAACCGATCGCCAGCACCAGCAACGCGGTCAGCAACGCCCACCCGGGGCGACGGCTGCCACGCCGAGGCTTCGCCGCTCGGGTCGGAATCGTCATGGGGGTGACTGTACCCGGACAGTGCAGTGTGCTGGCCGACCTCGAATCGGCGATTCGACATGGGCGGGTGCTATCGGG
>NZ_LJYH01000037.1:0-21617 GCF_001440005.1 Mycobacteroides sp. H001
GGACGTCCGGGGTGTTGACTGGGGTTGGCGCTTGCCGACGTCGACTTGTCCGGGCCGCCCTCGTAGATCAGCCGTAGTACCGGCTCGGCGACGTCGGCAGGTGGGCCGTCATACACAATCTCGCCGTGGGCGAGGCCGACGATCCTGTCAGCGTGCTGCAGCGCGAGCTCAACCTGATGCAGGCTGGCTACCAAGGTGATGCCGTTCTGTGTGCACACCCGCCGCAGCAGAGTCATGACCCGCTGGGCGGTGCCAGGGTCGAGGCTGGCGACCGGCTCGTCGGCCAGAATTAGGCGGGGCTGCTGAGCAAGCGCGCGGGCGATACCGACCCGTTGTTGCTCGCCGCCGCTGAGATGGTCTGCTCGCTCCAACGACCTGTCGAGCAATCCCACTTGGTCTAGGGCCTTCAGTGCGATGTCTAGGTCGCCTCGACGAGCCGGTAGAAACCCGCGAAGTAGATGGTGGTAGCCCACCCTGCCCAGCAGGACATTACGCAGCGCGGTATAGCGCAGGATCAGCTGGTGCTGTTGAAAGACCATGCCCGTCTGCCGGCGATGCTCGCGCAGTGCCCGACGTGAGTCCAGCGCCGGCAGTCCGTCGGCTCTCACCGTGCCCGTCGTCGGTCTCACCAGCATGTTCATGCAGCGCAATAGCGTGGACTTCCCGGCTCCCGACGGTCCGAGTAAAACGGTGACCTCGCCGGGTTGGATCTCCAGCGAGGTGGGGGACAGCGCCTGCACGCCGCGGGGGTAGGTCTTGCTCACCTCAGCCAGCTCCAGCAATGTAAAATTCCTCAGTAGGTTTCGATTATTCGAGTCAATTGTTATAGAGGATTTTCCTATCTGAGAGATGGCGTGGTGAACGCATGTTGAACTTCTGTCGATCTTTGGTGAGCAGGTGAAGCGCTTTCACGTTCGGGCAACCCAAGCGCGTAAAGCTGTACTGCCATGACCGCCTGGACTCCCGGCCAGCCTCTCCCCGACTACGTTATTGGGCACGTCATTGCGGTTCTGCCGGAACGGCTCGTGGACGATGCGCATGTGGTTGTTCGTGAGGGCAAGATCGCAGAAGTCGGCCCGCACTCGCCCGGTTTGAGGTACGACCTCGACGGCCGTGGGGCAGCTTTGCTACCGGGGTTGGTCGATGCCCATAGCGACGCTCTTGGCCTGGAGCTGCGTTCGCGACCCGGAACTGAGATCGACGCTACGTTCGCCCTCGCCTCCACGGGTTCTCGGCTACGAGCAAGCGGGGTCACGACCGTATTCCACGGGCTGGCGTTTCAGCGACGTTCGATTGTCGGTATGCCGATCGGCTCCCCGAACGCGTCAGAGCTGTCGGCGGCGTTGTGTGAGCGTGACGACGACTACCACGTCGATCACCGCGTGCTGCACCGGCTTGACGTTCGGTGTGAGCAGGGACGCGCCCTTCTCGAGGAGCAGTTAGTTGCTTATAAGGCGCGACGGCCCGCCGTGGCGCCTGTGGTGTCGCATGAAGACCACACCCCCGGGCTGGGTCAGTTCGCCGACCCAGCCACGATGTGTCGTTGGCTAATGATCCAGGAGGGAATGAGCGAGACCCAGGCGGCAAGCCACGTCACCCGCTGGCGGGCCGAGCGCGAGAGGTACGCCGATGTGCGCGACGAGACGCTGGTTTGGCTCAGCACGCTGGCCCGCGCAGGGCAAATCCGACTCTTTGGTCACGATCTCGCCACCGGCAATGATATCGCTGAGCTGGCTGATCGCGGCGGCCTGGTCGCAGAGTTTCCCACCACAATGCAGGCGGCCAAGGCAGCGCGTGACCGCGACCTATTTGTCGTGGCGGGAGCTGCTAACGTCGTCCAGGGTGGCTCACACACCGGCAACGTATCCGCCGCTGAACTTGTAGCCGCCGGACTTGTCCACGCACTCGCTAGTGACTATCTGCCCACCTCCATGCTCGCGGCGGCCGTTCACCTTGCCCGCCAAGGCCTGCTCTCCCTCCCTCAGGCCGTCACGCTGGTGACACTCGGCCCAGCTGTCTGCGTAGGCCTTAACGATCGTGGTGCGCTGCGCGAGGGTATGCGCGCCGACCTGGTGCTCGCAGATTTATCCCCCACCTGGCCGGTGGTGCATGCCGTCCTGCGAGCATCCCCCCAGACCGCCCCGCCACCCTCGGCCAGCTAATCTGGGCCTCTTGTTGTTCCGGACCCTAAACCGTCAACGCCGGACATGGCTCAGCGAAGTACACGAATCTTCGGTACGCGATGCGCGATCGGACTGCAGATGAAGCCGGCTTGCCGATGGAGTCGTACCGAATGGCGTGAGCGGCTCCGAGACAACGGATAACAGCACCGCCGTATCACATCTAGAGATTGCGGGCGGCTCAGATCCTGTGTCCCGAAGGTCACCGCCGAAGTGGTTGAATGCCAACACATGTCCCTGCAGGAACGCCTCCTGCCCCTGGGTGGTGAACGCGACGTGGAAGGCCCGGCCCGAGCAGGACAGCCGCATCACGAACATCCAGCATTTGACCAGCACGCCGCCGATGTGGGTCCAGAACTCTCCGAAATCCACTTCCGCTTCCGCACCGGGCAGATGATTCTGTGGAACCGCGACCTCGATCCTGTTCAGGCCCAGCTCGATTCGTCGTTTGGCGACGTATCGTGACACGGTTACTTCGGAGCATGTCGCACCGTGTTCGGTGACCAGGCGCTGCCAGATCCGGCGTGCGGTGTGACGCTGCTTGCGGGGAGCATGCTGATCGGCGATCAGCCACCCATCGACGACCGCAGCATGTTGGTCGATCGCCGGTCGAGGGCGCGGCCGGTACGGCTTACGCGGCGGTGGCACCCTTCAACTCGACCTCTGCTGACCTCTGACTACTCAAAAAGCCTCTAGTCTGTCTCGCATCTAAAGAAAAGAGACACCCCTCAGAGAGCTACTCCCCCACCGTGTAATCCCAGGTCGCGCTGTCTCGTTTCTTGTCTCACACCGCGTGTCTCACATCTTTGCTGTCCAGGGTGGTGAGACAGTCATTGGCATGACGACGATCCTCGGCTACGCCCGCGTCAGCACCACAGGCCAAGACCTCGACGCCCAACTCGCTGCGCTCGCCGCCGCCAGCGTCGAGCCGGATCGGGTGTTCACCGACAAGCTCTCGGGGTCGGCGAAGACGGACCGGCCGGGACTGGCGGCTCTGCTCGCCTACGCCCGGCCCGGTGACACCGTCGTCGTCACCGCCATCGATCGACTCGGCCGCTCGGTCGCCGAAGTCACCCGCACCATCGCCGAATTCGGAGAGCGACGAATCCTGTTGCGCGCCTTGCGTGAAGGCGTAGATACAGCCACACCGACCGGGCGCGCAGTAGCGGCGATCATGGCGACCCTCGCCGAACTCGAGCTTGAGCTCGGCCGTGAACGCCGAGCTGCATCACGCGCATCACGCCGAACCCGGTGCCTGCCTGCTACCAAGCCACCACGGCTTAGCCCAGAACGGCAAGAACAACTCCGCCGACTCGCTGCTACTGGCGAACCCGTACGAGAACTGGCCAAGGCCTTCGGTATTGGACGGGCGACCGCCTATCGCTACTTGTCGGCAGAGCCGATGGTGTGAGGGACGAGGGGTCAACGCGCGCGTCGTCTGGTTCGTCTTGACGGGTTGTGGTCTGGAGGTCCACACTGATCGGTGCAAGCACCTCGCTAGGTGAGGCGTCTGCGCGGATAAAGGCCACTGACCCCGAACGTCGAAAGACGCCCCGGGTCAGGACAGCTCCTCCCGGATTAAGGGTTGAGCCCAAGTGGCTTCGAGCACCGAGTGTTTTCTGGTGGCCCGATACGCCGTGCAGTGCCGAAGCTCTGACGAGAGGGGTGTAGGTGTGGTCACTGTGCCGCACGTCCTCCCCACGTGTGCTTTCGATGTGACGCCCGCGTGCGTCCTGGCTGCGAGGAGGTGAGGAACACCGTTGAGTACCAGCGATAAACCGCCGTCTGCGGGTTCGGAGTTGTTCCCGCTGCGTGGCCAGCTTGAGTCGATCGAGGCCTAAAGCCCTTCTCGTCGTTGATTGTTCGAGTGCACCATTGTTCCGACGGTGCACCCCTACGGCGCTGCTGCCTGCTTGAGGTCCGCGTGACACTCAAAGATGCCACGACACCCCAATTTCTCTTTGCGTCAAGGAGTTTTGTCATGGTTGTTGTTCTGTCTCGTCTTCGCATACCCGTGGTGTCGATGGCGTCCCGTGCCGCACACGGATGGTTCACCTGGGGCCGCAGGGCGTGTCGACGGGTGTGGGTCCGGCGCAATTTGACCCCGCAGGAGCGGGCGTACCTGTTGGCGTCCTACACCCCGCCCGCGCTGATCACGGCGTCACTGGGTGGGCACGTCGGCTGACCGGTTCGGGCTGGGGTGCATCACGACCCCGGCCCGCCCCGGCCCGCCGCCGCGCGAGGAGGCCCACCGATGGACTCCCACGACGATCAGACGCACGACGCGATCGATAAACCCGCCAAAATAACTGCGCCGCAAGGGGTGTCAGGCCAGCGGGCCGACGGAACGCTGACCGCCACCATCCGGATGCTCACCGCCCGGGCGATGCTGCGGCACGGTGGTGACCCGGCGGTGGTCGCCACCACAACCCGCGTCCCGCAAGCGTTGGTCGAGGTGATGGCCGACATGGCCGACACCCCTACCCGTCCAAATTCCCAACCCAGGACCTCCGGACGATGTGGTGGGCGGCCCGCCGCGCGTCTAGCAGGTGTACCCGCCGATAGGCACCTGTGGCGACAGGAGATTGACAGGAATGGCTCGATGTTGCGACCCGTCCGACCTGGTCATACTGAGGACATGCCCAAGAAACGACGGTCCCGCACGCGGCGCACTCCCCCGCGGGCGGCGTCCGCCGGATCGAACCCGGCGTTCCTCGGTGACCTGGGAATGACTCCCAAGCGATCAACGGCCCCACTGCCGGAGGCCGATGACGATCGCCACGCCAGCGTGCGGGTCCGGTTGGCGGCGCTGATGCTGCGCCGCGGCGACGACGTCGGGGATGTCAGCGTGGCGACCGACGTCCCGGTCGCCCTGCTTGAGTTGCTTCGCGCGGAAGTCGCCGATGAAACTGACCTCGATCAGCAGCGCCAGACCACCGTTGACGACGTGAGGCGGCGGCGCCGGGTCGTGATCGCCGTGCTGATCATGGAGGTCGCCGCGCTGGCGAACATCGTCATTGGCCTGATCGCGCTGATCGGGCACCTCGCCGGGTTGGGGTTACTGGCCAGCGTGATCGGGCCAGCACTTCTCCTTGCCGTCTACGTGGTAGCCAGATGCGCGACCCCTACGGGATCTCGCACTGGCTACAGCCCTCGGTACGCGGCCCGGCGTAAGGGTCGTGATCGAGGGCCCGGTGACTAACGACCTCTGTGGACGATCCATCCACATGTCCCAGGTTTGGGTGTCTACCGACGGTGGTCGAGATCGGTGTCGCCCAGTGTTCACGTGGTCGTGCGCATATGGAACCGCGACATTCGGGCACGGCCGCGATCGTCTCATCGAGAAGGAAGAGTCACTATGCATGAAGTCCCGCCTGATGGTGGAGCGCCCACGGCGTCACGGCCGGTGATCCATCTGTCCGATCTCCTGGGTCGTCCGGTCGTCGCGAAGGCCGGTGACGCGGTGGGCCGGGTCGAGGACGTCATCGTCAGCCTGCGCGGTGCCGAGGGGTATCCGCCGGTCACCGGCCTGGTGGTAGGGATCGGCGGCCGTCGGGTGTACGTGTCGTCCGGGCAGATCACCGACCTGACCCAGGAACACGTCGATCTGTCGAAGAACAAGGTGGATCTGCGCGAGTTCGAACGCCGTGACGGCGAGGTTCTGTTGCGCACCGACGTCCTCGATCACCGGCTCATCGACGTCGCGGCCGCGGAGTTGGTGCATGCCTACGACATCGAGCTCGAGGACACCGGGGCGGGCTGGGTGCTGGCACGGCTGGATACCCGCCGGCCGGCGCGGCTGTTCGGGTTGATCAAATCCGGTGGGGGGCATGCCAGCCGGGACTGGAAGTCCTTCGAACCGCTCATCGGGCACACGGCGAGCGTGTTGGAGCGCGCGGGCGGGCGGATGTCGAAGCTGAAGCCGGCCCAGATCGCGGACCTGCTGGAGGACGCCGACAAAGACGAGGGTGGAGAAATCCTCGACCGCCTCCACTCCGACCCGGAGTTGGAGGCCGACGTCTTCGAGGAACTCGACCCCGACAAGGCCACCAAGATCCTGGGCGACATGACTGATACCGAGGTCGCCGGGGTATTGGCCCGGATGCGGGCCGACGACGCGGCGGACGCGATCGCCGATCTGCGCCAGTCCCGCCGTCGCCGGGTGCTGGAGCTGCTGCCGGCGGGGCAGCGCACCAAGGTCATCACGCTGATGGGGTTCAACCCCTCGACCGCGGGCGGGTTGATGAGCGTCGACGTGGCGTCGTGTTCGACGGATGCCACTGCCGCGCAAGCTCTTTCGATCATCGCTGCCGCCCGGGCGATGCAACCCGAGGCGTTGCTCAAGATGCACGGGGTCAACGAGGCCGGCGAACTGGTCGGGGTGGTCTCGGTGATCCGGCTGCTGCAATCCGACCCCCACACCCCGATCACCGAGCTGCTCGACGTCGACCCGATCCGAGTCACCCCGGAAGCCGACCTGACCGACGTCGCCCTGCTGATGGCCGACTACAACCTGGTCGCCATCCCCGTCGTCGACGAGGGCGACCGGGTGGTCGGTGTGGTGACCTTCGATGACGTCCTGGAGGCCACCATCCCCGAGGACTGGCGGCGCCGCGAACCCGCGCCGCGCCCGATCCGCGACGTCGTCGGTGCCCAGGACGGGGCCGGTCATGGCTGACTCCCACCCGCCGGTAGGCACCACCGACCCCACGGCACCGGATCAGGCTCCCGCTGCTGATGTCACCCCACAGGCCGCGTCCACCAGCGCGCCGGGACCCGAGCCGACTCCAGCCCCTGCAGCGCCTCAGGCGTCGGCGGTGTTGGACAGCGCCCATCTCGGTGACATCGAAGGCGCGTTCGGCCGGGTCAGCGTCGGCGACAGCGATCAGGGCCGCACGCTCAAGACCCGGCTGCTGACACTGTTGGCGATCCTCGGGCCCGGGATCATCGTGATGGTCGGCGACAACGACGCCGGCGGTGTCGCCACCTACGCCCAGGCCGGCCAAAACTACGGCTACAGCCTTCTCTGGGTGCTGCTGTTGCTGATCCCGGTGCTGATCGTCAACCAGGAGATGGTGGTCCGCCTCGGAGCGGTCACCGGGGTGGGCCATGCCCGGCTGATCAACGAACGCTTCGGCCGCGGGTGGGGCTGGTTCTCCGTGGGGGATCTGTTCCTGCTGAACTTCCTGACCATCGTCACCGAGTTCATCGGCGTCTCGTTGGCCGCCGCCTATTTCGGTGTCTCGAAGTACATCGTCGTCCCGACGGCCGCGGTGGCGTTGGTGGCGATCATGGCCTCGGGCAGTTTCCGTCGCTGGGAACGCGCCATGTTCGTGTTCATCGCGATCACCCTGCTGCAGATCCCGATGCTGCTGCTGTCGCACCCCCAGTGGGGGGCGGCCGCACAGGCCTTCGTCGTGCCGGGCATCAAGGGTGGGCTCAGCTCGGATGCGGTGCTGCTGATCATTGCGATCGTGGGCACCACCGTTGCGCCGTGGCAGCTGTTCTTTCAGCAGTCCAACATCGTCGACAAGCGCATCACCCCGCGCTTCATCAGTTACGAGCGCGCCGACACCACCATAGGCGCGTTCGTGGTGGTCATCGGTGCGGCTGCGTTGGTGATGACCGCGGACTGGGCGGCCCGCTCCACCGGCAGTGAGGGCAACTTCGGCGACGCCGGAGACATCGCCCGTCTGCTGTCGGCGCATAGCAGTGTGCTGGGTCCGGTCTTCGCGATCGTGCTGCTGGATGCCTCCATCGTGGGTGCGGCAGCGGTGACCTTGGCCACCAGCTACGCCTTCGGCGACGTGTTCGGCCTGAAACACTCCCTGCACCGCGGGTTTGCCGACGCCAAACCGTTCTACGTCTCCTACATCGCGATGGTCGCCGCCGCCGCTGGGATCGTGCTGATCCCGGGTGCGCCGTTGGGTCTGATCACCACTGCGGTGCAGGCACTGGCGGGTCTGCTGCTGCCGAGTGCGAGTGTGTTCCTGCTGTTGTTGTGCAACGACCGGGAGGTGTTGGGCCCGTGGGTGAACCGGCGCTGGCTCAACGTCGTCGCGGTGTTCATCGTCGCGGTGCTGCTGTTGCTGTCGGGGATCCTGATGGCCACCACCCTATTTCCCGACTTGGACGTCGTGACCGTCACCGCGTACCTCGCCGCAGGCATCGTCATCCTGGCCATCCTCGCGGTCGGGGTGCTGAAGTGGTTGCAACGCCGAAACCCCAGGGCCCCGGCCCCAGTGACCGTGATCGACGGGCCTGAGAAGATGTCGTGGCGCATGCCGCCCCTGGCCTTGCTGGAACCCGTCACCTGGTCGGCCGGAACCAAACTCGGCATGCTCGCCCTACGCGGCTACCTGGTCGTCGGCGCGATCCTGCTCATCGTCAAAGCCGTCCAACTCGGCGGCGGATGACCATGCGCCGCACCGCGCGCCGGTGCAGGGACCGGCGGATGTGAGCACCGCACTCGGTGGCTCGCTGGCCGTGGCATCGACCCCGCTACCGCAGTACAGCCACCACGCGGTGATCATCGGCTCCACGATCCTGCTAGTGACGATCGCGGTGATCGCGACGGTGACACTGCTGATCCTGTGGGGCCGACGGGGCCGCTAAGCGTGTTCTCGACCGAGACAGCTCACCTTTATTCATCGGGTGTCTTGTGACCACGGTTGCGGCCCTTTGTTCAGGACCATTCTTGACTTGAGGGACGCGTTGAGAGAGGTCGCGTACGGCTCTAGAGGCAGCATGGGGCGTGCCACGAAAGATCACGCGACCAGGAACCGTCCGATTGACAGTCTGAGGATGGTCCAAGGCTAAGGCGGGACGGTGGCTCTTCGGCGTCCCGAAAACCTTCGTTATCGGGACACGGCCCGACCCCTAACCTTCTGATCTGTCGTTGCATCCCAGGTTGGATGAAGTGGTGCGTCGTGACGTAATAACGTAAGTACGTGATTACGTCACGACGCCACAGGCCGCGGTGAGCTGGGGGCGGCCCATGAAGGCAAAGAAAAACCCGCCCCTGCCGGGGACGGGTGGTATTGCGCAATTATGCCGTCTGTTTGGCCAGTTCAGCGGACGAACAGGTTGATCGTTTCGGCGGCGATGGGAGCGACCACGGCCACGGTGACGTGGACCCAGGTGATGGTGGCTGGCCAGCGCAGCGCGATGGTGACGGCGGTGGCCGCGATGAAGAACATCGTCACCGTGAGCGCGATCAGGGTGATCATGACACCTCCTAAAGGGGTTCGCGAATCGGTTGTTTCTGTAAGCTCTTATGCAGGCCGCAGGCACGTTTCCCCAGGTCAAATGCGTGATCTAAATCACATTAGGGTGTTGGGGAATTACCGAGTTGCGCTGCATATGAGTCTTGGTATGGACCGCTTGCACGAGGAGGACCACACCGGGTGGCAATCACGACGAGCACGGACGAGACGGCCGACGACGGTGAGGGGTTGCCTGGCCCCGATGGGGGTGCCCAACCCCGAGGTCGTACGCCTCCTAGACCGGCGCCTGGCGGACCGCCGCGATCTACGAGCTGAAGCCCGCTCGATCCGTACCGAACTCGTTGGTGACGCTGCTCCTCTGCTCGTCGTGCTGGCCGACCCGGTCGGCGCGCGAGAAGACATGCTCGTCTGGCCTCGCGTTGACCACCGGCATGTACGACGGGCAACGCTTCGCCGGCAAGGACTCCGCCGCCGAGATCGTGCTCTATGAGTCCGGCCGACTCGTGTTGGCATCGGAGCGCGCCGTGACCACCCGCTCATTCAGCAACGTGTCCCCTCCCCCACCCGACCTCACGCTGGTCTTCGAAAGACTGATCATCGGGCACGTCAGCTTGCTTGCCCGCCTGGCCGCTGCAGTGTCGCACCGCTGGGGCTACACCGGAAGTTGGCGGTTCGCCCTCTCCATGAATGGCCTACGCGACTCGACGTCATGGATCATCGCCGACCAGAACTTCGGCGACAAAGGACCCGTCTACACAGAAAACATCTACGAGAGAGCAACCGAAGCCTCACTAGCCGACCTCGACGAAAACCCCGACCAGGTCGTGGCAGCACTCACCGCTCCCCTTCTTCGTAGCCTCGGCAGCTACCCAGCCTGGGAAAAGCGCTTCAATACGCAATCATGACGTAAGGACGTAACGACGCATATACGTCATTACGTCCTTACGTTGGGCAAGAAAAAACCCGTCCCCTGCCGGGGACGGGTGGTATTCCGCAATTATGCAACGCGCGTTGCGTCCACGCAATTCCCCTCCCCTGTCGGGCAGGTCACCAGGGCGGCGGCTTAGACACCCCGCCAGCGGGGTCCGGGAGTTGGCAGGACTGGAAATCTGCGGCGACCAGCTGGTACCACCAGTGGTTGCCTACCCCGTCCGACGGTCGCCCCCGCAGCTTTCCTGCGGTCTGGTTTTTGGTCGGGTTGATGGTGCCGACCGGGACGCGGTCACGTGCGGCCTGGACAGGAAATTTCAGGTCGCTGTCGTTGCTGATCACCAGCGCGGCGTCGATGCGGTTTTCGAGGATGTCCAGCAGCAGGTGGGCGGCCACATTTACATCGGAGCCCTTCTCCTCGCGCCGGGCAACAGAAACGAAGAACCGCGCGTCGGGGGCATTCTGCCCGGCACCATCTTTAATGGTTACCGGCCAAGCTGGGGTGGTGAGAACCGGACGCCCGCGTCGGTCTTTGGTGGCCAGGGGCGCGGAGGTGACGCGGTTGACGTAGTTGCCCTCTTCGATGTGATCCACGACAGCGGCGCGGGTCAAAGCGGCGAGGTAGGCGTCCTGTTCTCGACTGCCGACGCGGTTGTCAGCTCCTGAGATACGCGCAGTGCAGTACACGATGCGTTCAACGGTCGCACCGCTCCAAGCCGATTGGTTGGCCATCAGCCGCGTCGCCAAGGCGCGCAGGTCAAGCCATCGCCAGCCGGCCGTGCCAGATCCGCAGATGAACTTGCCGCCGTAGTACAGGTTGAAACCATCGATGTACACACCCACTCGCATAGAAACAGACGCTAACTGGCGGGCACGCAATCGCCCGCCAGGACGATCCCGGCTGGGGGCATGAAGTTGTTAACGTAAGGACGTAATGACGCATTTACGTTCTTACGTCTTTGCGTTCTGGGCTAACCACCGATCGGCCAGGTCGGTGAGGATTTTGCTCATGCTCGTGTCCCGGTCCAGTGCAGCCTGCTTCAGTCCGCGCACCGTCGCGCGTGGCAGATAAACGGTGGCGCGCTGCATATCGTCAGTGGGGGAGCGGAACGCCTCAGCCGCCCGCTTGGCGGGTTCTGTCTTCACTCGTGCGGCCATCTTCGAAGTCAAGTCAGACATGAACCAATGCCCCCATCAGCTCGTCGAACACGTCGTCGTAGCCGTACAGGTGATTCGGTGTAGACCCGAACGCCCGGCGGATGCCCTCACGGCGGACAATCCGCGTTTCGATCACCGGCACGCCCTCGTCCTCCAGCAGGGTCTTCACCTCGTCGGCTAGTCGGGTTCGTAGATCGACGCCGGTCAGCAGCACCGCCGTGGGGCGGTGTGCGGTGATCTCCAAAGTCGGCCATACCCGGCGGACATCCAGCGGTGAAGCCCCCGTGGGCACCACGACCAAATCGGCCAGCTCGATCGCTTCCTGAATAACCTGCGCCGTACCCGGGGGAGTGTCCACGATCGTCAACTCCTGGCGGCCACTGACGTCCAGGGGTCGGCGTGCCGGCACCACCGGAAACGGCAAGGGGTCATCCTGGGCGGCCGCCGCCCATTCCAGCGCCGAGCCCTGCGGGTCGGCATCAACAAGTACGACATCGCGACCGCGGCGATGGGCAGCAGTCGCGAGATACACCGCCGACGTCGTCTTCGCAACGCCGCCCTTGGTGTGGACCAAAGAAACCGTAGGCATGGCCAAACCTTACGTCACAGCGCAATGACGCATATACGTCAACACGCTATTACGTCGTTACGTCTATCGACGTAGACCCGGTATTTCTGCGAGTCGTTACCAAATTGTCACCACCCGTCTTGTCGGCAAATCGGCCTCCAGCAGGTCATTAGAGGGCGTGAAAGCTACACCCCCAAGCACCCCTTCTTTCATGGCCCGTACCTCGCGACCCCGCCGCTGCACCCCACCGGCATATACCTCCCGATGAGTGCCAGAGAACTACCTGCCGCACCGCACGACGGAAAACAGCTCTCGCCCCGGTACTTCACCAATGACCGAGTTGCCACGACGAGAAAGGTGCGGCAGTGCCGTGGAAAACAGCCCAGTTCCGCCCAGAAGAAAAGAGCGGAGCTCTCACGCCCCGCTCCGGGAGCCGCTTTCCCGACCAACCAGAGAAAGAGCATCAACTATGAGCGGAACTGACCTGGCCGTGTGGATCGTCGCCATCCTCGGAGTCGTGGCTACCGTCGTGACGGTCTGCGTCCTCGCTGATCGCATCCACGCCCGCAACCCGGAATCCAAGCTCACCATCGGAGATACCGGACGCGTCATCGGCGCCATCCTGGGCGTCGTCATTCAAGCCGCCATCGCGATTCTCACCAGACGACCATGACCGCGATGACGGGCGCACAGCAGGGGAGAGGCCACCCGGCCGCGTGAACCACACGCGTCACACAGGTCCACACAAACCGCGTGTCGCTATCAGTTACAGCTTGTTCCGGCTGGCAGAGTCCTGCTCATGGCTCAACCGCATAAAGGTGACCGCGCCCAGATCATGACGCGCCCCCCTCGGGTGGTCTACGACATCGTCAAACAGAGGGCGGCCGAGCTCGGTATCCCGATGGGGCAGTACGTCGCAGACCTGCTAGCCGAGCACGTCGGCCATCCCGAGCTTGTCCTTGCACTTCACAAGTCAAGGGAGGAGCTGCCGCTGGCGATGTGACCGGTATGCGCCGCGGCTGCTGGCTGGACTTAGCCGTAAGGCCAAACGTGACATCTGAATAGCTGGTGTGCGGAACCCCCGCTGAATGACGAAGGCCCCGCCTTAGGCGGGGCCACGTCTGGAGGTTCAAACCGAGCTGCGAACTCGGTTCCGGGTCTTCCGTACCCATTTCCCCGAAGGGACTGTCTTGACCGACAGCTCTCACGGTAGCGCACGCCTGTCTGACGTTCCAGAAATGGCGCGCAATCAGTGCGCAAATCGTGACTTCTCCAGCACCCGATCAGCTCGGGTGAGCAGTGCGTGGCCGGCGCCGCTGGGCGCCGGTATCGCGCCCACACCGCATGCCGTCCGCGCGCTGGCCAACGAACGCCGGCGCGGCTGGGTCGAGCGCGCCGGCGCGTGTGGGCCGCGGGCGCCGATGTGGACCAGCCGCAGCAGTTGGCTCGACGGCCTCCAGCGCTGGGCGCAGTCGCCGGCCCTGGGCCAGCTGTGCACGGAGCAGCGGGTGTCGATCACCGCGACGACGCTGTTGTCGATCGCCGGGGTGATGGCCGAGCACGCCGATCACGCCACCGGCCGCCACGTCGCCGTCACCCGTGCCACCATCGCCGCCCGGGTGGGCTGTGACGTACGCACCATTACGGCCGCCTGGCGGGTCCTACGGGCCTCCCAATGGGCCGTGGAGGCCCAACGCGGACACGGCTCACCGGGCACCCCCAGCGTCGGCCGTAGACCCTCGGTGTACCACCTGGTGCCCCGCCGCGACGCCCGCCCTACACGCCGTCGTCCTGTGCACGATCCTGTGCATGATTTCCACCTACCGCCGTCAGGCGGTGTTAGGTCTTTTTCTCCCGTAGGGAGTAACTCACCAAGCGGGCGCGCAAGCGCGCCCGCCCATGAGGATCAGCGAAAGGGATTCAAAACCCGTTGCCCATCACCGCCCAGACCGAGCGTTCCCCGGCCGCTGACCCTCCAGCGCCTAGCCGCGGCCCTGGTCGCCGCGACTCACGGGCTGCATCGCGGCCACATCGGCACGATCTGCGATGCGCTGACCGCCGCCGGCGTCGACCCCACGGTGTGGACAGCACGCGCCATCACCGACGCCCTCAACGCCGACATGCGCACCCGCGGCGCGACCTGGCCCGATCACATCACCAACCCCGGCGCGTTCCTATTCAGCCGCCTGCGCCGACTCGACTGGTCACCCGTACAGCACCCGAGCAAGGCCGGCGGCTACGCCGCCGGCAGCCTCGACCAGGAGCCCCCACCCGCACCACCGACGGCCGCCCAGCGGGCCCGCATCACCGCCGCCCAACAGGAGATCCGCCGCGTCCTCCGCGACCGCCCGCACCGTCCCGCGATCGAACGTCCCGACCGCACACTGCGTGCACTCGCTCGGGCTGCCCACTTGCCATCAGTTAGCGAACCTAACCACGAACGAGATCCAGCCTCCTCGATGCCCCAACGAGCAGCGGCTCAGGGGAGCGGTGAGGGTGATGGTCCCGGAGTCCTCGGGCAGGGCCACATCCGGCCGCTGGCATGAGGTGGCGTCTCGGATGCGACGGTGGCGATGTCCCACGGTCGCACCGGCGGTTGCACGGTGGCGTTGACACCCTCGGCGAGGTAGCCCATTAGCGCGGCCAGGCCGACGCTATCTCCCTGCATTTCCAGCACTCGTAGCAACTCCGTCAGCACCCTCGTTTCTACCGGTATCCGCCCCACCCTGACACCCCCATTCCTGGCAAGCACCGCCAACGATCCCCACCTCTTACCCCTACACCAACCTAACCAATTTCACGTCGTCCATACTGACGGCACATTTGCACAAGTTGTGCGAGGCTGGTGGTGGCGTCCGTCGGTTGTCTCCTACGCCTGGTGGTCGGCGGGCGCCCCTGAGTGTGTGGGGGTGGTCTGAGTGTTGACGGTGGCGAAGTTGTCGTTGTGGTCGGTGAACTATTACAACGACACCGCCCGGGCGGTCGACGACGCCCTCAAAGACCGCCAGAAGGCGAATGGGGGGTTGGCGGAGTATTACGCCGAACGCGACACCCGCACACCGGTATGGGCGTGCGCCGGCGACTCCCGGGTGGCCGCGGAACTGGTGGGTTTAGCCGAGGGTGAACGCTCCGGTGGGGATGCCGATCCCGACGTGGTGGCGCGCTGGCTCGATGCCGGCGTCGCCCCCAGTGGGGAGTGCGGACGCGCGCACGGCACGGGCGGGGTGCATGGGTTTGATTTGACGTTTTGCGCGCCCAAGAGTGTGTCGTTGGTGCGGGTTTTTGGCGATGACGTCATCGACAAAGCGGTCTCCGCGGCGCATCAGACCGCGATCGCCGAAGCGCTCGAATACTTGGCGGCGCATGCCGGTTACACCCGGGTGCACAACCCCGTCACCGGCGACAAAGACCTGCAGAAACTGCCCGGTTTGGTGGCCGCGGCCTACCAGCATGAGACCTCCCGGGCGGGCGATCCGCACCTGCACACCCACGTGTTGGTGCCCAACCGCCAAGCCCGCGCCGATGGCCGGCTGGTGTCGATTGACGGCACCAGTTTGTTCCACGAAGCCAGGGCTGCCGGGATCATCTATCAGGCCACCCTGCGCCACGAACTGCACCGCCTCGCCGGGATCGAATGGGGCCCGGTCGACGCCCGCACGGGGATGGCCGAGATCGCCGGAATTGACCCCACAACGATCGCCGCGTGGTCGAAACGAAGCACTCAGCTACGCGAGTGGGCGGCGAACAATTTGACCGTCGTCGACACCGCGGCGGAGTTGTCACAGGCGCAGTTGGCGGCTGCGCAGAAAGCCACCCGACCGCGCAAACCCGAGTCGCTGTCGTGGACCGAACTGCGGGAGCAGTGGCGCGCCGACGCGCGTGGCTTGCGGGTGTCGCGCCCCGCCCAACAGCAGGCGCGGGAAGCGCGCCTGCAGGCGGCGCGGGATGCCGCAGCGCGCCTGTCACGCGGTGCGCTGGTGGTGGATCGGCGCGCGGTGGCGGCGATGGCGGCCCGCGCCGACAAAGCCGCGTTAACGCGGGCGGATCTGGTCGAAGTCATCGGCGCTCAACTGCCCCTGATGAGCGCCGACGCGGCCGGTTTCGACAGCGCTGGCGGTGTGGGTGCGGGGTTGCCGCGTCAGCTCATCGAAGCGTGCGTGGATGCGGTCGGGATGCGGCTGACAGGGCCGCGGTTGGCGCATCAGCGCGAAGGATCCGCGCGCTACACCGTCGATGTGATCGTGGCTGAGGAACGCCGGGTGTTCGACCTCGTCGACGCCACCAACCTGCGCGCCATGGCCTGGGTGCGCCCCGACGAGCACACCGCCGCCGCCCTGGGGTTGTCGGATCAGCAGCACCAGGTAGTCACGGCGATTGCGGCCAGCCCTCAGTTGGTGATGCCGTTGAGCGCGCCGGCGGGTGCGGGGAAGACGACGTCGATGCGGGCGTTGCGCACCATCATCGAGCGCCGCCAGAAGGCGCGGATGATTGTGCTTGCCCCCACCGGCAAAGCCGTCGATGTCGCCCTGGCCGAAGGGGTGGCCAGCGAGGGCTACACCGTGCACGACGCCCTGGGCCGCCTCGCCGACGGCCGGCTGCAGCTCGGTCCGTTCGACGTCGTCGTGGTCGACGAAGCCGGCATGGTCGGCACCGACCACTGGCGACACCTGCTCACCCACACCACGCAGTCCGGGACGAAAACCGTGCTGGTCGGGGATGCCCACCAACTCGAACCGGTCAAAGCCCGCGGCGGCATGTTCGCCCAACTCTGCGAGGAGCTGCCCTGGACCCAACGCCTCTCCGAAGTGTGGCGCATGCAGGACCCGGCCGAACGGACGGCGTCGTTGGCGGTGCGGGACGGCGGGCCCGCCCCCGTGCGCCGCGCGATCAGCTGGTATCGCGACCATGACCGGCTGCACGCCGGGGATCAGGTCACCATGGCCGCTGACGCCCTGGCCGCCCACCAGAAGGATCTCGCCGCGGGCAAGGATGCGTTGCTGCTGGCAGACACCATCGAGATGTGTGATGCGCTCAACCGCCGCGTCCACGACCACACCGTCGCCCAGCGTGCCGCCGCGGGCCGGGACACCACGACGGTGCCCGGGCCGCGTGGCCACCACATCGGGGTCGGCGACATCATCGTCACCCGCCGCAACGACCCCACGATCACCGTCTACCAACCCGAAGACCGCACCCAACAGTTGTTGGAGGCGCCGGTGCGTAACGGGCAACGCTGGCAGGTGGTCAAAGTCGACGACACCCCCGCGCATCCGCGCCTGGCCGCCCGTCGCCTGGGCGACGGGGCGTGGGCGGTCTTCAGCGACGACTACCTCCGTGAGCAGGTGCAGCTCGGGCATGCGGTCACCGTGCACGCCGCCCAAGGCGTCACCGCCGATACCACCCATGCGGTGCTGGCCGACACCGCCAGCCGCAACCTGGCCTACGTCGCCCTCACCCGCGGCCGCGACGCCAACCACGCCTACCTCTACCCCCGCGACCCGGCCGAGGCCGACCACGCCCACCACAGTGACCAGGCTGCCGAGGTGGAGGGGGTGCATCTGGCGCGCCGCGGCACCCCCACCCAAGCCGCCCGGGCGCTACGACAGGTCATCGCCCATGACGAAACCGCCCGCACCGCACACCAGATCGCCGCCACCACCCCCACCCACCTGCTGCCCGAGATGGTCGCCGCCCTTGTAGCCGAACACCATAAGGCGCTCACCCAACGGCGCAGTGCCTACCAGAAAACCCAACGCACACAACGTGATCGGGAATTAGATCGGCACCTCGGCCTGGATCGCAGCCGACACCGCGACCAAGAGCAGGGCTATGACCTCAGCCTCTAACCACCCATGCCTATGGTCGCCGTCGCTAGCATCAACGGTCTTTACGGGTTGGTGTCGAAGTCGACGTCGACGCGGAAGATGTCCGCACGCAGCCAGGAGATGGTGAGTTCCACTGGGCGGTGGCCGCGTGCGGCGGCGTCGGTTCGGCTTCGGATCGCAATGACCGGGGGGTGTCCATGTAATCGGAGGTGGCGGGCGACCTCGGGTGGGGCTGGATCTATTGCGACGCCGAACCAGCCCCGGACGGGCTCGAGGCGGTAATGCCGGTCGAGCACGTCGTGCAGCGAGGCTGTCGTATCAAGCGTTTGCGGCAGGTCGGGCAGGAGTTCGGGGTCGAGCCATGAGTCGGCGAAGCCGACGAGTTCGTCATCGACATAGCGATCGCGGGACACGGCGAGCAGTTGGCGGCGAGCGTCGATCCGCATGCGCCGCCGCACTTCGACGGGTGGCTTGTCGAGCCGCCACGATGTGGTGCGGATAGCTGGGGTGCGGCCGGCATTGCGGACGCTGGCGCTCCAGCTGGGTGGGTTGTCTCGCGAGATGGTGTAGTCGATGCGACGAGAGACAAAGGTTCCTGATCCCTGTCGCCGAAGTACCAGATAGCGGCTTTCTAGCTCCGCCAGCGCGGCGCGGGCAGTAAGGCGGCTCACACCCAATTGGCGGGCAAGCTTGTCCTCGGGAGGGAGACGGGTGCCGACGTGCATATCAGCGATCTGTGCTGCAAGTGTTTCGGCCACAACCAAGTACATCGGCATCCGGGTGGCGGTCTGCTCGGGTTCGGCGCCGTCGGCGGGCGGCGTCATTCTCTCGGCAAGGGCATAATGGCCGATCCTTGGTGGACGCTATTGGCAGCGCCCTCGGGCACATCGCCGGCCAGCGCCTGCAGGATTGAGGTAGCTGCGCGTTGTTCGATCGCGAGCCGCGCCGCGTCGACGGCTGAGCCGAGGTGAGGGGTAAACAGCGTTTTTTCCGGCTGGCCGATGAGCCCAGGGTGGGGATGTCCTGGCCGTTCGGGGCGAGAGTAGTCCTCGAACTCGAACACGTCAGCAGCGTATCCGCCTAAATGGCCGAGGCGCAGCAGCTCGGCAACGACGTCTTCACACACCACCGACCCGCGCCCTACGTTGACCAGGAGTGCACCTGCCCGCATTGACGCCAGGGCGGCGCGGTCGAGCAAGTGCATGGTGTCCGGCCCGAGTGGGGCACAGACGATGACGGCATCGCTGGATGTCAGCAGCTCTGTCAGCGTCACCTGTTCAAGTCCCAGGAAATCGGCGACTGCTGCCGGCACAGGTGCGGGATCGCTGTAGCGCAGGCGGGCGTCGAATCCACGAAGCAGCCGGGCGACCGCTCGCCCGACGGCGCCTGCACCGATGATGCCGATCGTCGCCCCGATGAGGGATTGCCCATAAAGCACGGGACGCCATCCGGGAAATCCGGCGCGGACGCGGCGGTCTCCAGGTGCTACGTTGCGCGCTAGGCCGATGAGGAGTCCAACGGCAAGTTCGGCAGTGGGGTCGGTGAGCAGGTCCTCGACACGGGTCATCCAGATCCCGCGGGAGGTGCATGCCTCAAGGTCAATGTTGTCGTCGCCCTTCAGCGCACCGGCGATCACGCGTAGTCGCGGGCAAGCGTCGAGGAAGTCGGCATCGATCCGGTCGGGCATGAAGACCATTAACGCGTCGGCGTTCGCGGCGCGCCGCTGGAGCTCGGCGGCGGGAAGGCTGTCCTCGTGCTGATTGGGTATCACTTCGCAGCGTTGGCTGAGCAGCGTGATGACCTGCGGATGCACGCGGTGGCTGAGCACGACGAGCGGACGTCGTTGATGTGTATTCACGCGAACCGCCTTCGGAGAAATCCGCCGAAACCGTCAACGACTGTGACGGTCGCCAAGATAAGGAGGAGGATGGCGGCGACCTTGTGGTACTGCAGGGTACGCAGTGCAGCGATCAACTCGAACCCGATTCCACCGGCGCCGACGACCCCGACGACGACCGAGGCGCGGAAGTTGTATTCCCACCGGTAGATAGTCACGTCGGCCATCTGGGGTAACACCTGAGACAGCACGCCGTGCAAGATCACCTGCGGTGGCGTGGCGCCGACCGCGCGCGCCGCCTCGATCGGGGCTTGGTCGGCGTGTTCGATGGCCTCTGCGAAGAACTTCCCGACCATTCCGGCCGAATGGATGCCCAGCGCGAGCGCACCAGGAAGTGCACCGAAACCTACGGCGGCCACGAACACGATCGCTATGATCAGTTCCGGCACCGATCGGAGGGTGTTAAGCATCATGCGCGCCGCCCAGTACACGGCCGGGTGCGGTGAGGTGTTGCGAGCGCCGAGCAGAGCTATCGGTACCGATAAGAGGATCGCGAGCGCGGTCGCCGCCACGCTCATCGACAGTGAGTCCCACAGCGGATGCCACCACGAATCGAGATCGGTGAAATCAGGAGGCCACGACTGGGTCAGCAGGTCGACGATGTCGACCATGCCGGCGGCCATCCGACCCGCGTCGAGCAGCCCGACGGCGTAGGCGCACAGCACGATAAGGATGATCACCGCACTCACCTCACCGAATACGCGGCCCCAGCCGACTCGCGTTCTGCGCGATACGGAATCGAATCGATCGTGCTCATCCCCCGCGGCCGGAGGTGATAAGACGCGGTTCACCGGCTGAACTCGGCGAGGTTAATGTTCAGGAGCGGGGCGAGTTGACGTACGACGTCGTAGTCCTGGTCCTTAACGGGGGCAAACCCTGCGCCCTTGAACGGTTTGAGCACTGATTTGTCGTCGAGTCCGAGAAAGGCTGCACGCACGTTGTTCTTGAAGTCTTCGGGCAGGCTCGACCGTACGGTCCACGGATAGTTCGGGTAGGGATTGGATTCGGCGATCACCACCACTTTGCTTGGGTCGATGGTGCCGTTCTTGACGAGTTGCTCGTAGATGGGTTTGCTTAACCCACCAGCTTGCGCGTTGCCGTTCTGCACCGCCAAAGCGACGGCGTCGTGGGCCCCGACGTGCTGCTCCTGATAGTCTCCGCGGTCCACTCTCAGGCCAGCATCGGCTAGCATGGCTTTCGGAATCAGGTGGCTGGACGTGCTTGCCGGGTCCCCCCACGCGACGGTCTTCCCGGCCACGTCCTTGAGGTTTTTGATTCCGGATGCCGGGTTGGCCACAAAGACCGCGCGGTACGTCGGCGGCTGGCCCTTCACTTCGGTCAAGGCGGCGAAGGGTTCGATATCGGCCTTCTCTTTGGCGAGCACGTACGACAGGGGCCCGAAGTAGGCCAGTTCGAGTCGGCCGTGAGCCATCGCTTCGATCATCGAGGAGTAGTCAGTGGTGACCACCAACTCCACCTTGTGTCCCAACTTGCTTTCAAGGTAGGTCTTGAGCGGTTGATTCTTGTTGATCACTTCGGCGGCGTTCTCATCGGGCAGCAGGGCCACCCGAATGGTGTCGGGCACCGATCCGCTAGCCGGGGTGGAACTTGAGCCGCATCCGACCAGACCCATCACGAGGACCAGGATGGTCGCCAGAGCTGCAGCACATTGAGGCCGATCAGGCCGCCTATACATCAATAATTCCTTTGGTCAGTTGAGGGTCGGTTTGATAGGGACGTCCGGGGTGTTGACTGGGGTTGGCGCTTGCCGACGTCGACTTGTCCGGGCCGCCCTCGTAGATCAGCCGTAGTACCGGCTCGGCGACGTCGGCA
>NZ_LJYH01000038.1:0-222529 GCF_001440005.1 Mycobacteroides sp. H001
GGGCGGGGTCACCACCAGGGGTCGGGGGTTTCCGATGCCCAATCGTTGATCGACTCCAGCTGCGCCGCAAGCGAAATGAGCAGCGGCTCGCTGTTCGCCGGACCCATTAGCTGCACCCCGATGGGCAACCCGTCTTGGGTGAACCCGGCGGGGACGTTGACCGACGGCCACCCGAGCACATTCCACGGCCACGTCATGGGGCAGGCGGCGATCTGTCCGCGGTCCGTGGCGATGCTGCCGACGTTGTCGAAATCGTAAATACCCGTTGGTGGTTGGGCGGTCGTCGGCGCTAGCACAACGTTGAAGCTGCCGAAGATCTTGCCGACGCGTGCCTGCAATCGCGGCTCGGCCGCGCGCGCTCGCCGCAGCGCCCAGCCCGCCAGTCGTCGGCCTGTGCGCATGTTCGTGACGGTGCGCTGGTCCCAATTCGCCCCGGCGTCGAGCCGTTCGCGCCACGGCAGCAGCCCCGCGGTGGCCCGCGGCAGGAAGTTCAGGCCGAGTCCGACGCCGTAGTCCGGATCGCCCTCGGACACCATGTGCCCGAGGGAACGCAGCTGATGGCCCACATAACGGGTGGCGGCTTCGATTGTCGGGTGAATGCTGGCGGGAAACGCCGAGAACGGAACCTTGAGCGACAGTGCGATGCGCAGCTGCCCCGGGTCTTCGTGGACGGCATCCAGCACCCGGACGTGCGGTGGCTGATGCAAATCGCCGGCCACGTTGCCCGACGCGGCATCCAATAACAGCGCGGCGTCGGCGACCGTGCGGGCCAGGGGCCCGTGCACCGTTATCCCGTTGAACGCCTCGGCCAGTGGCCAGGTGGAGATCCGGCCACGTTGCGGCTTGATGCCGATCAGATGTGTCCAGGCGGCGGGAATCCGCACGCTTCCAGCCCCATCCGAGCCGATGGCCCCGGCGATAAGTCCGGCCGCCACCGCCGCAGCGCTGCCGCCCGAGGATCCGCCCGGGGTGTGGTTGCGGCTCCACGGGTTGCGGGTGTGGCCGAAGCCGGGCCCACTGGTGAAGCCCCACTGACCCAGCTCGCAGGTGTTGGTCTTGCCGACGATCACCGCGCCCGCGTACCGCAGCCGTCGTACCAGCTCGGCGTCCTCGGACTCCGAACCGACGGCCCCGGCGGTACCGAACGCGGTTGGGGTGCCCGCCAGATCGGTGTCGTCTTTGATGGCGATGGGCACGCCGAGCAACGGCAGACGCTCACCGGCAGCTAATCGCTTGTCGGCCACCGCGGCGTCCGCGAGGGCGCTCTTGGTGCACACCACCCGGAACGCGTTGAGCGTCGGCTGGCTGGCTTTGATCGCGTTGAGCGCCGCGAGGGTCAGCGAAACGGAGCTGACCGAACCCTCTACCAGCGCGGAGGCCTGGGACGTCAGCGTGGGAAAGCCCGACATGACCAGAAGGGTAAGCCGTCGAAATAGTGCGTCAATGCGGGGATTCGTCGGTACCAGATGGGAAACTCTTCGAATGCGGCTTTATCGGGATCGTGCTGTTGTGCTGCGGCAGCACAAGCTCGGTGAGGCCGATCGCATCGTGACCCTGCTGACCCGCCAGCATGGCCTGGTCCGCGCGGTGGCCAAGGGGGTGCGCCGCACCCGCAGTAAGTTCGGGTCACGGCTGGAACCGTTTGCGCATATCGACGTGCAGCTGCATCCGGGACGCAATCTCGACATCGTCACGCAGGTGCAGGCCATCGACGCCTTCGCATCGGACATCGTCAGCGACTACGGCCGGTACACCACCGCTTGCGCCATCTTGGAGACCGCCGAGCGGATCGCTGGTGAAGAGCGTGCTCCGGCCGTCGCTCTGCACCGCCTCACCGTCGGCGCACTCCGGGCCATCGCCGATCAGCAGCGTCCGCGCGAGTTGGTTCTCGATGCATATCTGTTGCGCGCCATGAGCATTGCCGGATGGGCGCCCGCCATCAGCGAGTGTGCACGCTGCGCCACTCCCGGCCCGCATCGTGCCTTCCATGTGGCGGCGGGCGGCAGCGTCTGCGTGCACTGCCGTCCCGCGGGTGCGGCGACTCCGCCGCCGGGTGTGCTGGAGCTGATGGCCGCGCTCCATGACGGCGACTGGGCGGCCACCGATGACGTGCCGCAGAGCCAGCGCACCCAGGCCAGCGGATTGATCGCGGCGCATTTGCAGTGGCACCTGGAGCGCAAGCTGCGGACACTTCCGCTTGTCGAACGTGGGACCAGGTTAAATATGACCCATGGTGAAGAGCAGCCAGCCCGATCCGCAGCAGGATAAGTACTTCACGGATTGGGCCGACGTCCCGCCCGGCTACGCCCCGACGTTCCCGGACAAGACGGTGTTTCCTGCTGTTTTCCCCAAGCTGCTGCCCGGATCGGGCCCCGGTGGCACGCGGCCACATCCCGCGCCCAAGCATCCCTCGGGTGCCGTACCGCCGGCCATTCCCAAGGAACTGGTGCCCCGGCACGTCGCGGTGGTGATGGACGGCAACGGGCGCTGGGCGCGGGCGCGTGGCTTGCCGCGCACCGAGGGGCACAAGATGGGCGAGGCCACCATGATGGACATGGTCTGTGGTGCCATCGAGATGGGTATCCCGTGGCTGACCACCTACGCGTTCTCGACGGAGAACTGGAGGAGGCCCGCGGACGAGGTTCGATTCCTGATGGGCTTCAACCGTGACGTGGTGAAGCGGCGACGCCATGACCTGAACAACATGGGCGTGCGGTTCCGCTGGGCGGGCCAGAAGACCCGGCTGTGGAGCAGCGTCTACAAGGAGCTCGAGATCACCGAGGAGCTCACCAAGAACAACAGCACGCTGACCTTGACCACGTGCATCAACTACGGGGGCCGGGCCGAGATTGCCGAGGCGACACGGAGGATCGCCCGTCTGGTGGAGTCCGGGCAGCTCAAGCCCGACCGCATCACCGAAGAGACGATCGCCAAGTACCTCGACGAGCCGGACATGCCCGACGTCGATCTGTTCTTGCGGCCCTCGGGTGAGTTCCGGTCGAGCAACTTCATGATGTGGCAGTCGGCATACGCCGAGTTCGTGTTCCAGGAAAAGATGTACCCCGACTTCGACCGCCGCGACCTCTGGGCGGCCTGCCTCGAGTACGCGCAGCGCGACCGTCGATTCGGTACGGCGTAATGACCGAACCCGATAACGGAGCCGACGAGATTCTGGACCGGGTGTACCGCGTGCTGCACCCGGTGCTGCCGGTCACCAAGGAGCCCGATGGTGCGCTGAGGGCCGACTACGAGGGCACGCTCACCTCGATTCGCGCGGTCACCATCGCCGCGGGCCTGGATGTGGTGTCGCTGTCGCAGGTATTGGCCTGGGATGTGGCGGTCAACGCGAAATCGCGGCATCTGGTCGATGGGTTGGCGCAGAAGTCCCTGTTCGGAAACATCCTGTTGATTGCCAAGGGGCGCAAGGCAGATGTGTTGCTGCGCTACAACTTTCCCGCCACCGAGATCTCGGACGAGGCGTTGGTGACGCTCTTACTCATGGTGTTCGCCACCGGGGCCGATGCGCGGAGGGCGCTGGGTAACTAGGAGTTCCGGCGCAGGGCGCTGCAACGACTGCACAGACCGAAGACCTCCACCGTGTGGTGGACAGCGGTGAATCCGTGTTCTTCGGCGATGTTGGTGGCCCACGCCTCGACCGCGCCGGCCTGCACTTCGACGGCGAAACCGCAACTCTGGCAGACCAAATGGTGATGGTGTCCGTCTGAACAGCGCCGGTACACCGATTCGCCGGTGTCGTTGCGCAGCACATCGACCTCGCCCGACGTCGACATCGACTGCAGGGTCCGGTAGACGGTGGTCAGGCCGATGCCTTCGCCGGTGCGTTTGAGTTCGTCGTGCAGCTCCTGCGCCGACCGGAATTCATCGGTCCGGTTCAGCAGCGCGGTGATGGCGGCGCGCTGGCGGGTGGACCGCACGGTGCCCGGCAGGGCTGCCCGCTCTTCGCGGACGTTCATCTCTGTTCCTCGGTGTGCGCCACCGCGTCGACGACGATATGAGAGAGGTGATCGTCGACGAGGCGGTACATGACCTCTCGCCCCTGACGTTCGCCGGAGACCACCCCGGCAGCCTTCAGTACCCGCAGATGCTGACTGATGAGCGGCTGGGCGACACCGACCGCGTCCACTAACTCGTGGACGCAGCGCTGCGATTCGCGCAGCTGCAGCACGATGGCGATACGTACCGGCGCGGCAAGCGCGCGGAGTAGCTCACCGGACTGTTCGAGGATCTCGCGTGGGGGCAGCGGCCCGGGCGGTGTGAGCGGAGCATGTGGTGGCTCGGCATGTGCGGAACTAACCACGGTGTTCACCACGGCGCTTCACCTCAACCTGAATCACGCCCCGGCCTGTCCGGAGACCCAACATGGGGTCCGGCGGCAAACCGGGCCCATCTATTGAGGGTAGTGGCCGATTGCCGATCTGGTGGTAAGGGTGTGGCCGTGGCGGCCGGGGGGCGGTGCCGACTCGGGTCACGACAGTAGTGTGCCGCCGAATCTCCACAAGTTTGCTGAAACATACGAATTCGTCAGCATTAGATGCGGCGGGTGAAGCAGAAGGACCTGCACGTCTGCTCATGGCGGGCGGTTTGATAACGGCGTCCTGGTGTTCACTCCAGGTCGGTCCGCTGGGGTTTCGGGTCTGTCGCATCGTAATTTATGCACCTCAATCGGCTAGTCGTGGGTGAGGAGTGTCACAGCCCGCTCCCAGGTCGCGGCGTTGACACGGCGTCGCCCGATCTCTACGTTATGAAAACGATAATCATTACCAATTAAGTCTATGACGCCTACCTGAGGATGATCGCCATGGCCACCTTTGCTACCGGCACCGACGAGCTGAAGAACACCGACGGTGTGAACCGGCCAGGGTGGTTTGTCAGCAGACGCGTCGACATCCTCTTCGTCTTCGGTTTGGGCGCGTTGTTGTCGGCGGTGCTCTTCGCGGCCGACGGGCACAAGGGCGTATTCCTCGTCGGTGCGGTGACCTTTTCACTGCTCTCCGACCTCCCGCATGTGCTGACGACGACGGCGCGCGTGTGGATGGATCCCCGCGAGCGATCCCGGTTCTGGGCGCACTACGTGATCAGCTTCGCGGTGGTCGCCGTGATCGTCGGCACGTTGTGGTTCGGCGGCTGGATGGTGCCGCTGCTGGCCATCTGGGCCTATTGGCAGGTGTTCCACGTGCTCAAACAGCACTTCGGCATCATCAACATCTATGCGGCGAAGAATGGTTACAAGGGCCCGCGTAACCGGATCAAGTACGCGCTGTACGCCGTCTGCCTGGCTCCGGTGCTGTACCGGGCGAGCCAGGGCCTGAACTTCTCCGAGTATGTGGTCTTCGGTCACCGACTGCCCTTCTCGAACTTGAGCGTGCCGGTGCCGCCCATCCCCGGATTCCTGGTCATCGGTGGATTCGTCTGTGCCGCAGTCATGTTGGGCATCGCTGTCTGGGAGCAGGTGCAGCTGAAGAGGGCCGGGCAGCGCACGCTGCCGGCCATGGCGGTGGCCACCTTCGTCATCGCGGCGCTGTCCTACAACCTGTCCTACCTACTGGTCTCGGATCTCTTCGCGCTCATCCTCATCGCGACGACAACGCACAGCCTGCAGTACCACCTGATCAACTGGACGCGGAACAACACCCGTTTCGCGCGCACCGAGGATCCGGGTGAGAAGAAGCTGCTGCTGGCACGGCTCTCGACGCGCAAGGCGCTGCCGCTCTACATCGCGTTCTTCGGGGGGCTGGGCATCCTCGCCGGGCAGCTCGACACGGTCATCTTCGCGGTCCCGCTCACCTTCGTGCTGCACCACTTCTACATGGACGGCGCGCTGTGGAAGAGCAAGGGCAATCCCGAACTGGCTCATGACCTCGGAATTGTCCGTGCTGGATAACGAACTGATCCAGCAGCCCGCTGGGCAGCGGCAGGGGCGCACGCCGGTCTCGGTGCGCCGCGTCGCGTCGCGTCGTGACGCCAGGCAGTTCGTCTCGATGCCCTGGCGCCTCTACGGTGACGACCCGCACTGGCGCCCGACGCTGCGCCGCGTCATGCACGCGAAGATGAACGCCAAGCACAACCCCCTGCACCAGGAGGTGCAGATTGAGAACTTCGTCGCCTATCGCGGCGACAACCCCGTCGGCCGCATCTCCGCCAGCATCGACTCGGCATACGTGCAGCGCTACGGCGACTGCGCATTCTTCGGATTCTTCGAGAGCGAGGACGACGAAGCGGTTGCGGGCGCCCTGCTGAGAACGGCCGAACAATGGGCCGTGCGCCGGGGTATCACCAAAATGGTCGGCCCGTTCAGCTACACCTCACGCGAGGAGGTGGGCCTGCTGATCTCCGGGTACGACAAGGCGCCGGCGGTCATGCAGCCCTATAACCCCCGCTACTACCCGGAGCTGGTGGAGGCGGCCGGATATCGCAAGAAGTTCGATACCGCCTCCTTCCGATGGCATGTCGACGGCAACCCGCAAGTCCAGCAGCGCCTGCTCAAGCGCGCCGATGCGGTGATGCGTGATCAGGGGGTGTCGGTGCGTTCGGTGCGGATGCGCGACTACGCCGACGAGCTGGAGATGTTGCGTGGGCTCTACAACGACTCCTTCGCGCATCATCCCGAGAATGTCCCGCTCAGCCGCGAGGTGTTCTCGGGTATGGCCGCCGAGATGCGGCCGCTGATCGACCCGAACATCGTGCGGATCGTCGAATCCGCAGGCACCCCAGTCGGATTCCTGCTGATGCTGCCGGACGTCAACGAGGTCACCGGGCGCTCGGGTCGGCTCACTCCCGCGCTGCTGGCACGGCTCGCGGTCCGGTGTCACGGCCGTATCCGGGGAATAGACACCGCCGTGGTGGTGCTCATCGGCGCGGTGCAGACCCAGTTCGGGGCCGGGATCGGGCGAATCCTGGCGGGGGAGATCGTGCGGACAATCACCGGCAGCGGCTACTCGTCGGTGGCTACCACGTGGGTGCATGAGGACAACGTGTGGTCCAATTCGCTTACCTCCCAAATGAAGACAGACCCGGAGAAAATCCATCGGGTCTACCAGAAGGCCCTGTGATGGGCGGCCGGACATTGGTCACCGGGGCTACCGGGTACCTGGGCTCCACCCTCGTCGAGTCCTTGGTGCAGGCCGGCGAGCAGGTCACGGTTCTGACGAACCCGCACGATCCCGCCGTCCTTGGTGACGCGCTGCGCCCGCACGTCGATGTGGCCGCCGCCGACATCACCGATGCGCAGAGCATCGATGAGGCGATGCGCGGTGTGTCCCATGTGTATCACCTCGCCGGTATCGCATCACCGAACTCGCGACTCGGACACAGGATTTGGCAGACCAATGTGCTGGGCACCTACCACGTGGCCCGCGCTGCGCTCGAACACGGCGTGCAGCGCGTGGTGCACGTTTCCTCCACCGCTGCCATCGGGTACCCACGCAACGGCGTGGTGGCCGATGAAGACTTCGACCTGCGCGATTCGGTGCTGGACAACGTGTATTCGGCGACCAAACGTGCGGGTGAGCGTCTGATGCTGGACTTCGCCGAGCGCGGTCTCGATGTGGTGGTCGTGAACCCCGCCGCCGTGTTCGCGCCCGGCACAGGGCCGGCCCGATCCTGGCAGGGCCTGTTGGTCGCCGCCCGCAAGGGCCTGCTGCGCGTGGTGCCACCCGGCGGGACCGCGGTGTGTTCGGCACAGGATTTCGTGGTGGGCATCACCGCGGCAATGGCGAAGGGCGACAACGGGCGCCGGTACATCTTGAGCACCGCCAATCTGTCCTATCGGCAGATCGGGGAGCTGCTCGTGACCGCGGTGGGGCGCGAGCATCCGGTGCGGTCCGCGCCCATGGGACTGTTCCGGGCGGTGGGCAAGGGCAACAGGCTGGTCCGCGACATCTCCTTGCGCTTCGACCCCGACGATGCGCTGATTCCCGAGAACGTCGAACTGATGGCCCGCGAGCTGTACTACGCGCCCGACAGGGCGGTGCGAGAGCTGGGCATTCCCCAGGTATCCACCCACGAGTTGATAGCGGAGTTTGTGCGATGACGGTCGAGGCACGGCAGGTGCAGGGCGGCTCCAAGGAAGTGCTCGGCATTTCGATGGCGGATGCGCGCTCACTGGTGGCAGACCTGGCCGCCCGCCGCCAGTGGATCTATTGGCTGGACCTGGCCGCCTGTGTGATAGTCGGATACACCGCGTTCCTGTTGTGCCCGGCGGGCGATCTGCTCTCACTTCCGGCCGCGGCCTGCATCGTGGTGGCGGCCTTCGCGTTCTACCGCGCCGTGTTGTTTGTCCACGAGCTCGTGCATGCCGAGCGTGACCTGCGCTGGTTCTCGGTGGTATGGCACGTGGTGTGTGGAATCCCGCTGCTGGTACCGAAATTCACCTTCGAGTTTCATCACGAACACCACGCGTCACGCACCTACGGCACCGCCGAAGACGGTGAGTATGTGGCCTACGGCAGTGAGCCGCGATGGCGGGTCATCCTGTTGCCGTTCACCGCGGCGGTCGGCCCGCTGGCGTTCGTCTTCCGGTTCCTGGTGCTGGGGCCGCTGAGCTGGCTGATTCCCGCGATTCGGCCCGCCGTGCTGACGCGGGCTTCGTCTCTCATGATCGACGCCGATTTCGAGCGCCCGTTACCGCCCGCAGGTACACCCCGCTCCTGGCTGATACAGGAAATCGCCTGTTTCGCATACACATCGGCCATGCTGGTGCTGCTGATCCTGGGTGCGTACTCGCCGATGCGGCTGTTGGAGGCGTATCTGGTGGTGGCGCTGGCGTTGTTCGTGAACTGGTTGCGGGTACTGGCGGCACACCGGTACGAGGGCACGACCGAACGCATGACTTTCCCTGAGCAGATCCTGGACTCCATCGATCACCCGTCGGTGCCCGTGCTGGGTGCACTGTGGGCCCCGGTCGGCCTGCGTTTCCATGCGGTGCATCACTTCTTTCCCCAGCTGCCGTACCACCAGCTGGGGGAGGCGCGCCGCCGGCTGGAGGCGGCGATTCCACCGGATGCCGGGTACTGGACCACTGAAGACCGCTCACTTGCCTCATCGTTGCGGCGGCTACTGGCTCACCCACGCAAGGAGGCGTCATGACTGCCGACCAATTGACTTCTACGGCAAGGGAATCTCGGGCGGCCACCTACTCCCGCCGGCTGCCGATACGGCCGATCGAGGCGCGGGGCGCCCGGGTGCGTGCCGACGACGGCCGCTGGTACGTCGATTGCCTCGCCGCTGCCGGTGCCATGTCCCTGGGCTGGAACCACCCGGTCATCAGTGAGGCCGTCATGAAGACGGTGTCCTCCGGGGAGCCGTTGCTCTCACTGGACTTTCACACACCGTCCCGCGACCGGTTCGTCGAGGAGCTGCTTTCGATTCTGCCGGTGAGGCTTGCCGCCGATGCCAGCATCCACTTGTGTTCACCCAGCGGGGCCAGCGCGGTAGAGGCCGCTCTCATGCTCGCCGAGGTTGCCACCGGCGGCCGTGAACACGTTGGGGTACAAGGCGGGTTCCACGGCTGCACGCGGGCCGCGCGCGCGGCGAGCTCCGGTGGGGGGCTGCGGCAGCAGCCGGTGGTGCTGTCGCCACAGGCGAGCTTTCTGCCTTACCCGCAGGAGTATCGCAGCCCGTTCGGCGTGGGCGGGGAGCAAGGCGTCGAACTCGCCATCGCCGCGGCCGATGCGCTGGCGCGTCCGCACAGTGGCGTGACGGCACCGGCATCGCTGATCGCCGAGTTCGTGCTCGGTGAGGGCGGGGTGATTCCTGCCCCGCCGCGCTGGGGACAGGCGCTGCGCCGCACCGCATCGACCCTCGGGGTTCCGCTGATCGCCGATGAGGTGCAGGCGGGCATGTTCCGCACGGGCCCGGCGTGGGCATTCCAGCACTGCGGTATCGAACCCGACATGGTGGTGATCTCGAAGGGGCTTGGATCCGGTATCCCCATCGCGGTCCTGGTGGTGCGCAAGGAGTTCGACGTGTGGGAACCCGGCGCGTTCACCGGGACGTTCCGTGGGAACGCCATGGCCTTCGCGGCCGCCAGTGCCGTGATTCGCTTCGCGCGGGAGAACGGTCTGCGTGCACAGGTGACGGCGCGGGGCAAGACCTTCCTGGATGGCTTGAATGCCATTGCATCCCAATCGAAGCTGGTGGGCGATGTACGCGGGGTCGGACTCATGCTGGGTGTGGAGATCGTGGATCCCGATCTGTCGTGGCGGGATGCCGCCGGTGCACCGGCGCCCGAGCTTGCCGCCGAGATTCAGCGCGCGTGCCTGCACCACGGCCTCATCGTGGAGACCGGTGGCCAGTACGGCAACGTGGTGCGCTTCTTGCCGCCGCTGACCATCGAGGAATCCGATATCGCCGCGGCGCTGAATGCATTTGAGTCGGCACTGGCAGTGGTGGAGCGCACTCGAGCGACCGCCGAGCCGGCATTGGTGGAATCTCGATGACCCTAACCCCAAGTCCCTTCGTGAGTGATTTCCTCACCGGGGAGAGTGCAGACGTGTACCGCGAGGCCGTCATGCTGGCGGCCGACCGGGCCGGCGCCGTGCTGGGCGGTGCCACCAAACCGGGCCTGGTAGAGGGTTATGCGGCGCTGAAAGACGATGCCGGGCGACTCGACCTCGATGACCCCGAGGGTGTCGGGCTGAGCCGCGCCCTGGATGAAGCAGCGGGGCTGCTGGCCGAGAAGTCGGTGGTGGTCACGCATCCGGCGTACCTGGCGCATTTACACTGCCCGCCCGCGCTGCCGTCCCTGGCCGCCGAGGTACTGATCAGTGCGTTCAATCAGTCGATGGACTCCTTCGACCAAGCACCGGCCGCTACTGCGATCGAGCAGCAGGTTATCGAGTATCTCTGCAGCAGAATGGGGTACGGCCCCGGATCGGACGGGACCTTCACCAGCGGGGGTACGCAATCAAACCTGCAGGCATTGTTGCTCGCGCGGGATCTGTTCGCCTACAAAACCTATGGGTGGGACATAGCCGCCCGGGGATTGCCACCCCAGGCCAGTTCGTGGCGTGTGCTGTGCACGCGTCAGACGCATTTCTCGGTGCAACAGGCGCTGCGGCTGTTGGGTCTCGGGACCGCCGCGGTTCTCGAAGTACCGACCGACGAAGCCGGACGGCTGCGCGCCGAGGCACTCGTGGAAATCCTGGAGGATGCGGATCGCGCGGCCACGCCCGTATTCGCGCTCGTACTCACCGCCGGGACAACGGACTTCGGGGCGATCGATCCGCTGGAAGAGCCCATCGCCATGGCGCGGGCGCGCGGGATCTGGAGCCACGTGGATGCGTGTGCGGGTGGGTGCCTGATCTTCAGCGAACAGCACCGAAATCTGTTGCGCGGTATCGAGTCGGCGGACTCGGTTGCCCTGGATTTCCACAAGCTGCTCTTCCAGGCGATCAGTTGCAGCGCCCTGCTGGTGCGTAACCGGGAGAGCCTCGGTGTGCTTGCCGCACATGCCGATTACCTCAACCCCGAAAGTGACTCCGAGCACGATGTCCTCAATCTTGTGGGTAAATCGTTGCAGACTACTCGGCGTTTCGACGCGCTGAAGGTGCTGGTCACTCTGCGTGCGGTGGGACAGCGGCATGTCGCGGCGATGATCGATGCCACTTGTGCGGCGGCGCGCGCCGCGGCACAGGCAGCAGCCGAACATGCGGACCTGGAGCTGGCGGCGCCGGTGAGTACCAACACCGTGGTGTTGCGCTGGCGGCAGCCGGGCGTCCGGTCCGAGGCGTGCGATGGTGTCAATGACGCGGTCCGCGCCGAGCTGGCGCGTACCGGCAGAGCGATTGTGGGCCGCTCCAGTGCGGCTGGGGGACAGGCGATCAAGCTCACCTTCGTCAACCCCTTGGTCACGGCGTCGATGGCGGCCGCGATGGTCTGCGAGATAGCCGCTCACGGTAACCGGATCTGGTCTGCCCGCGTTCCGGAGGCCAGCGCCGTATGAGCAATCCGTTGGTACGCGTCGAGCGTGTGCCCGCCGACGACGCACGCTTTGCCTGGGCCAAGAATGTCGAGTTCACGATTTTCGGTCTGGAGAACGATTTCGCCGGGGATGTCGATATCGCGGCGGGGGAGATGGTGCATTACCGCCCGTGGGAGCGGTCCTCGGAGATTTACGTCGGCTTCACCGAGGAATCGCGCGAGCATCCCGTTGGGGTACTGCGTTCGTTGCGATATGACCCCGAGCTCGGATTCGGTAGCTTCAGCACCTTGCGCGACGCCCGGAGCTTCCGGGGACACGGTGGCCCGGCGCGTAATTATCTGTATCCGCAATGGGATTCGTTCTTCGAGGAGCTGGCGCCGGAGCGTATCGCCGAGCTGGCCACACAGGGCGTGCGCAAGAAGTTCCGGCGCGCCGGAATGATCGAGCAGATCTGGCAGGCATTCTTCGGAGCCCTGGCGGCCGACGGTGTCCAATTTGTGACGGTGGCGCTGGTGGTGCCGCTGTTCGACTGGTACCAGCACCTGCTGCCGCACCGGTTGCACCAGATCGGTGACATTCTGCCCGACTACATCGGTGCCGACAGCGTGCCGGCCGTCCTGGACATCAGCGGCTCGTTCGTCCACGACGCCACCGACGCCGTACGAGACGGCTCACTGCTGACTGCTACCACCGCACTTCCGTCCCCCGATAAGGAAAGAACCAGATGAGATCGATTCACACCGAAGAACATGTCTTCCGCAAGGTCAGCGAGATCGACTGTCCCGTAGACAAAGTGTGGGAGCGGGTGACCACGCAAGAGGGCATCAACGACGAGATGGGCCCGTACATGAAGATGACGATGCCCAAGCAGTTCCGGGGCCGTTCCATCGCGGACGTCACTCCGGGCACCCGGATCGGTAAGAGCTTCCTGCTGTTGTTCGGTGTTCTGCCCTTCGGGTTCGACGACATCACAGTGGCCCGGCTCGAGCCCGGCCGGATGTTCCGTGAGGAGTCGCTCATGACCGGTATGCGGGTGTGGGTGCATCACCGCACCCTGGAACCGGTGGCATCCGAGACGGGCGAAAAGACACGGGTGACCGACGAGATCACCCTTGCCCCGCAAGCGCCGTTGGGGCTGATCCCCGGGTGGGGGAGATTGATGAGCAAGGTCCTGGCGGCGTTCTTCGCGCACCGGCACCGGCGGCTGAGCCGGACCCTGTCCGCCACCGGGGCTCTGCGATGAGACGTCTGGGCACGGCCGCCGCCGTTGCGCTGTCGGCCGCGCTGGCCGCCGCCTGCGCACCCGTGAACGAGGAGGCCGGGAGGCCGGTTGGACATGCCTTCGCACTGTTGAAATATCCGTCTGCACAGGGAGATCCGGCGTCTGAGCCGCAGGGTAAGTCACCTTTCGGTGACTACGCGCTGGAGGTCGCCGGCTCGGTCACCTATCTCGGGGAGACCACTGCGCTACCCGGTGCCGGTGTCATGACCATTGGCCCGGGCCCGCGGCGCGGAGAACTGAAGATCGAACAGTATTACCAGGGCGACCGATTCCCCTACGAAACCGGAATCGTCTCCGGCGGGGAGGGTAAGCCCAGCACCCTGGATGCCATCACTATCGTCAACCCGCTGGATTCGCGGGTGACACTGCAATGCACCATCGACGGTGGAATCACCCTGTCCGACATAGATAGTGAGCGTGATCTCAGCGGCACCTGTGGCGGGGGAGCCAAGGCCCACGGTCACATCAAACCCGAGGGCACCCGCAAGGCGAATTGGCGCGACAAGCCGGTTGAACTCGTACGGACCGTCCTGGATCTCACCGTCACCGGCGCAAGCAGTGGCCAGATCCACCAGATCAACGAGGTACCCAAGGACAGCACGGTTGGCAGCTTCCCGCTGTACACGTCGATCGACGTGAACATGACGGCCCAGGGCATCAGCCTCGCCGAGAAGCTGGAACGCCACGTCCTCCCGAAAGTGAAGGGCTGAGCATGGCCACAGATACGAACACTCCCGCACTGCGGGCGACGGACCTGGTGAAGGAGTATCCCGGCGCCGAGGCTCGAGCCGTTGACGGGCTGAATCTGACGATCCCGCAAGGCATCGTCTACTGCCTGCTCGGCAGGAACGGTGCCGGCAAGACCACCACCATCCGCATGGCGACCACACTGCTTGCGCCCACCAGCGGGGAGCTTGAGGTGCTGGGGATTCCGGTCGACAAGACCAAGGAGCTGCGACCGCTGATCGGCGTGGCGCTGCAAGAGGTGGCACTGGATCTGTGGATGTCGCCGGTCGAGCAGATCCGGATGAGCCTGGCAATCGCCGGTTGGCCCAAGGGGCAGCGAAAGTCCCGCGAGGAAGAACTCGTCGAGCAGTTCGGCCTGGGCAGCTACCTGAACCGGAAGGTGGGTGCCCTCTCGGGCGGCATGCGCCGCCGTGTCGATGTCGCACTAGCGGTGGCCCACAACCCGCAGATGTTGTTCCTCGACGAGCCGTCCAGCGGGCTGGACATCGAAGGAAAACAGGAGGTGTGGAATGCCATCCGGCTGCTACGCGCCGAAGGGCGCACCGTCGTGTTGACGACACACGATATGGACGAGGCGGTGTCGCTCGCCGACGAGGTCGGCATTGTCAAGAGTGGTCAGCTTGTCGCCTCGGGTTCCACTCAGGAGTTCACCCGCAGTCACGGCTACGCGGTCGAGATCTCCGCCGGTGATGACATCTCCGAAGACACCGCCAAGGAACTGTCGGCCGCGGGCTATGTCGTGCAGCGCACGGACACCGGGACCCTCTCCGGCACATTGGATTCCGCATCGGCATCGGAACTGGGTGCGTTGAGCGCAGAACTGGGCCGGATCGGCCTGGGCGCGGCCAACATCGAAGTGCGATCCACCTCGCTGCGCGACGCATTCCTGGAGGTAACCCAGTGACCGCCTTGTCCAACACGGCACGACTTTTCCGCCGCTATGTCGTAGTGGGCTTGCGGCAGCCGGTTTTCGGGTTCATCTTCCCGATCGTGTTCCCGGTCGTTCTCGTGATCTTCGTACGCTCGATGTTCCAGCGCGTCGCGGATCTTCCGGGATTCCCACTGTCCTCATACACCGCGTACATCGCGCCGGGGCTCATCATGCTCATCCCGATGCTCGGTGCGGGGTATGGCGCCGGCACTCTCATCGACGAGATCAGATCGGGATTCACCGACCGGCTACGGCTGTACGGCGTGTCCACCGGCCAGATCATGGCGGCCAAGATCGGCTTCGAGATGTTCCGCATCCTGCCGGCGGCGGTCATCGTCATCGGACTGCTGGCCTTCCTCGACGCGCCACTGCGGGCCGGTCTGCTCACCGGAGTCTTCCTGGTCCTGGTGATGTTCCTGTGGTCGGCGGCGTACAGCTCGCTGTTCTACTTGGTGGCGTTGCGCACGCTCAATCCGCAGGCGCCGGTGGCGATGCTGCCGCTGGCGTTGCCGGTGCTGTTCGTCAGCCAGGCACTCATGCCCTCGGTGTTCCTTTCCGACTGGCTCAGGATCAGCATCAACGCGAACCCCTTCTCGCACATCGTGTCCGCCGCTTCCACGATCATGTACGGCGAATTCGACGCGATGCTCGTCGTCAAGGGTTCGCTGGTGGCCATCGGCATGTTCGCACTGCTGCAAATCCCTATCCATCTGGTGATCCGCCGGAAAATCGGCAAGTAGAGGCTTGGAAAAATGGAAACCACGTCAGAAGTCCGGGAGTTCCTCATCGAGTTCATCGCCGAGGAACTCGAGATGCCCACCGGGGATGTCAACGACTTCTCCGAGTTGGTGGGTGATCTCGGATTCGACTCGCTATCGTTCGCGGTAGGAGTTTCGGAGATCAAGGGCCGCTTCGGTATTCAGCTGACCAAGGACGATGTCTTCGAGTGCAAGACACTCGGGGCGTTGATCGAGCTGGTGGAGAGCCGGCTGTGAAGACGACGAACCCGGTGATCGACAGACTGCGCGACAGTGCTGCGGTCGCCGAGCGTGGCCTTACCTGCGCGCCGATCAACCCCGACGGCACCTCGCGGTTGGAGGAGCTGAGCACCGTTTCGTGGGCCGACGTGCACCGGCGGGGGCTGCGCATCGCGGGCTCCCTGCAGGCGGCGGGTGTGCGACCCGGCGATGCGGTGGCCGTATTGGCCGGTGCCCCGGGGGAAATCGCGCCGTTGGTGCAGGGCATCTGGATGTCCGGTGCCTCGGTGACCATGCTGCATCAGCCCACCCACCGTTCCGATATGCAACTGTGGATCGAGGACACTGGCAAGGCGCTGGCCGCGGTGGGCTCCTCGATCGTGGTTGTCGGTGATCCGTTCCTGGCGGCCGCGGGGCAGTTCGCCGCCGTGGGCGCTCGCGCTCTGGAGCTGCCGGGCCTGCTGACCGGTGCACCGGGGGAGATCGTCGACACCGACGAGGACGCTATTGCGTTCTTGCAGTTGACTTCCGGATCTACCGGTACGCCGAAGGCGGTCAGCATCACCTACCGCAACATCGAGGCCAATCTGCGGGCGATGGTCATCGCCTCGGGTGCCGATCCGGAATCCGATGTGGTGGTGAGCTGGCTGCCGCTCTTTCACGACATGGGCATGATGGGGTATCTCATCGTCCCGATGTGCCGGGGGATGAACACCGTCAGCGTGACGCCCATGGATTTTCTGGGCAATCCGCTGCTGTGGGCCGAGCTGATCAGCACCTACCGGGGCAGCATGACCGCCGGACCGAACTTCGCGTACTCACTGCTGGCGCGCAGGCTGCGTAAGGCGCCCGACGGTGCCTACGACCTGTCCTCGCTGCGATTCGCGCTCAGTGGTGCCGAGGCCATTGACGTCGCCACCCTGGAACGCTTTGCGGCCGAGGGCGCCCGGTTCGGAATGCGGGCCGATGCGATCGTTCCCGCCTACGGGATGGCGGAGGCCACGCTGGCGGTTTCCTTTGTGCGCCGTGGTGAGGGTTACCAGGTATTGCCCCCGCATCCGGATCTGGTCGCCGGCCCGGGAGACGAGGCCAGCGCCCGTGTTGCGCTGGGACTTCCGCTGCCGGGGTGTGAGGTGCGGGTGGTAGCCGAGAACCGCTCGGTGCTGCCCACGGGGGCGATCGGTGAGCTCGAGATCCGTGGGGAGAATGTCACCGCCGGGTACCGCACGGCGGCCGGATTCGAATCGATGCTCGATGCACAGGGCTGGCTGTCCACGGGTGATATCGGGTATCTCACCGCGGACGGGCAGCCGGTGATCTGCGGCCGCAAGAAGGACATCCTGATCATTTCGGGTCGCAACGTGCACCCCGAGGACATCGAACGGTCGGTCGTGGGAGTTCCGGGCGTACGCTCGGGCGGCGTCGCCGCGGTACGTCTGTCCACCGCTGCGGCGGGCGAGGGGTTCGCGATGGTGGCCGAGTCTGCGTCGCATGCCGACAGCGATGAGAGCGCACGCATTCGGGCCGAGGTGGCCGACCGCGTCTACCGCAGTCTGGGGGTGAGCCCGCGCGATGTCCATGTGGTCCCCGCCGGATGGATTCCCAAGACATCCTCGGGGAAGCTGCGCAGGAAAGCGACCACTGAACGGCTGACGAGGTGTGAACCGACCCGATGACGACACGGGAACAACAGGTCCGTGTCCGCTCTCTTATGTCCAAAGTGGTTCGCCCACTGGGTGATCAAAGTGCGGGCTACATGCGGCGCCATCCGATTGCCGCACTCACCACCGTAGGTGAGCAGTTCGTTCTCGGCATGCACACGCTGCGGTACTTCGCGGTCGATTTGGTGACGGGCCGTTTTCAGTGGGCGGAGTTCGTGCGGCAGGCGTCCTTCATGGCGGGCACGGCGGTGATGCCCACGGTGCTGGTGGCACTGCCCATCGGGGTAACACTCTCGATCCAGTTCGCGCTGCTGGCCGGACAGGTCGGCGCGACCTCACTGGCGGGCGCGGCCAGTGGGCTGGCGGTGGTGCGGCAGGCCGCCTCGTTGGTGGCGGCGATGCTGCTGGCCTCGGCGGTGGGCTCGGCGATGACGGCCGATCTCGGGTGCCGGACCATGCGCGAGGAGACCGCGGCCATGGAGGTCATGGGGGTATCGGTGGTGCGGCGTCTGGTGGTGCCGCGCTTCGCGGCGGCGATCGTCGTCGGTATTGCCCTGACCGGTGTGGTCTGCTTTGTCGGGTTCTTGGCCAGCTACTTGTTCAATGTCTACGTACAGGGCGGTGCCCCAGGCAGTTTCGTCGCGACCTTCGCGTCGTTCGCATCCACGGGTGATCTGTTATTGGCGCTGTTGAAGGCCGCGGTGTACGGCGCGATCGTGGCGGTGATCGCCTGCCAGAAGGGGCTGGCCGCACACGGCGGGCCGACCGGGGTGGCCAACTCGGTCAACGCGGCAGTGGTGGAATCCGTGCTGCTCCTGATGATCGTGAACGTTGTGGTCAGCCAGGTCTACACCATGTTGTTCCCGCGGGGGGTGCTGTGACGGCGACCCTGACGGATCCCCGGGTGACGTTGTCTCCAAGGGCCTTCCGCGGCGATGTCGCGATGAGGCCGCTGGCGCGATTCGGCCACATGGTGACCTTCTTCCTGCACGCCTTCCTGGCGATCCCGATCGCGCTGCGCCGGTACCGGCGTGAGTTCCTGCGCCTGCTTTCCGATATCACCTGGGGCAACGGGTCGATCGTTGTCGGCGGCGGGACCGCCGGTGTGGTGCTGGTACTGGGTGTCACCACCGGTGCCCTGGTGGCGATCGAGGGTTACAACTTCCTGGAACTGATGGGCCTGGGTCCTGCGACGGGTGTCATCTCCTCGTTGGTGACCACCCGTGAGCTCGCTCCGATCATGGCCGCCTTGGCCTTCGCCGTGCAGGCGGGTTGCCGCTTCACGACCCAGCTAGGGTCCATGCGCATCGCCGAAGAAGTCGATGCGATGGATTCCCTTGCCATCCGGCCGATTCCGTACTTGGTGACCACCCGACTGCTGGCCTCCGTGGTCGCCATCATTCCGCTGTATGTGGCATGCCTGACGATCAGTTATCTGTCCTGCCAGGTGGTGGTGAGCATCGTCAGCGGCGGCTCGCTGGGCCCGTACCTGCACTACTTCACGCTGCTTTCCAGCGGTACGGATATCGCCTACTCGGTCTTCAAAGCCATCGTCTTCGTCTGGATAGCCTCGGCGGTGCAGTGCTACTACGGATTCTGCGCAGACGGCGGGCCGGAAGGGGTGGGCATCGCCGCGGGACACGCGATGCGCGCCAGCATCACCGCGGTGATCGTCGTCAACATGCTGCTCACCATGGCGCTGTGGAGCGTCGACTCCGGCGCAAGGTTCGGGGGATGAGGTGACGAATCAGCTTGGTATCCATTACGACCTGGACGGTGTGCGCTTCACCCGCCGGCAGCTGCTGATGCGCGGAGGTGCCGCTTTGGTCGCGGTTGCCGCCATCACATCGGCGTTGTTGATCAAGTCGACGGGCGTGCTGGACCGGTACATCGACATCGTCGCCGAGCTCCACAACGTCGGCGACGGGCTACCGCCGCGCTCCGATGTGAAGTATCGCGGCGTGCTCGTCGGCGCCGTGGAGAGCGTCACCCCAGCAGCCGGCGCTCAACCCAACCGGATACACGTGCGGCTCAAACATGGGTACGCCACGTCGATCCCCGGGACTGTCACCGCCCGTGTGGTCCCCAGCAATGTCTTCGCGGTCTCGGCCCTGCAACTCGTCGACCACGGACCCGGCGCTCCCATCCGTGAGGGCGGGCATATCGCCGAGGACACCCGGCTGCCGACCGTGCTGTTTCAGACCACCGTCAACAAGCTGCGTGAGATCTTGACCGCCGGAGGCCGCGGCCGCGAGGATCAATCCCTGGGCGTTCTGGCCGCTGTTGGTGCGGCTACCGATCACCGCCGGGCCGAACTACTCACCAGTGCAGCGCAACTCGACCGCATACTGGATCAGCTCAACGCCATTGTCGCGACCGACCAGGGGCCCTCCACGGTATCGGCATTGGTGCAGGCCGCGCACGGGTTGTCTGCGACCGCTCCGGATCTGGTGGATGCCCTGCATCAGGCGGTGAAGCCCATGCAGACTCTCGCCGAGAAGCGAGATCAGTTGCGTACATTCATCGGCGCCGGGGTGCGCACCACCGGTACCACGGTGGATTCGCTGCATAACCACACCGACCAAATCATCCAGATCACCACCGATTTGACGCCTGTGCTGGGGGTGCTGGCCGACAACGCCGAGCACTTCGTGCCGATCACCCAGCGCATCACCAAGTTCTCGGACACCTTCTTCCAGGAAGTCTGGGACCCGGAACTGGCCACCGCCCGAGGCCGGGTGAACCTGTCATTCACTCCCTCCTACAGCTATACCCGCGCTGACTGCCCGCGCTACGGGGAACTGAAGGGGCCCAGCTGTTTCACCGCTCCCGAGATCGCGGTGCGCCCGGACTTGCCCGAGGTGTTGCTGCCGCAGAACTATCATCCGCCGGCCAGCTTGGCGCCTCCGCCGGGAACTGTGGTCGGTGACAATGGCAATCTCGTCGCCGTCGGGCCGCCCCTGGTCAACCCCAATCCCAACCTGCGGGATCCCAATCCGCCGGTGCCGTCGTGGCTCACCCCGGCGCCACCGGTACCCGGCAGCGCCGACCCGGGGGACATCGCCGTGGCACCGGCGTCCTTCGGGGGGAACGTGGGACCCGTCGGCAGCGCGCAGGAGCGCAGCCAACTGGGCCGAATTCTGGGACAGCCGGCGACAGCGGCAGATCAGCTGATCCTCGGGCCCGTCGCCCGCGGCACGACCGTGACCCGTAACCAGCACGCGCACAACGAGGTAGGTGCCCAATGAGACATACGGCAACACGCGCCTCCCTCGTCGGACTGGTCGTCTTCCTGGTGATGGCCACGGTGCTCACCTGGCTTGTGTACGTCACGCTGCGCCGGGATGTCAGAGGCTCCACGGTGCCTTATGCGGCCATGTTTACGGACGTCTTCGGATTGCGTGAGGGTGACGACGTCCGGATCGCGGGGGTTCGCGTGGGCAGAGTCGAGGGTGTCGAGCTCAACGGGACGCTCGCGAAGGTGAGCTTCGCCGTCCAGGACGATCAGTGGCTTCCCGACAGCACGACCGCATCGGTGACGTATCAGAACATCGTGGGTCAGCGATATCTCGCACTGGCACAGGGACACTCAGGAAGCGGAGCTTTGCTGGCGCCCGGTGGTGTCATCCCGGTCGAGCGGACCGAACCCTCCTTCGACATCGGTACCCTGCTCAACGGATACGAGCCACTTTTCGCGGTGCTGGACCCCGCGCAGGTGAACAACCTCACCCAGGCGGTCATCGGGTCGCTGCAGGGCGACACCGCGGCATTCGCGACCCTGGTGGACCAGACATCTACGTTGACGAAGACATTCACCGGCCGCGACGACGCGTTGGACCATGTGATCGGCAGTCTGGACAGTGTGGTGGGCAGCCTCGCGGCCCAGAACAAGGACTTCGAAGCTGCCATCGCCGCCACCCGCCAGGTTGTCGGCCAGTTCGACAGCCGCCGTCCCGAATTGGTGTCCTCGGTCGGGAAGATGACCGAGGTGGTCCGGAACCTGTCCCGGATCGCCAAGGACGTAAATCCGTCCGTACACGAATTGCTCACGCGAGAACCGGGTTACACCCGGCACATGCTGAACATCGAACCGCAGCTCGCCTACACGGGACTCAACACCCCGCTGTTCCTCAAGGGACTGGCCCGCATGTTCGGGGAGGGGTCCTACATGAACGCCTACGCCTGTGATGTGAACGCGTACGGATTCTTCCCGGGGCTCAACGACGTGGTCCCGATCATCGTCGACGCAGCCACCCCGGGCGGTAAGGCCAAGCACACGGCGCGGTGCAGGAACGCAGGCGACGGTGGCTAGACGATGAGACCACTGGACTCCTACAACAAAACCTGGCTCGGTGTGATCGCCGTGGCTGTCGTCGCCGTGCTCATCGGTGCGCTACTGCTGGTGAAGGAATTGGGAATCGGATATCGGCAGTTCACCGGAGAGTTCCTGCAGGCCGCCGCGCTGCGGCCGGGGAACATCGTCGCCGTCGCGGGAGTACAGGTGGGTTCGGTGACCGGGGTGCGATTGTCGGGTGATCGCGTGGAAGTGACCTTCCGGGTGCGTGACAACGTGCCGGTCGGCGCCGATTCACGGGCCGCCATCAAGATCACGACCTTGTTCGGTTCTCGTTATGTCGATCTGCGCCCCGCGGGTGCGGGGGCACTCGCGGGCCGGCGGATCGGCCTGCCGCACACCGACGTTCCCTATGACCTGCAGGCGGCGCTGGCCGACTCCACCCGAACCTTCGAGCAGGTGGACGCCGATCGCATTGCCTCCTCGCTGGGTGTTCTGGGCACCCAGCTGGACGGGCTGCCCAACGTGGTGCCACAGGCCATGGAGAACGTGCGCGCCCTGTCCTCGGTCATCGCGCAGCGGCGCGAACAGCTGGGCACGCTGCTGGCCAGCACCGAAAAGGTCACCGGCATGCTGCGTCGCCAGCAGTCCGATATCGGCACCTTCATCCGGCAGGGGCAGGAGCTGGTGGGCGAGTTCGTGGCGCGCTCGGCGGCCTTTCACGCGATGATGCGCTCGCTGCAGAGCATCGTGGCGTCACTGCGCACCATCGTGGTCGGCGATCACCGTGCACTCGACGGTGTCATCCAGACCCTGGAGGAACTCAGCGGCAAGCTTGCCGAACAGGATGCCTTGTTGCGCAACCTGCTCCAGATCGCCCCGGTACCCATTCGTGAGATCGCCAACGCCACCGGGCTCGGCAACTCCATCGAGGGCAATCCGCCGGGTGGCGCACTCATCGACTCCTGGATGTGTGCGATCAGCGGGCGCGCCAAGCAATTCGGGATGATCCAGTACTTCAAGGACTGCCAGTGACCACGATGCGCAAGATGCTACTGACCTGTGTGGGAATCGTCCTCGTCGCGACGACGGCCGGGGCGGCCTGGTCCGTTACCCAGGAGGGCGGAACCATCACGCTCACAGCCCAATTCGACAGTGCTGCGGGTCTGTACCCCGGCAACGTGGTGGCCGTGCTGGGTATGCCGGTGGGCCAGGTCTCCAAGATCACCGCCCGGGGCGGATATGCCGAGGTGCAGTTCACCGTCGACCGGCAGGTCAAGATCCCCGCCGACGCCCAGGCCGTCACCCTGTCGACGTCCATCCTGACCGACCGCCAGATCGAGCTGACGCCGCCGTACCGCGGCGGGGCGGTGCTGCGCGACCACGACACCATAGGACTGAACCGCACCAAGACCCCCGTCGAATTCGATCGGGTACTCGGCATGCTCGACAAGCTTTCCGGGTCCCTGCACGGCGACGGCGCCGGAGGTGGGCCCATCGCCGCGGTGCTCAACGCCGGTGACGGTGTGGCCGCCGGTAACGGTGATCGGATCAAGACGGCGCTCGATGAACTATCGCGGGCCCTGCGCCTCGGCGCCGACGGTGGCGAGCACAGTCGTGAGCAGATGACCGCCATCGTCAAGAATGTCAGCAGCCTGCTGGACGCAGCTGCCCGCAACGACGCGAGCTTGCGTCAGTTCGGTTCCACCGTGCGCCAGCTCAGTGACGTCCTGGCCCGGGAGAACTTCGGTTCGGGCAGTACCGGCAGGCAGTTCAACGAGGTGATCGAGCAGACCGGAAACATCCTGCAGGCCAACCGGGATGCCATCCAGCGCGGTATCGCCAACGGCAACAAGAGCATTCAGTCGGTGTATGACCGCCAGCGGGAGGTCGCCGAGTTCTTCGATGTGCTGCCGCTGATGGCCGACAATCTCTACAACGCCATCGACCAGCGCAACGGCGCGATACGCGCCCACTTCCTGGCCGACCGCATGGTCTTCGACGGGCAGATGGCCAAGGAGATCTGCAATCTGATGGGGCTGCGCCAACTGGGCTGCAGCACAGGGACGTTGCAGGACTATGGCCCCGACTTCGGGCTCACCTACATGCTCGACGGACTCGCGGCGATGGGGCAGAAGTGATGGGGCGCAGGCTGTCGATCTTCGCCGCGGTGGTGTTCCTGTGTGCCGGGTGTTCCTCTGCGGGTCTGGCCGACCTGCCGCTGCCTGCACCGGGCCTGGGCGCCGGGGGATACCGGCTGACCGCAGTCTTTGCGAACGCGCTCAATCTGCCCGAGCGTGCCAAGGTGAAGCTCGCCGGTGCGGATATCGGCGAGGTGGAGTCGATGGCGGCCAAGGATTTTCGTGCGGTGACCACGTTGCGCATCCGGCACGATGTCACCCTTCCGGTAGGCAGCACGGCGCAGTTGCGCACGGCCACGCCGCTGGGTGATGTCTTCGTAGCCGTTACGCCGCGCGCACAACCCGTCGCGGCCACCCTCGGCGACGGCGACACCATCACCATCGACCACACCGGCGCGGCGGCAACGGTGGAATCGGTGCTCAGTTCGGCGGCGATTCTGGTGAACGGTGGTGCGGTGCACAACCTCACCAACGTCGTCAACGGTATGGGCAGGGCGGCAGGCCAGGACGGCCAGGCATTCGGGCGGATGATCGGCAAGTCCAACGAGCTGCTGGGCAAGCTGAACGCACGCTCGGGGCAGCTGGATGCCGCGCTGACCGAGACGACCCACCTCGCCGAGGTCCTCGACGGCAAGAGCGAGAAGCTTGCCGAGGTGCTGCACGCGGCGGGCCCGGCCACCGCGACCTTGCAAGACAATGCCGGCCAGATCTCCGATCTGGTGCTGCTGCTGGGTGATACCGCACGCGAGCTGGGTAAGTTCCCGTCCATCGCGGGCACTGACACCAGTGGGCGCAGCGTGGTGGCCGACGCCAACGCGATATCCCGGTCGTGGAATGACGTGGTGCTCGATCCGCAGACCAGCCTGCTCTCGCTGAACCGGCTGTACGCGCCGTTCATCAAAATCACTGCGGGATCGGCTATCTCCGGTAGTGCCGGTATCGACCGGCTGGTGCTGGGCGCCATACCGGATGCCGGTTTCGGGGGAGATCCTGGATTGCACGGCCCTAAGCGATACGACTGGGCCAAGCTCGTGGGGACCTTCAAGTACACGCTGTGGCGGTTGCAGGAGCGCGTTGTCGGGCAGGGCCCCGAAGCGCAAGGCCTCCCGCCAGCGGGACCCGACGCGCAGGAACCCGGACGATGAGCCGCGCGTGGGTGAGCGGGCTGTCACTCGTTGCCACCCTGGCTATTTCGGTCACCTATCTGTTGGTGGGGGTGCTGCACGTCCGGCCGCTGACATCGAGTTACCCGCTGACCATCCAGCTCGCCGAGTCCGGCGGCCTGCTGCCGAACCAGGACGTGACGCTGCACGGAGTGCGCATCGGCTCGGTCGAGTCACTGACCTTTACCGGCGACGGCGTCAACGCGACAGTGAGCGTCGACAGCGGGGTTCGTGTTCCCGCGTCGGCGGCGGTGCGGGTGTCCGGACTGTCCCCGGCCGGTGAGCAGTACCTCGATTTCTCCGCCGCATCCGATGAGGGCCCGTTCTTGTCCGGCGGGGACGTGATTGCCCGGGACCGCACCGCGATACCGGTCACTCCGGCACAGCTGCTGACCCATGCCGACGGTGTTCTCGCCCAAGTGGATCCGGCCAAGATCGAGCGCATCAAGACGGAACTGAGCCTGAGCGCGCAGGGACCCCGCAAGCTCACCGACATCGTCGACGGCGGGGTGTTCTTGCTGTCCACCCTGGATTCGGTGCTCCCCGAGACGGTCAGCGCCATCGGGAACAGCCGGACGGTGCTGTCGTCGGCGGTGGACGTCAACAACGGAATCGCAGTCACCGCACGCAATCTGCGCAGCACCTTGGCGGGGATGAACGCGATGGACGGTGGCTATCGGAAACTCATCGATCAATCCCCGCGAGTGCTTGCGGCGACCGACAACCTGTTCACCGACAACTCCGACACCATGGTCCAGCTGCTGGCCAATCTGGCCACCAACGCGCACCTGTCGTATGTGCGGGTACCGGCGTTGAACGCCCTGTTTCCTACCTATCGCGGCTCGGCGCTGGAGGCGTTCATCAGCACCATGCACGAGCACGGCCTATGGGTGACGGCCGACCTGTATCCGCGATACGCCTGCGACTACGGCACTCCTCGCCATCCACCGTCCTCGGCGGACTATCCGGAGCCCTTCTTGTACACGTACTGCCGCGACGACGATCCCGCTGTCTTGGTCCGGGGCGCCAAGAACGCCCCGCGCCCCGCAGGGGATGACACGGCCGGGCCGCCACCCGGTGCCGACCTGGGTGCCCGATCCGACCCGACGCCGCCTGGCCGCTACACCATCCCGACGCCATACGGCGGACCTGCGCTGCCCATCGAGCCACCGAGGTAAATGATGCCGGCGAACAATCCGCAACCGCGTCCGTCAACGGCCGCCGGACGCGCTGTGCACACCCGCCGGATCGCGTTCACGTTCGACGGGGCGTCCCCGTCGCGGCGGCATTTCGTCGCGGGCGATATCGCGATGAGCCATCTGGTCGCCCTGCTGTCCGGCTTCTTTCCCTCGGGTGAGGAGTTCTTCATCCAGTCGGTGCGCCGCTACGACGGTCAGATCGGTGATCCCGTGCTCAGGAGGCAGGTCGCCGGATTCATCGGGCAGGAGATGACGCACGGGATTCAGCATCGTGAGCTCAACACGCAGCTGGTGCGCCGCGGGTACTGGGCGACGGGGTTCATGGACCGGATGGGTACGCGGCTGGTCCAGCGCATGAAGCAGAACAGGGACCGGCTGCCGGATCCGGTGGCGCGAGCCGCGCTTGCGGTGACGGCCGCGGTCGAACACCTCACGGCCATCCTCGGAGAGCAGGTGCTCAGCGTGGCGTGGATACAGCAGCAGCTGACCGATCCCGAGGTGCGAGCGATGCTCAATTGGCATGCCATCGAGGAGATGGAACACAAGTCCGTTGCCTTCGACGTGTACCGCCACGTCGGGGGCTCCGAGCGGATGAGGATCGCGGCCATGGCCGTCACGCTGGGGCTTTTCCTGAGCAGGACGGTGATCTTGCTGGCCTCGATCGTCACCGATCGGTGGGCCTGGCGACACCCGGTGCGCACCCTGCGGAGCGTTCTCAGGCTGCCCCGCACGCCGCTGTTCGCCGGTCTCGGCCCCAAGATCCGGTGCTATCTGCGGCTGCGATTCCATCCCGACGACATCGACCACGGCCCACTGCTCGAGAAGTGGCGCGAGGAGTACTTCGGTCCGCAGGGCATCCTGCTGGACCATCTGAAGTAGCTGCTGCGGCCACCGAGGTAAAACGCGCTTGGTCCGGCCCTTAGGCTGTTCAGGACAATTACTGCAGTCCTGTGGACCTCAAGAGGAGCCTGAGCAGATCGTGGCCGCCAAGCCGAACGCCGCCGGTAAGAAGATCGAAGCCGTCGTCAACCTCGCCAAGCGCCGGGGACTCGTGTACCCCTGCGGCGAGATTTACGGCGGTACCAAGTCGGCGTGGGATTACGGCCCGCTCGGTGTCGAGCTCAAGGAAAACATCAAGAAGCAGTGGTGGCGCTCCGTCGTCACCAGCCGCGACGACGTCGTCGGCCTGGACTCCTCGGTGATCCTGCCCCGTCAGGTCTGGGTCGCCTCCGGTCACGTCGAGGTCTTCAACGACCCGCTGGTCGAGTGCCTGAACTGTCACAAGCGGCACCGTCAGGATCACTTGCAGGAGGCCTACGCGGAGAAGAAGGGTATCGACGACCCGGAGTCGGTCCCGATGACCGACATCGTCTGCCCCGACTGCGGCACCAAGGGGCAGTGGACCGAGCCCCGCGACTTCAACATGATGCTCAAGACGTACCTGGGCCCCATCGAGACCGAAGAGGGTCTGCACTACCTGCGTCCGGAGACCGCGCAGGGCATCTTCATCAACTTCAAGAATGTCGTGACGACGTCGCGACAGAAGCCGCCGTTCGGCATTGGCCAGATCGGCAAGAGCTTCCGCAACGAGATCACCCCGGGCAACTTCATCTTCCGCACTCGCGAGTTCGAGCAGATGGAGATGGAGTTCTTCGTCGAGCCGTCCACCGCGCCCGAGTGGCACAAGTACTGGATCGACACCCGGCTGCAGTGGTACGTGGACCTGGGTATCGACCCGGAGAACCTGCGGCTGTACGACCACCCCAAGGAGAAGCTGTCGCACTACTCCGACGGCACCGTCGATATCGAGTACAAGTTCGGTTTCAGCGGCAACCCGTGGGGTGAGCTGGAAGGTATCGCCAACCGCACCGACTTCGACTTGTCGACGCACGCAAAGCATTCCGGTGAAGACCTGTCGTACTACGACCAGGCCGAGGACCGCCGCTACACCCCGTACGTGATCGAGCCCGCGGCCGGCCTTACCCGTTCGTTCATGGCCTTCCTGGTCGATGCGTATCACGAGGACGAGGCCCCCAACGCCAAGGGTGGCGTGGATACCCGCACCGTGCTGCGCCTGGATCCGCGCCTGGCTCCGGTCAAGGTCGCGGTGCTGCCGCTGTCGCGCAATGCCGACCTGAGCCCGCGCGCCAAGGCGCTGGCCGCCGAGCTGCGGCAGAGCTGGAATGTCGACTTCGATGACGCCGGTGCCATCGGGCGCAGGTATCGTCGACAGGACGAGATCGGCACCCCGTTCTGCGTCACAGTCGATTTCGACTCGCTCGAAGACGACTCCGTCACCGTTCGCGACCGCGATGAGATGACCCAGCAGCGTATTCCGATCGGCGGCGTGGCCGATCATCTCGCCAAATCTCTCAAGGGCTGCTAGCCGAGGAGCAGAAATGACTGACGTCCAGAATCACATCGGAATCGATCCCGCCAGCGCGCCGATCGAGGCACCGGCGGCCGAGGCGCAGGTTCGCGCCGACGACCGTGGGCACGTTTTCCACTCGTGGTCCGCGCAGGCGGCCATCGACCCGCTGCCGATCGCCGGTGGTGCGGGTGCGACCTTCTGGGATTACACCGGCAAGGAGTACCTGGACTTCGCCTCGCAGCTGGTGAACCTCAATCTGGGACACCAGCATCCGCGTCTGGTGGACGCCATCCAGCGTCAGGCCGGCCGGCTGGCCACCATTGCGCCCGCCTTCGCCAACGATGTGCGCGGTGAGCTCGCCCGCCTGGTGGCCGAGCGTGCACCCGGAACCCTGAACAAGGTGTTCTTCACCAACGGTGGCACCGAGGCCGTGGAGCACGCGGTCCGTATGGCGCGCCACCACACCGGTCGCCGCAAGGTGCTGTCCGCATACCGCAGCTACCACGGTGGCACCACCACCTCGATGTCGCTAACGGGTGAGCCGCGCCGCTGGGCCAACGACCCGGGTGACAACTCGGTGGTTCGTTTCTTCGGGCCGTACGCCTACCGTTCGGTGTTCCATGCCACCTCGCCGGAGGAGGAAACCCAAAGGGCGCTGGAGCATCTGGAGCAGGTGATCAACCTGGAGGGCCCGCCCACCATCGCCGCGATCATCCTGGAGTCGGTGGTCGGCACCAACGGTGTGCTGGTGCCGCCGCCGGGTTACCTGGCCGGAGTTCGGGAGATCTGCGACCGGTACGGCCTGGTTTTCATCGCCGACGAGGTGATGGTCGGCTTCGGGCGATTCGGGGAATGGTTCGCCATCAACGCCTTTGACGTCACACCAGACCTCATCACCTTCGCCAAGGGCATCAACTCCGGTTATGTTCCGCTGGGCGGTGTGGTGATCTCCGATGCCATCGCCACCAGCTTCGATCACCGTCCATACCCGGGTGGACTGACCTACTCCGGTCACCCGCTGGCCTGCGCGGTCGGCGTCGAGACCATCAAGGTGTTCGAAGACGACAAGATCCTGGAGCGGGTGCGCGATCTCGGTGAGCGCGTGGTGCGTCCGGAACTGGAGCGCTGGGTGCAGACCCATCCGAGCGTCGGCGAGATCCGCGGCCGCGGCTTGTTCTGGGCTGTGGAACTGGTGCGCGACAAGCAGACTCGTGAGCCGCTGGTTCCGTTCAATGCCAGTGGTGAGGCCGCGGCGCCGATGAACGCCTTCGCGGCGGCGTGCAAGAAGAGTGGCCTATGGCCGTTCACGCACTTCAACCGCACGCATGTGGCGCCTCCGCTGATCATCAGCGAAGAGGATCTGCGGCGTGGGCTCTCGATCATCGACGAGGCGCTGAACGTCACCGACGGGTACGCGAGCTAGCCGGGAAACACGCTGCTGTAGGCGTTCAGCGCGGGCTGGCCGCCGAGGTGTGCGTATAGGACATTCGAGCCCCGCTCGATCGTCCCGTCGCTGACGAGGTCGATCAGGCCTGCCATCGACTTGCCCTCGTACACCGGGTCGGTGATCATCGCTTCGAGGCGTCCGCAGAGTTTGATCGCCTCAACGGTGGAATCGACGGGCACGCCATACTCCTCGCCCGCCCATCCCTCCAGGACGGTGATCTCGTCGGGGCGCAGGTCGCGTTCGAGGCCGATCTGCTGGGCGGTGTGCCGGGCGATGCGAGTGACCTGGTCGGTGGTCTTCGGGAGCGTGGCCGATGCGTCGATACCCAGCACTCGCCGTGGCCGTCCGCCGGCATCGGCGAGTGCGGCGAATCCCGCGATCATGCCCGCGTGGGTAGACCCGGTGACCGTGCATACGACGATGGTGTCGAAGAACACGCCTAGCTGATCCTCTTGTGCGGCTACCTCATACGCCCAGTTGGCGAAGCCGAGACCGCCGTACTTGTGTTCGGACGCACCGGCGGGGATGGGGTAGGGCTTGGCGCCGGAGTTCTCGATCGCGGTGAGCGCGTCTTCCCAGGACTGGCGGATGCCGATATCGAATCCCGAAGGGTCGAGCTGAGTTTGGGCTCCCATGATCCGCGACAACAGGATGTTGCCCGCCTTGTCGTTGACGGGATCCTCCCAGTCCACCCAGCGCTCCTGAACCAGGTGACAGCGCATCCCCAGCACGGCCGCGACGGCCGCCACCTGACGGGTGTGGTTGGACTGGTAGCCACCGATCGACACCAGGGTGTCGGCGCCGCTGGCCAGCACGTCGGGAACGATGTACTCGAGTTTGCGTATCTTGTTGCCGCCGAAGGCCAGCCCGGAGTTGCAGTCTTCGCGTTTTGCCCAGATGTTGGCGCCGCCGAGGTGACGGCTGAGGCGCTCCAGGGGGTGCACCGGGCTGGGGCCGAAGGTCAGTGGGTAGCGGGGGAAATCATGGATCGACAAGGCGTTCTCCTGGCTCGGCTATTGGGAATGGCGTTGTGGGGGAGCGGTGTTCAGCCCGCGCCGCGTTCTCCGGATTCGGTGGCCTCCGGTGCCGCGATGAGGGTGTGCCAGTTGTCGCGGGCGGCACGCCCGGCGCCCTCGCTGTCGCCTGCTTCGCAGCGCGCGATGATCTGCTCGTGCAGCGCCACGGAATGACGCCCGTCGCGGCTGGCGAACCTGACGCGTTCCAGGCGGCGCAGCACGGGGGTCACCTGCTCCAGTACCGCGGCGATGTACGGATTCGCACTGGCTTCGACTGCGACGGCATGGAACTCGTCGTCGGCGGCGAGGGCGGCGTCGGGATCGTGCGCATCCAGGGCGGCGGCAAATCGCGTATTGGCGAGCCGCATCGCGGCCAGATCGCCGGCAGAGATGTTGGTGATGGCCTCGCGCACGGCGAGCTCGTGCATCGCCGCGGCAACGGACTGCGCGGCACGCGCCTCCCGGATGTCGATGGGGCTGACGATGGTGTGCCGTCCCGGTTGGGTTTGGACCAGACCGGCGTGTTCCAGCCGGGAGAGCGCCTCACGGATCGGGGTCCGGCTCACGCCCAGCCAGCGGCTCAGCTCGTCATCGCGCAGCCGCTCACCGGGGGCCAGCGTCCCGTCCACGATGGCCGTGCGCAGGGCCTTGTAGGCATCGTCGCGCAGTAGCGAGCGCGCCATCACGCCTTCCGAGGGTGGTACCGGCATGCAATATATTGCACATCGACAGCGGCGTGTCGTCAAGTGTTGGGTGAAATTTCGAGCGGGGACGGCCTGCTAGAAGCGGCCGCCGCCGCCCCGGAAGCTCGAGCCGGAGGATCGCGACGAGCCGCCATAAGACGACGAGCCCGACCCGGACCAGGAGCTGTGGTGGCTTGATCCGCCGCTGAGCATGCCGCGCAGGATGCCGCCGATCACGGCACCCGCGACGTTGCCGGCCACATCGCCCGCCACGCTGTATCCGCGGTAGTTGCCGTACCCGTTGCTGTAATAGGACTGGGCCGCCTGCACCTCTTGGATCGCGCTGCCTTCGGCACGTGTCGCCAGCTCGGTGGCCCGATTGGCCCACAGAATGGCGTTCGAGGGATCTGACTGGCGGGCGGCCTCGGCCGTCGCGATGCTGCGTTCGGCTTCCGCGATGTATCCGCGCGCGGCGGAGCCGACGGCTCCCCGATGCAGCCCGATGTACTGGTTGACCCCATTCACTTTCTGGCGGGCGGTGGCGATGGCTTGATCGAGGGCGCGGGCGCGGCGTTCGGCGGCGTCCTTTTCTTCCCGCACGGCGGCCAGCAGCTTGTCGAGCTCGGCATCGGCCGTGGCCAGGTGGGTGAAGGCGGTCAGCGGATCGGTGGGCCCAACTCTCTCGGCGTCGGCCACGGCCGCGGCAGCCCTGTCGTGGGCCTTCGTCAGCTCGTCGGCACGGGGCACTGAACCCTGCCGCTGGAGTTCCTCGGCCTGGGCGATGCCCGACTTCGTGTCCGCGATCGCCGCGGGCAGTGCGTCGATGGCGCGCCGGATGTTGTTGGCGGCGTTGTCCACCGCGTCCAAGAGTGCGGCGGCCTGGTTCAGCGCCGATTCGGCCCCGCGCACTGCGTCGACGAGATTCATCTGCTGGCCCTCCAGGGGGCGGGCAGCGAGTTCCCGGCCGTGGGTGATCCGGGAGTCGGCGAACGTGGTGCGCTCGGTGGCCTCGGTGATGTTGTCGACGATCGACGCCAGGGCCGCGGCATCGAACTGGGTGCGCAGTTGCTCGAGAATGCGCTGTGATTCGGGTATCCGAGCGGTGGTGGCGACCACTTGCTGGGTCAGCGTGTCCAACTTCGTGGGTGCGTTGATCACCAGGTTCCGCAGCGCGTCAAAGGCATTGGACTGATCATCGAGGGTGCGGTCGGCACGTGCGGCGGTGGTGATGACATCGATCAGCAGGCGGCGCTGCTCCGTCGGCGTCTCCGGGACGGAATCGTCGAGCTGCTTACGCACGGAGAATGCCTGAGCAAGAGCCTTTTTCGCGGAATCGACGGCTTGCTGAAAGGGTGCAGTCTGCTCGGTGCCGAATTCCTCGACGGCCAGCGTGAGTTCGGCCTCGCTGGTGCGCACGGCGTTGTCGACGTTCACCACAATCGATTTCGACAGACCATCGAGTGCGTCGACCGATTGCGCGGCAAGAGCTTCGGCGTTGGTCGGGTCGATGCCCTTAGCGGCCTCGACCTCTGCGCGCCGACGGGATCGGGTGCGGAACCAGGAGTACAGCATGAAGGCGCCGACCACGACGGCTCCGAAGACCAGCGCTGCCAGGATCGGCTTCCAGGGTATGGAGGATGACGATGCGGCGGCCGATTCCAGGCCCTTGGCGGTGTTGATGGCGGCGCCATCCCAATCCGATGCCCGTAGCGCCGGTTCGATCGTGTTGGTGCGCAGCTCCTCGATCTCCGAATCGCTGACGTTCTTGATCTCGGATGCGACCTGGAACGCGTAACTGCGCTCTTCGGTGGCCACAGCGAGCAACGCGTCGCGATCTCCCAATCCGCTTGCCTTGAGGGTTTTGTTGGCCCACGTCACCGGGTCGGCGCCGTCGAAATCCTTGACGTACACCACCCAGAGGCGCACGTGCTGTGCGTCGTAGAGCTGATCGATCGCGTTGCGCACCTTCGTCGGGTTCTTGAGCGCCCCGGCCCGGTCGGTGACGTAGGCGGGTATCCGGAAGGGCGGGTCGGCGCTGGCCGCCGGCGCCAGCAACAGGGTGGGGGCAAACACCGTGAGCATCGCGATCATGACTCCCAGCAGGCTCCCGAGGGCACGCAGCAGACGCATGGTCGCCAATCTAATGCCTCGCGCGTCGCTTGGACCCGTCCTGGCAGACTGGTGCCCACGATGCGTACACAGGATGCCTACAAGGACGCCTATACCGATTTCGACCGTGAACGCGTCGTCACCGAAACACCCAAGACGGCGGCCATCGTCGACATCCCGTCTTCGGAGTACCGGACCGACTTCGCGCGGGACCGGGCGCGGGTTCTGCACAGCGCCGCGTTCCGTCGCCTGGCCGACAAGACGCAGGTGGTGGGCCCTCGCGAGGGTGACACTCCACGCACGCGGCTGACTCACTCGGTGGAGGTGGCGCAGATCGGCCGCGGTATCGCCACCGGTCTGGGCGCCGACCCGGATCTGGTGGACCTGGCCGGGCTGGCGCATGACATCGGCCATCCGCCCTACGGGCATAACGGTGAGCGTGCACTCGATGAGGTCGCGGTCGACCGTGGTGGGTTCGAGGGCAACGCCCAGAATCTGCGCATTCTCACCCGGCTGGAGCCCAAAGTTGTTGATGCCGACGGCAACAGCGCCGGGTTGAACCTCACGCGTGCCTCGCTGGATGCGGCGACGAAGTATCCGTGGCTGCGTCCGCCGGGCGGCGGAAAGTTCGGTGCCTACGTCGAGGATGGCGCGGCGCTGGACTGGGTGCGTGGCGGGGCGCCGTCGCGGCAGCGCTGCCTGGAAGCGCAGATCATGGACTGGTCCGATGACGTCGCCTATTCGGTGCACGACGTCGAGGACGGCGTGATCTCCGGGCGTATCGATCTGCGGGTGCTGGCCTCGCGGGGGGAGGCCCAGGTGCTCGCGGAGCTGGGTGTGAAGTCATTCGGTGGGCTGGAGCAGGGCGCACTGGAGGAGGCCGCCGCGCGGCTGGCCACGCTGCCGGTGGTCGCCGCGATCGGCCCGTACGACGGCACCCTGACTGCTTCGGCGGCCCTCAAGCGGTTGACCAGCGAATTGGTGGGCCGGTTCGCCTCGGCCGCGATCGGGGCCACCCGCAAGGTGGCGGGGGACGGGCCGCTGGTGCGGTTCGAGGCCCAGCTGACCGTGCCGGACGTGGTCGCCGCCGAGGTGGCCGTGCTGAAAATGCTTGCGCTGCAATTCATCATGTCCGATCCGCGGCATATTGCGGTACAGGCCCGTCAGCGTGAACGCATTCACCGGGTGGCGCAGTGGCTGGCATTGGGGGCTCCGGCCACGCTGGATCCGGTGTTCCTGCCCGCGTTCGAGGCCGCCGCCGACGATGCGGCGCGTACCCGGGTGGTGGTAGATCAGATCGCCTCGTACACCGAAAGCCGGCTCGAGCGGGTGGACCGCGATAGTCAGGGCGTGCAAGCCAGCTGGGCGTGACGGCGCGGTTGGCTAAGCTGGCTCGGTGGCCGGACGCATCCCTGATCGCGATATCGCGGCGATCCGTGAGCGCACCCGGATCGAGGACATCGTCGGCGACTACGTTCAGCTCAAGCGCGCGGGCGCCGACTCGCTCAAGGGGCTGTGCCCGTTCCATGACGAGAAGTCGCCGTCCTTTCATGTGCGGCCCAATCATGGCCAGTTCCACTGCTTTGGGTGTGGTGAGGGCGGTGACGCCTACACCTTCATCCAGAAGATCGAGCACATCAGCTTCGTGGAGGCCGTCGAGCGGCTGGCCGACCGCATCAGCTACACCATCAACTACGAGGGTGGCGGCACTGCCGCGCAGCGCGACCGGGGGACCAGGGCGCGGCTCGTCGCCGCCAACGCGGCCGCGCAGGAGTTCTACGCCACCGCGCTGGATTCACCCGAGGCGGCGCCGGCGCGCCAGTACCTGACCGAGCGCAATTTCGATGGTGCGGCGGCCAAACAATACGGCTGCGGATACGCACCGTCCGGGTGGGACACCCTGACAAAGCATTTGATGCGCAAGGGATTCGAATTCAAAGAGCTCGAAGCTGCGGGGCTGTCCAAGGAAGGGCGCCGCGGTCCGATCGACCGGTTCCACCGGCGGCTGCTGTGGCCGATCCGCGCCAGCAGCGGTGAGGTGATCGGCTTCGGGGCGCGCAAGATCTTCGACGACGACACCATGCCGGGTAAGTACGTCAACACCCCGGAAACCATGCTGTACAAGAAGTCTTCGGTGCTGTTCGGGCTGGACATGGCCAGACGGGATATCGCCAAGGGCCACCAGGCTGTTGTGGTCGAGGGCTACACCGACGTGATGGCGATGCACCTGGCCGGGGTGACCACGGCGGTGGCGTCCTGCGGCACCGCCTTCGGTGATGAGCACCTCTCGATGCTGCGGCGTCTGATGATGGACGACTCGTACTTCCGAGGCGAGCTCATCTACGTTTTCGACGGGGACGCCGCCGGACAGGCGGCTGCGCTGAAAGCCTTTGAGGGAGAGCAGAACCTGGCTGGCCAGTCGTTCGTGGCGGTGGCTCCGGACGGCATGGACCCCTGCGATCTGCGACTCAAGTCGGGCGAGGGGGCGTTGCGGGACCTGGTGGCGCGCCGCACCCCGCTGTTCGCGTTCGCGATCCGGTCGGCGCTGGCGGAGTCGGATCTGGAGATCGCCGAGGGGCGCGTGGACGCGCTACGCCGCTGTGTGCCGATGGTGGCCAGGATCAAGGACCCGACGCTGCGTGACGAGTACGCCCGGCAGCTGGCCGGCTGGGTGGGATGGGACGACGTGGCCCAGGTCCTCGCGCGGGTGCGTGAGGAGGCCGGTAAGGCGGCGAAGGGCGGATCGGTGTCACCCGACCGTCGTGCCCGCGGCGCCGAGCCCGCTGCGGCGCCCAAGGTCGCCATGCCCGATCCCAAGGACCCCACGCTGTGGCCGCAGCGCGAGGCGCTCAAGGCGGCGCTGCAGTTCCCGGCCTTCGCCGGACCGGTGTTCGACTCGCTGACCACCGACAGCTTCACTCACCCCGGATATGTGGCGGTGCGCACCGCGATCGAGGCGGCCGGTGGTGCGGCTGCGGGGATCGTCGGCGCGGAGTGGATCGACAAGGTGCGCCAGAGCGCGTCGTCGCAGAACCAGGTGATGCTGATCAATGCGTTGACCGCCGAGGCCATCCAGGTGGATAGCGACGAGCGGCTGCCGCGATACATCGGATCGGTACTGGCCAAGCTGCAAGAGGTGTGGGTGGGGCGGCAGGTGGCCGAGGTGAAGTCGAAGCTGCAGCGGATGTCACCGGTGGAGCACGCCGACGAGTATCACGCGTTGTTCGGTGACCTGGTGGCGCTGGAAGCGTATCGACGCAGCCTGCTCGAGCAGGTCAGCGGCGACGACCTCTCGGTGTAGGGGCAGCGCTCCTACTTGTTGTCGAGCTGAGGCTCGGGCTCCAAGATCATGGTCGTCTCATCGATCGGCGTGAGTTCGACCATGTGGGGGTCAGGGGACAGCGAGTTGGCCAGGCGCCGACGGCTGATCTCGATCAGCTTCTTGGTCGCGGGGCTGCCGGTGACGGCCTGATACCCATTGACGATCTGCTCGTATCGGCGACGGCCAGCCTTCGCACCCAGCACGTAGCCAGCGGCCAGCACCAACAAAACCCGAATCACGAACCCTCCACCAACTAACGAAGTTCTCCCTATCCTGCCTGACGCAGCTGTGAACGGCTGCGTCAGGCAGGTCACATCTGCCCGCTTCTATGCGACAACCGTGATGTTCACCGTCTTTGTCGCTTGTAGGCGAGCGATGCGGCGGGCATACGGTTTGGCTTTCACCCCTACCCGTAGGCTAAAGTCATGCCTCGGTTCGCGGTACAAACCGACGCGATCCGGTAGTCCCCTGTAGCTCAATTGGCAGAGCTTCCGACTGTTAATCGGACGGTTCTTGGTTCGAGTCCAAGCGGGGGAGCGCAACAGGAACCACGTCTTGAACTCCGTCTCCTCCTGGAGACGGAGTTTTGCGTTCACCGGCTAGTAGCAGCGTGAGCCGCCGACGGAGTATCCAGGGCTGGGCCGATGTGTACAGCGCGACTGCGGCGAGTAGCGAGACATACCCGAACCAATCTGCGGAGGGACGTTCGCTAGGGAGCGCATATCGCACGAAACCCGTGATCGCGGCCAATCCGGCGACAGACAGCCACACTGTAAGCGGGCTCAGCGCTCTCCGTTGGTGTATCTGTATGAACCGTATTGCAGACGAACGCACATACGGATCAGTGGGCGCCGCGCCGAAGTAGGACGCGCGCAGCGCCTCGCCGTACGAGCTGGGCGATACTCCCCACAGTGCCCATTGATGTTCGATGAGACGTTCACTTTGGACGCGGCTCAGAAGTAGGCCGGCCGGGTACGCGATGAGAGCGATTAGTGCGATCTGGAGCGCATAGGTATATCTGTCGTTCTCCCAGGTCGCCACGTCGATGGCCGCGAACAGGACGGTCATCGAGAGGAACTGTTGCAGGGCATGACCGACTGCTTGCCGCCGACGGGAGCCGATGAACCCCTTTGCCCACCACTGCCAGAATGATCTTGCTGAACCCCCATAGTGCATGTTCACAACGATATGCCACGTTGCTAGGTGGCTTCATCTGATACGGATCGGGCGACTCTCACTTGCGGTGACGCCCGCTACACGGCCATGTGATTTGCTACCGCCAGCAAACGAAGAATGGCAGCTTCTCGGAATATCCGCTCGTATGACGAGCTTGGCCTTGAGGGGTCGTTGGTTACGTCTATGACGGTATTTGGTGTGCGACGGCTCCGCGCATCTCGGTGACCGGTTGTGGTGTCTTACCTGCCTGCAGTTCGCTGGTCTGTTCGTCGGTCAACGGGGTGTTTCCATAGACAGGAATGATGCTGTAGACGCGTTCGTTCTCACGATAGGTTGCAGCAAACAAATAGGTTCCGCCCACCTTCAGCGGTGTGTCGTCCTTGATGATGTAAGTAGTGTTCTTTTTCTCGTCACGGCCGCCTTCCTGTTCGACAGTCACAGTGTTTGCGGGTGTACCTTTCAACGCCTGCAGCACGTTGACCTTGAACTGAGTATTGGCCTGTCCGTACCGGATGATGACACCGGACTGTTCGGATACGGTGCCAGCGAACACGGCTTCGGCCAGCCCGGCAAGGCGCCGTAAGTCCCGGACGTCGGTGGCGTAGTGGGGCACTACTTCGCGGATTGAGGGAAAATCAGCGGCCGGGGCAGAGGCGACCGACGAGGTCGTTATCGGCTCCACCTGGGTCGTTTTCGCTGGAGTGCCCCCTGTTGTTGAGTCGTTACCGCACGACGCAAGAACAACCGCGCATATGCTGCCGAGAAGCATGCTTCGGATAGCCTGTCGATGCCATGAAAATAGCGGATGATCTATTGAGCGGCTGGCACGTATGAGCAGATTCTCCACCCAGGGCTCTCTTTCTGCATATTGAGTTCGTAGTTTCGAGTTACATCATTCACACCCGATAGCTGACTGGTATATTTCACAGTTATTTGAACATGAGCAATGTCACCCTGGATGTAAGGAGCCGCTACCGCGGTTAACTGGGCTTTCACCCCGCCTATCAGCCCCGCGACATCTCGGCCAGTTCGCAATTCATCATCGGAGCGCGACAGATCGGAAGCCATCTTTCCGCAGCTCAAAGCTCGGGCGGCTGGGTAATCTTCCCGGTCCACAGCGGAATTGAAAGCACGAACCACTCCTTCAATATTCTCGCCTTCGGCTTGCTCGCAACTGCTCAATATCAAAGCCGTAGACAGTACTGCGACAACATGGAACGCGGCATGGCGGTTCCTAATTAGGTTGAGACGTGTTCTCTTCGCTGGCTTCGACATGACTTTAGTCATCTAGATCCAAAAGTTCGACGGGTTGAACCATATTTAAAGCCTCTGAAAGTCTTCAATATAAATATCCGGATATAGACGAACAGTTACCCTCCCCTTGCCGAACTCACCCTCAAAGTCTATCGCTATGTAGGCTTCTCCGTCTTTGGACCAAACCGTGATTAAGCGTGCCTGGTCTCTTGATGACGACAGAATCAACCGGTTCTCAAAATATGCCTTCCAGCACACGAAACCAGTTTCGTCATACGTCAAAACTAGATCTTCTTTACCTACTGAATGACTTATCGACCTTTTCCACAAGTCATTTTCGAGAGAAATGACGGGGGAGGTGCCTAAATTATCGGCCATCTCACTGTCTGATGGATACTCAAGCATCTTGATTATCCCTTCGCTCATTTTCCAAACGGAATCACACTGGTTAAGCGCAAGCCGTCACTTGTGACTTCCCAGAATGACTGTAGTTTCAATATACCATTGGGGCCCGCCAATAAGGACTCTTTGGTAAGTGTGGTGACGCCGTTCCTAACTTCTTCCTTGACGATGTTGTCTGTCGATTTGGCTGCCGCCTCTAAGCTCTGACGTACAAGTTCTCTACCGGCGGTATTGTCAAATACGCCGATCGCGTTAAGTTGCTTGTACATCGATATCGATCTCGCCATGTTTTCTGGAGATGAGGTAACTTTTCCGAATATATAATCCAGCTTTCCTGGAGCTATGATCGATTTAACAAGTTCAATCGCATTTTTTGCCTCACGGACTGCCGTTCCAATGCGTTTGAGAAGTTTGGCGACCACACCAACGCCACCTAGGGTCACGATAAGCTCGAAGGCCGATACGCCTATTCTTTGGACGGCCTTCTCGTACTGCCCTGAGGCCCAGTAATCCCAGCCCAGGTACTGCTGACGTTGATCACGTCCCAGATTCAGCCAGGCATCTGCAACGCCAGGACTGCCGTCCGGCCCAAGGCCAACCAACGGCCCTAGCGCTTGCCGTAATGCAGAACGAGAAACACCGTCGTCGGTGTTGCCGGTAGCTTTGGCTAGGGTTTGAACAGCATCCCAAATACCTTTGATGTCCTCCCAAAGCATCTTCGCTTCGCCGGAATAGAAATCCCTGACAGAGCGGGCTGTATCTGCGCCTACACAACTACCATCAGGCCAACTTCCGAATGGGCACCAGAATTCCTGGAGAGCTTGCTGCAGCTTCTGTTGGGCACATTGCTGGTTCGCTCCTTGAGAGCTGACTTGTTGTAGGAGTTGGGCATCGAGGGCCTGAGGTCCGTCTGGCAGCGGACCGGATGGAGCCATTAGTTGTCCAGGTACGCTGTCGGACAGGCCGAGATCATGCCCGAGTTCGTGGCCGAGTACAGATTCCAAACCACCAGGGCCAGCGTTGTTTATGCGGGCCAGGTTGATCAGGATTTTGGCAGGGGAGTCTCCGTCAGCGCTTGTGTGGCGGCCGCCCCAAGCCTCCTTAGGGTCATTGATTACCTCAATGTTGAGTGTGGTTTGCGAGTCGGAGTCGTCAGATGACTCTTGATCCGAGCCGTTGTCGTCGCGCGACTTGTCCGAGGAGCTTGCCGGGGTAATCTGTATACCGCCGAGGTCATTCCACTTCTTGGCTGCGTTGGCGACTTGCTGGGCGATCTCGGCAGGCGCGGTGTAGGTGATTTTCCCGTCAACCGCAGATGACAGGCCCGAGATGTATTGACAGTCCCGTTGTTGTTCTTGCTTGTCTTCCTGATTTGGGCTTGATGTTTGCGTCGGCGATTGCGATGGTTGCTGACTGTTTGTGGGAGTTTGTGTCTGCTGCGTCGGTTGCTGCTGGCTTGGCTGCTGCCCTTGATCGTTCTGCTGAGGCGACTGTTGTTGGCCTTGTTGTGATTGTTGTGGCGAGTTTTGTTGAGGCCCTAGATTGTCGGGATTAGGTCGACCGGGTCCTTGGGTATATCCAGGTGAAGTCGAGTAGTCAGGGATCTGGGTGCCATGCTGCGGCTGCTGGCCCTGTTGAAGTTGTTGTCCAGCCTGTTGTTCGGATTGTTGAGGTGCACCCTGGACACCGCTGTTGTAGATCGAAATCCCATTGTTTTGATCAAGCGCCGGTTGATTGATGCCGCCCTGATAGTCCGGCATTGAGCTGGGGGGTGACGGCGGCTGGAACTGACTACCGTTCATGCCCCCGTCGCCACCTGGGCCTGTAGGGCCGGTCGGGTCGGCAGCGGCAGTCTGCACGGTCGAAAATCCGGTGCCGGGTACGGTGCTATCGCCAGCGACCTTTCCGCCGGCAATGGTGAGTGCCACAATAGCGGCCAGGGCCGATGCTTTACGCAAACCAGCAGGCATGCGCCAGTGATCGCTCATGGCCATATGCTGAAGACCCCCCATGCATCTTGCTCTACGCGCGCCGTACGCGAACTACTTCCGAGATCATTACAGATCGAACCGGATTATGTCTAGAGATGTGAAGATGGTTGTATGTTTGCTGTTCCGGTTCGTTCACTGGATGGGAATGGTGAACTTACTGGTAACCGTTGGCTATCTGGCAATACGGGTGGTCGCGGTGTCCTGGCGGATGCGAGCTGGGTCGCGTTCTGTCTCGCAGCTATGGTTATCGGCATGTCTGGTGCGCTGGTTGTCGGGACTCGGCTGATCGCGAGCGACGTGCTCACCGCGGTCGTTTTGCCGGTGACGTAGCGCGGCGACTGGCCGTTTGCCGCGCGATCAGATGACTTGAGCGCGTCGGGATCCGGTAAGCGATCGTCTCGGTAGCATTCGCCGCAGGCCCATCAAGCTCGAGAACGTCGGTATCCCCGGGCGCGACCTTGAAATTTTCACTGATCTCGTTCTCACGGTCATCGGCCGCGGCACGGTCAGCGGTGAGCGGGCCGAGACTGCGGTGGGCCTTGATAGCAACCACGCGAACATCTAGATGCTCCAGACGCAGGACGGTCATGGCCGCCTCGAACTTTCGAGTACGTCCATCCCGAAGCAATTGAATCGAATCCCGCTTGTCCCAACGAGATCGGCATGCACCTGTCGCATTCCACCGACGGTGTGAGCAGCGGACCCGAAGCTAACGCCGGTGAAGCCTCGTTAATGGTGCACAGGAGCATGCCGCTCGATGCGCTACATGACGAAGCCGCCCACCATCGGGTACTCGCCCAACAACAAGGAATCACCTATGACGGCTGGAGTGACGACGATGTTGGATGCGGCGGGGTCGTACCTGTGCGCGCTTCTGTCATCGGCTAATTTCTTGGAGAATCCGGTGACCAGGCTGCGTCGTAAATCGATCGAACGTGAGGTGGGCTATGAGGAACACCGCCGGTGTGTTCGCCCTCTGGACGGTCGGCACGCTCGTCTCGTGCTCGAGCGCCCCAGCGCTCCCGCCGATGGATACCGAAATCAGCGATGGCCCGCTGGCTTGCAAGGTTCAGCAGGTGGTGCGCTTCGGCAACATGGTGCCGATGCTTACCTCGCGTGGGTCCCTGCCGCGACCGACCGGATATTGGGCGGCGTTCTCAATTCTGGTCACGAACAACGGAATTGAGAAGTCGACGGCATTCACCGTCGCCGCCCAGTCGCTGGACACCTCGCAGGGGACAGTGGTGCCCCTGCCGAAGATCGACCAGTTCTTGGGCAATCCTGAGGACGTTCTCGCCGGGGACCAAGAGACGTACACCGTTGCCTTCGAGGTGCTTCCGGGAGCGATCATGCAGTCCCTGACTCTGCATTGCGGTGCAAAGTCGATCACCGTCGGCATAGGCCAGCCGGTTGACCCGGGTGCTGCGGAGACCGACTAAATCCAGGGTTGGCGATCGTTGAACCAGGCGAGGTAGTCGGGATGCTCATTGAGGAAGGGCTGAATCTCGCCGCGGCGGAGCTCCCATGGGAACTCGTGAACGCGCGCGAACTCGGCGGCTAGGTCGGGATGAGCGTCGAGGTAGTTCTGAACATCGGGCGGGTACGGGCCGTTGTCATTGGTCGGGCACCGGTACGGGCAGGTGTTGGTCCACGTGGGATACCAGTAATTCCAATAGCCACTGTTGGACCAGTCATAGGGATATGTACTGTCCCAGGCCAAGTCTCGCCACCAGCGCCAGGGGTAGCGCCACTGATGGCGAGCATAGAGATCTGAATCGTCGTGCCCGGGTTTGGTGGCCTCCTTGCGTCCGGGCTCATTGCCGGCAGACGGCGCGGGTTTGGGCGACGTGCCCGAGGTAGTCGGTGCGGCCGATGTCGCAGTTTCCGGTCGGTCGGTGGCGGCTGTGGTCGACGGAGTCGTCGCTCCCGGTGCGTGTGTTGCTGATGAAGGTGCGGACGGCGACATTGATTGACTCGGTACCGCGGTGGCAGTCGGTGGTGCGTCGGTGCCTCCCGTCGAGACTGATGGTGTCGGAGTGGCGGATCCAAGATTTGGCGTCACAGCGCTTGTGGGCACGGGCGCGGTCGCAGAGGGTTCAAGACTTGCCGGAGCCGGAGCCGTAGGCGCCGATCCTCCCGGCGTCGACACGACAGGCCTTGGGGCAGAGGCAGGTTCAGGCATCGATACCGCTGGGGCGGGTGCAGCGGCGGGCGCTGGCGCGGCGGCGGGTTCGGGCATCGATACCGCTGGGGCCGGTGCGGCAGCTGGCTCGGGCGCGGATATCACCGGCGCGGGCGCGGGAGCGGGTGGGTCAGGCGGTGCTGCCCAACCGATTCCGGGGAACCCGACCATCGAGACCGAAACCGCCACCAGTGTCGACATCAACTGGTAGCGCCAACTAGCCCGAGAACAGTACATCGACATGGACACCCTTATCGTTTCGGCAGAAAAGGCCGGACCGGTTTATGTTGAATTCGATACTGATGGAGGTACTGGGCGCTATAAGAGTGCCGCTACAGTGTGCTTCACATGCAATTTTGTGCATGTCTGCCTAACTGTTTCGAACAGTATCAAATGTGGCATTGGGCCTAGCTGTGACAAACCCAAGATCATTCTGAACATCTCCTGAATATGTGCAGCGTGGCAATTATGATTATGTACAGCCTGTCTTATTGGAAACCTGACAGCGTCTTGACACCGTGAGTCCTTTTGTCAATGGGGCCCAGCTCGTGGTCGACGGCGAAATGACAATCGGACAAACGACACCCTCAGATGTTTTCCCCAACAGTAGATCTCTGCCTCGATCCAGCGTTCGGCCGTCAGGGGAAATGCGCGTTCGCTCATTAGAACGTCCTCGTCATAAGCCGCAACGCCAAGCTCTGTTACGGACACCATGGTTGTCGGCACCGGTGGCGACGAGTGCAGATACGTAGTTGGCGTACCGGGGTTTCGCCAGCCGCTTCACGAGCCCCAGCAGGCTACGGAAGCTGCTGATCGTCGTGGGGGGCAGTGGTCATCTGCAGGATGGAACCCTCGTGTGTGGGAAGAGTCATCGACATGGCGCAAGTAGTTGATGCGGGTCCCGGGATCTCCATGATCAGGCGGTGTTTATCACGGGACTCGTGTCCTTCTTCGGAGGAGTCCGGAACAGGACTGATCGGATCGTCATCCTGGAGCTGCGCCGGGCGATATCGCATGGCGTTGACGGCACTGAGGGTGCGCCCCAAGCGGGCGGCAACTTTACGTGCCGGTATCGACCGATCGCGGGCCAGTGCGATGTCCTCGGAGGCCCATGACCGGACGTTTGAACGTTGCGATGTACGTAGACGCCAGCGGCTGGTCCAGCTTTCGTCGGCGGCGTCGTTGATTGGCTCCCAGTAACGAAGCTGAGCTTCAGCTATTTCCTGCGCGCGTTGTGTCTCGTCGGTGAAGCACTTAACGCACCGACAACCAGATTGAAATCCCGCTACACCATGTTTCATGGGCATCCCATCGAGTTGTTCGCCTCACCGTTAACCAGCCGCTTGGGGCTTGGCGGTTCCGGTTTGAACGTTGATTATTGGTCTATGTGTCTTTTCTGGTTCTGTGTTTATCCAGTTAAGACGGCGCAGGCAGCCGATAGGCATGCCGTGTGACACCCATTTCAGGTTCGCAAGGCATTGTCGTCCAATACCAACCACCCGCTGGATTCATAGTCTGTAGACAATCGTGCGAGGTAAATCCGTTGGTCGGCGGAGGGGGATTGATCTACATCACATTCGGTTCGCAAATACGCTCGGTTCTGTTGCGGGGTGTGCCGGTTTTTGACGCAATACTGGTGAGGTGAAGTCGGTTGACCTGAGTCCGCGGGTGCTGCAGCAGTTCTGTGTTCTTGCCCAGGAGAAGCATTTTGGGCGAGCGGCCGATCGTCTTTACATCAGCCAGCCTTCGCTGAGCCAGGCGATCAGCAGGCTGGAGCAGTCTCTGGGTGTGACGTTATTGGTCAGAACCTCGCGGGCCGTCGAGCTCACGCCCGCGGGTCAGGCATTCGCCGCCGAAGTTGAGGGAATTCTCCAGGCGCAGCAGGCGGCCGTGATGCGTGCGCGTCGTATCGCACAGGGCGAGGAGAGTCGGCTCAGACTGGGGGCGACGGATTCCCTTGCTTACACGTTCGTTCCCGCGCTGCTGCGTCGATGTCAGCAGGATCTGCCGCACTTGCAGATAGTGCTGCAAGACCACAGATACGACGAACTGATCGAACGCACGAAGTCCGGGCATGTTGACGTGGCGATAATGTATGGCCCGCTAGGTGATTTGACGGGGTTGTCGGCGTCGATGGTGACAACCGAGCCCATCATGGTCGCGTTATCCGCCGACCACCGGCTGGCGCGAGAACCGCACGTGGCCATCGGAGATCTTGCGGGCGAGGGCTTCGCGTTGCCGTGGACGGCACATACATCCCTCGTTAGCGAGCTCGTATCCATGTGCGAATCTGCCGGTTTCACCCCCCGGCAGGCCGCGAGCGCGAACACCACGATTGGGCTGATCGCGCACGTCGCTTCCGGATCATGCATAGCATTCGTGCCGTCCCGAATGCGCTTCATCATTGCCCCGCCAGAGGTCGTGCTGAAGCCGTTGGTGGCCAACAGAATACCTTCAGAAGCGCTGGAACCCCCGCGCTCCATCCAGACGCAGATACTGGCACTCACCCGTGCGGGATCACACGACCCCGCCATCGATACGATTCTGAAGCTCCTGCAGGATCCGGCAGTGCACCGACTACCCGAAATGTCTTGAGAGTCCGGCGCTTGGACTTGGATGCCAATCCCATGCGGCATGAGAATCCATCAGCTAGTGCCCAGGCGCGGCGTATTCTGGAGCCATGAAGCGACCACATAATGTGGCGCGAGTTCTCTGCTCGACACTCGCTGTCGGAGCTCTGGCTTTAGCGCCAATGATCTTGCCCAGCCCCGCAGCGGGCACCGCACACGCGACCGTGTGTGCCTCCGCCGGAAACACTTCCAAATGCGAGGGTGCGCCCAGCTCGGCCTGGTACGGCTACGGGTACTACCCGCCGGGTGCGTACTGGGGAATGCCCGGGTACCCGCCCCTTGCCGCAGGGGCGGGCATCCCGGTTCGGCCTATCCCTTAACGGCGTTGACGGCCTTCACGAAGACATCCGATAGCTCGTTGCGGTCGACATCGCCCATGCCCGACACCGACACAGCGTGGTGGTCGTCGAGCTGAGCGGAGTAGGCGATCTGCACCATCTCCTTCTCCATGCCGGGCGCGCTGATCTTGATGTTGGTGGACGTTCCGGTCGTCTTCACGCCGTCGATGGCGGGTGCGTCGATCTTCTCGCCGGTGCCCTCTGCCATGCCGGCGATCGACAGCGAGAACTTGTCGCATGCCCCGTTGGTGGTGTCGGCGGGGATCGGGCTGACCGTCTCCATCGCCGCGGCGATGATCATCGTCTTGGACATCGGGTCGCCGTTGCCCTTGGCGCCGGTGACACCCTGCATGGACGTCCCGGTCACCTGTGGGAAGGCGCCCAGCATCTTGTCGGCGCACTCCTGCGGGGTGAAGGTGGCCTTGTCGAAGATCCCCTTCATCTGATCGAGCATCGCCTGGGTCACCGTGGTCTTGGGCTGGACCTCGACGGTGTATCCGGCAGGGAACTGGTCCTTGATGGCGTCGATCTTGGCGATATCGAAGCTGCTCGCGGCTGCCGTGGAGGTGGTGGCGCTGCTGCTGGCCGAAGAGCCCGCGGACTCGTCCTTCTTGTCATTGCTCGAACAGCCCAGCATCAGCCCGCCGGCCAAGACCACGGTGCCGAAAACGGTCAGTGAACGATTCATGTCGGTAATTCCCCTCTGAGCAGTGCGTTTTCAGGAACCTGGAAGTAGATTCGTACATCGTGGCACTCGACGGCTCTGCGGAATCTGCCGAACTACCGCATGAATTTGACCACACGCACCCAGACGTGTCCGGGGGATGGTTGCGTGCGGCCACCTTCGGAGCGATGGATGGCCTGGTCACCAATACCGCGCTGGTGGCCGGTGTGGGTGCTAGTGGGCTGGACACGCACGCGATCGTGTTGACCGGGGCGGCGAGCCTGGTGGCGGGTGCGTTCTCGATGGCGCTGGGTGAGTTCACGTCGGTGTCGACGTCCAACTCGCAGATCGAGCACGAGGCGAGCGTGGAACGCCGCGCCATCCAGCTGCACCCCGACGCCGAGAAGAAGGAGCTCATCGCCATGCTCGGCGATATCGGGCTCTCGCCGCAGACCGCGGCCACGGCCGCCGACGAGATCCACCAGGACGAGAACACCGCGGTGACGATTCACCTCACCCGGGAACTCGGCATCAATCCCAACGACACTCCGTCGCCGTGGGTGGCCGCCATCTCCTCGTTCCTGACGTTCTCGGTGGGTGCGGTGGTGCCGCTGATCCCATTCCTGTTGGGATTCGCGTCACTACTGGCGGGCCTGGCCTGCGGGGGAGCGGGCCTGCTCGTCGCCGGATGGGTTGCCGGACGCTTCACGGCGCGGGCCCCCTGGTTGAGCGCCTTGCGGCAGTTGGCCTTTGGTGCCATCGCTATCGGTGCCACGTACGTGATAGGGCATCTGATCGGCGTCGCAGTGAACTAGCTTCGCGACGCGCGAAGCTGAGAATGTGCTGAGAGTGGGCAAACCGGCTGGCAGAATTGTGAAGTGAATTTCACCAGGGTGCCGCTGAAACCCGATGAGTTGGCGCAGGCGGCCGTCATGGCCGCGCTCACCGCCGCCATGGTCATCGTCGGGGTTGCCCTGCCGATCCTGGGCGCCGTCCAGCTACTTGGCGCCGTACCCATGGGGCTGCTCGGATATCGCTACCGCGTGCGGGTGCTGCTGGCCGCCGCCGTGGCCGGCGGCGTCATCGCCTTCCTGCTCGCCGGGCTCGGCGGTTTGATTGCCATGGGCAACTGCGTCTACATCGGTGGACTCACCGGCGTAGTGCGCCGACGCGGACACGGCATGCCCCTGTTGACGGTGCTCGGGGTTATCTGCAGCGCGATCATCGCTGGTCTGGCAGTCGGTGCGCTGGCCCTGCTGAACCGGATGCGCACTCTGCTCTTCGATGCCCTGCGCGCCTCGCTGGAGGGCCTGTTCAAGATGATCGGCCACATCCCGCACCTGGAGCCCGTGGGTGTGAATGCGACGAATGCCATCGACTTCGCGATGCGCAACTGGGTGTGGTTCATCGGTGGCATCGTTTTCGTGTTCGTCCTGTTTAACGCGTTGTTCGGCTGGTGGGTGCTCTCTCGCGTGATCAAGCGCCTGGCCGTGATTCCTGATGTGCACCAGCTCGATCCACCGACGCTGGCCGGTGCTGTGGGTCCGGTGCCCGCGCGCTTACGCGATGTGCGATTCCGTTATCCGCGTGGTGAATCCGATGCCTTGGCGCCACTTTCGATGAGCATCGAAGTCGGCGAGCATGTCGCGATCACCGGACCCAACGGTTCGGGCAAGAGCACCTTGATGCGCATCCTGGCCGGGCGTGAACCGACGTCAGGGGAGATCGAGCGGCCGGGCTCGGTGGGGCTCGGCGCCATCGGCGGCACCGCAATCGTCATGCAGCACCCCGAAAGTCAGGTGCTGGGCACCAAGGTCGCCGACGACGTGGTGTGGGGTCTGCCCGCCGATCACGACGTCGACATCGAGGGCCTGCTGCGCGAAGTCGGTCTGGAGGGGATGGCCGAGCACAGCACCTCCTCGCTGTCGGGCGGGGAGCTGCAACGGCTGGCGGTGGCCTCGGCGCTGGCGCGCGACCCCGCACTGCTGGTGGCCGACGAGATCACCAGCATGGTCGACCCGAAGGGGCGCGAGGATCTGCTGGGGGTGCTGTCCCGCCTCACCGATCAGCACCAGATGTCACTGGTGCACATCACCCATTTCCAGTCCGAGGCCGCCGCCGCGGATCGCGAGATCGCGCTGCGTGCGGTCAACGGCAAGACGGCGACCACGGCGATTCAGACGGTGCCGGTGCCCACCACCACGGCCGCGCGGCCCGATACCGAGTCGCCCGTTGTTCTCGAGTTCGATTCCGTCGCACATCAGTACGCCAGCGGAACACCCTGGGCGAAAACCGCATTGCACGACGTGTCGCTGGCGGTGCACGAGGGCGACGGTGTGCTCATCCATGGCGGCAATGGTTCGGGCAAGTCGACGCTGGCCTGGATCGCGGCCGGCCTCACCAAACCAACCTCGGGGCAGTGTCTGCTGGATGGTAAGCCGGTCTCCGATCAGGTCGGGTCGGTGGCCATCAGCTTTCAGGCCGCCCGGTTGCAGCTGTTGCGCAGCCGCGTCGACTACGAAATAGCTTCGGCGGCAGGATTTTCCGTCCGCAATACCGACCGCATCGTGGCTGCGCTGGCCAGCGTCGGGCTCGAAGCAGACCTGATCAAGCGTCCCATCGATCAGCTCAGCGGCGGCCAGATGCGCCGGGTGGTGCTGGCCGGGCTGCTGGCGCGTTCCCCGCGCGCCCTGATTCTCGACGAGCCACTCGCGGGTCTGGATGCCGAGTCGCAGGCGGGTCTGCTGCGGCTGCTGGTTCAGGTACGCGAGCGCGAACGGCTCACCATCGTGGTCATCTCGCACGACTTCGATGGCATGCAGGAACTGTGTCCGCGCACGGTGCATCTGCAGTCCGGGGTGCTGCTGCCCGAATCGGTCGGGTCGGGGAGTCGCTCATGACGACGACACGTGCACCGCGCCGCCCGGTGGTTCTGCTGCGCCCGGTCCCCGGTACCTCCCCGATCCATAGGTTGTGGGCCGGGACCAAACTTATTGCGGTATTCCTCATCTCGGTGCTACTGACGTTGTTCCCGACCTGGACGGCGATCGGGGCGGTGGCGGCTCTGGTGATCATTACCGCGTGGCTGGCGCACATCCCGCGCGGTGCGGTGCCCACCATCCCGATCTGGATGTTGGCGCTGGTGATCGGTGGCAGCCTCACCGTGTTCTTCAGCGGCGGGCCGCCGTTCTGGCATATCGGCGGACTCACCATTGGATTCCACGGTGTGCTCGCGGTGGCGCGCACGACCGCCGTGGCGATTGTGCTGCTCGGCACGGGAGCCATGGTGTCGTGGACCACCAATGTCTCCGAGATCGCGCCCGCGGTGGCGCTATTGGGGCGCCCGCTGAAGGTCTTCGGCATTCCCGTCGACGAGCGTGCCGCCACGTTGGCGCTGGCGCTGCGCTCGTTCCCGATGCTGTCCGACGAGTTCCGGGTGCTCATCGCGGCCCGCAGGCTGCGTCCGCCACAGGTGCGTGAGGGCAGGCGCGGGCTGGGCTGGGTGGCCGAGGTGGTCGACATGCTGACCGCCGCCATCACCGTCGCGCTGCGGCGTGCCTCCGAAATGGGCGATGCCATCACCGCGCGCGGTGGCAGCGGGCAGATCGCGGCGCATCCACACCGGCCCGGCCGGTGGGATGCCGTGGCCCTGCTGGTACTCATCGCGGTCGGAACCGCCGTCGTGTTGTTCGAGGTGCTGTAGCGCGGGGTTTAGCGTTTGGCGGCGTTTGACGTCTTTGTTTATGTGGCCCTTGGTATTTCGATGGCAAGACGCGCCGTCGTCGGTGGGTCCCGCGTCGACGTCTGGTGCCCCAAGATGGCGTCAGAGGTCGGCCGGTACCAGATTCATGACCGTCGCCACCCGTTCCGTCCTGCCATGATCTTGAATTTGCTGCTTTCGCCATCTGGTTGATGTTCCATCCGCCGTGCTGGTTGATAGGTGGCGAGATCCAGATCGTTGATCTCAGCTCGTGCTATTTGCCACATGGCTCGACAGTGGTCATATACAGGCGTATTGTGCTCCTTAACTAGTTGCCATACATGGCTGGAGGGGTCAGTGATGCGTGCAGAGTTGGATGAGAAGCCCATTGTTATGGAAGATCCTCTCTCCAATATTGAGTTCGCTAAGACGAACTGGTCGGCGGGCGTCACGAGTCGCCGGGTCGCTGCGGCGATCGCGGGTGTGATCGTCGCAACGGGTGCCGTCGCAGGGCTGCACGCTCTCCATCGGGTCGGTGAAGGGGTAGGCGCTTGGCTTGTTTGGGCAGTTGAGTTGTTGATCCTGCTGATCGCTTTGAGTGGCGGGATCAAGTTGGCTGTTTGGGGGCGCCAGCCGCTCATTTCGGCGATGTTCAGCGCGGTCGAGACTCGAGTCGGGGAGCCGACGCGGGCGGTACTCGCCGCACTGAGTCTGCTTGCAGGTGCTGTTGGCACATGGTGGGTTTTCCGCGGCGGTTATCTCGCGTGGTGGGCGTCAGCGACAGGGCAGGGCACGTGGTCGATCGCGATGGGCGCGGGTCAGCTACTCGTGGTGGTCGTGTCGGGTGCCGCGCTGTTCACCGGTGGCCGGTATTTGTTCGGGCTTGCCCGGGAGGCGTTAGTCGATGCCGGTTTGGCTGGCGCGCGTTCCCGGCAGGGACGGGCCACCAAGCAAGATAGCCGGAGCTGGCACCCGGGGTTGGTGGGTGTTTTGGTGGCAGGCTCGGCGGGCTTGATCGCGCTGGCGGCCTGGCTCGCCCCCGCGTTGGCGTCGGTGGTGACGGGACCGCAGCTCCTTACCGCAGCAGGGGCGATCGCTGTCATGCTTGCGGTGGCAGTGTGTTCGAATGCCGGTCTCTGGAACGGTCTTGCAGGCCTCTATAGGTGGGCTGCGGGCGGTTCGCAGAAGGCAGGTGCGACTGCGGGTGTTGTTGTGGTGCTGATGTTTTCCGCAGGCGGCCTGGGCTTAGGTTGGTTTACCCCGGCAACGGTGCCGCAGGCTCATGCTGCGTGCCCGCCAGATTGCGGGGGCAGCCCGGGCGGTAATGACGGTCCGCCCGGGGGCGGGCAGATGTTCCAGCCGCCTCAGATGCCGAATCAGATGCCCGACTACCAGGGCTCAAATTCGGGCATGCCGGGTCTGGACCAGAACAACGGCATCAGCATCTACAACCAGCAGCCCGCTCGGGGCGCGAACGTCTCGAGCCCAAGCAACAGCGGCTCGGCGCAGCAGGGGTTGTCGCCTGGACAGAACGCTGATGGCTCGTGGCAGCAGGCGGCCAATGGTGAGCAGATCCCGAACTATCAGAACGCCACCCCCTACACCCAAGGGCCCGGTACGCCGAATCCGGAGTACAACGGCGGGCAAGCCAACCCTGGCACTAATACGGGATCGCAAGGTGGGCAACCGAATCAGGGGATTCAGCAGCCCGCGCAACAGCCACGGCAGGCGGGGCAGCAGAACTCTGGGCAGCAGCCGAACCAGTCGTCGGATCAACAGAAGATCGATGACTTGACCCGCCAGCTGCAGGATCAGCAGCAGCGATCTGGCCAGGATCGTCAGCGTCTGGACGATCTCACCAAGCAGCTGCAACAGCAGAAGCAGAACAAGCAGCAGCAGCCGCCGAAATTCCCGTCGAAAGACAAAAAGAGGGACGACAAGAACGACGAGCAGGACCGCGACCAGCAGTCCGGCGATAACGATCTGACCGCGCTGTTGTTGGGTGCGGCTTCGACGCGCCGCCGCAAGCAAGATGAGCAAGAGGGACCGGACACTGAGGCGCTGGGGCAGGATGCATCGCAAGCGGTGCAAGGGCTTCCGGGCGATATTCAGACATATGTGCAGTCGGGCCAGCAGATCGGGCAATCATCTGGGCAGGCCGCTCAGGGATTCGGCTCGGCCGCCCAGGCCGGTGCCTCGTTGGCTTCCTCGGCGCAGTCCGGTGCGGTGAATCCGCAGGATGCGATCACGCTGGTGCAGGGTGCTGCTCAGGGAATCCAGGGCACGGCCGATGCGGTCAATGCGGGCAGCCAGATCGTGAAAACCGCTCAGAAGGAAGCCGATCAAGTCGCTCAGACGGTCGGCGATGTCAATCCGCAACTCAAACCTCAGACTGAACAGTTCACGCAGCTCAACGATCAAGCATCACAGGTCACCGATCTTGTGGGGCAAGGCTCCCAGCTCACCTCGCAAGGAGCTGGCGCGGTCAACTCGGTCTCTAGTCTCGGTGCAGGTGGGGTTCCCGCTGATCCATCCGAATCATTGTCGGGGGCCACCAACAGTGCAGATCTTGTTTCTGCCGTAACCAATTCAGAAACCGGCCAGGTGGACACGCAGTCTCTGGCAAGCATGGTGCTAGACGCCAACCAACAGGATCCGGCCCGTGGTGGTGCCGCGTACCAGGAAATCAGTTCACTTCTTGCAGAACGTGATCCGGGTATTCTCGATCAGTTCAACGACAACCTTGCGCAGGAAGCATCCAACTCCACGACAGTTCCGGGCACGGGAATCGCCGAAGGCATTCGCCACTCCGGATACAAGACGCTGGTTAACAACCCGATCCTGACCGTGCGATGGGAATTTACTGAGAGCCCGTGGACGGGTAAGGGTGGCTACTCCTCTGGTTTGGATGACATGTTGAAATCTCACGGCATCCAAGTACTGCCAAGCGTGCATGCCGCCCCGCAAGGCGGTCTGGGCAAGAACTCTGGTGTCCCGAGGGCCACTGCGAACAACATCAATGGTGATCTCGCTCGAGATGGGATTAGCACTCGCCTCCGCAATGATGGCTACAACGTCACGAACGAAGTGCAGATAGCTAATGACGGTAAGCGGGCCCCGCTGGAAACTGGTCAGAGGCCAGAGAAGGGTTCACGTGTCGTCGATATCCAGGCCGACAAGCCGAACCCGGCGAATCCGCGTGAGGCTACGCGCATCGACGTCGAATCGAAATCAGGGCGCCAGTCCAACGACGCCAAGTTGCGCGAGCAGGCCGCCAAGGACGGCCAGCGGCTCAATGACAATGCGGCACTGCGCAATGCTGGCAGAACCTTAGAGACGGTGGGCAAGGTCGCACGCCCTGTAGGCATCGTCATGGACGCGGTACAGCTCGGTGAGGCGTTTCATGCAGACGGCAACACTGTTGGCGAGAAGACGGTGGAGGCCGGGGTCAATCTTGCTGGCGGTGCCGCCGGCGCTTGGGCTGGTGCCGAAATAGGTGCCTCGATCGGTTCGGTGATCCCCGGCGCCGGCACGGTAGTCGGCGGGATTGTCGGCGGCGTCGTTGGTGGTATAGCTGGCAGTGGCCTTGCTAGCAAGGGCGTAAGTTTTGTTAAGGGCCTATTCTCTTGATGGCGGCTCGGGAAAGGGGTGATCGGGATTTTTCGACGCCGATCTAAGCGCACAGGTGATTCGTCGTCAGGCAGGTTGCCGCAACTGCTGGTGGACTATCCGCCCTATGAGACACCATTTCTTGGCGATCCTCGAAAACTGAGTCTTGATCAATGCGAAGAGAACCTGCGCTATCTGCTCGATCAGCGAGCTACGCGACTGAAGATTGCGGCAGACCTGTTGCGCCAATTCGATATCGACCTTGATGCCGGGCTCGGCGCCCACACCCCGGACCCGCTGTTGACATCCTTGAATGCGTGGGCGCACACCGAGTGGCCTGCCGCGTATACCCCCGCGTTCTCGGCGAGCCCAAAGCTCTGGTTGACGCGGCACAAGGCTGGTGAGCACATCGTGCTGGCGATGCTCATGGATATCGCTATCGTCCTTGGCCAGGTCGTAATCAACAAACGTGAGGATTACGATTGGCGACTTGACGATGCGATCGAAAACCATGAGATGGGTACTTACCGGCGTGCGGTTGTGACTAAAGCGCGTGATGACCCCCGTTGGACTGCAACTGCTTTGGACTTCGAAGCTGAGTGCATTTATTACTTCGACTCAATCGGCCGGAATGTGCCCGGGGACCCTCCCATTGGCGCAACAGCGCTTGCAGCCGTTGCTGGCCGCTATGACCCGGCTGATGCAGTCGCGCCCGGCTCGCCAAGTACTGCTTCAACTGGACCGATGGTCTACGACAAAGCAAAAAATCACGCGCACGTGCTGGTGGACGACGGTTTCGACCCTGCACACGCCGAACAGCAGGCGGCGGTCCCAGGTGCACTGTTCCTCGGATGGCTCGCATCGCGTGGCTTACTCAGCCGCGGACACACCAAATGGCTGCGACGCGAGATCGAGGCTTTCAAAGCTCAGCGCCAAACCGCTATCGATCTGTATGAGCTGCTAGACCGTTGTCTGATCGACAACATGCTCAACCCCGAAGGAAATGCCTTCGCCCAAGACTATTTCGCCGCCGCCGACGGCTATTACAGCGATCTGACTGAGACACTCGCTCAAAACTTGCCCTCGGAGTTCCACATTCCGTACACCTTCGAAAATCAAGCACGTATCGATGCAATCCTCGATCAACGCTACGCACAATGGAAGGACGACCGTCCATCGTCCTAATCGGGACCGGGATCGCGGTTCGTGGGATAGGAAAATCGGGTGTGCCGATAGTGTCGATTTTCGGCGGAATCTCGACCGAATCCGCACACTCGGCGCGCAGCTACTTCTCCAGCGCTTTGTTCGCGGCCTGCTGCGCCTGCTGCAGTGCGGTGTGTACATCCAGACGGCCCAGGAACATCTCGGCGAAATACGGCTTCAGCGCGGCGAATCCGGCCCCGAATCCCTGCCCGCCCGGAGCCGCGATCTGCTGGCCCTCGAGCACCTGGAAGAACGGGGTCACATCGACGCCCTTGCCCGCCCAGTGCTGGAAGTACGGCTCGCGTGCGCTGAGCACGGCGGGGATGGCCGAGCCGCTGCGGCCCAGGAAGGAATTCCCGTCGGCGCTACCCATCCAGGCCAGCACGCGAGTGGTCGCCTCGGGGTGCGGTGAGGACGAATTGGCGGCTGCCACAATGCCGTTGGTGACGCTGACCCGGCCCTGCGGCCCCGCCGGCATCATCGCTACGCCCCAGGGGAAGGTGGCGTTGGCCTGGATCTGCGCCAAGTTGTAGGTGCCCGACTGAAACAGTGCTATCCGGCCCTGCAGGAACTGGTTGCGCGAGAAGTCATTGTTGGTGTTGGTGTCAGCGGCCGAGGGCGCCACCTTGTCGACGTTGATGAGATCGACCAGGTACGTGAACGCCATCTTGGCCCGGGGGTTGGCGAACGCGAACCTGTCGTCGGCCTGGAAGACGGCCCCCGCCGATCCGAGATAGTTCAGGTAGATGCCCTGTAAGTCGTTGGCGGCGTTGTATCCCCAATGCCCGGGCCCGGTGAGCCGGTGCAGCATCGGACGCAGGGTGTCGACGGCGGGGTCGGCGTCCCAGCGCAGCTCGGCGAGCTCGGCCGGGTCCACCTGCGCCTCATCGAGAAGATTCTTGTTGTAGTACAGCGCAATCCCGGCATCGCTGAGCTGGGGTACGCCCCACAGCTTGCCGTTGCGAGTGAACTGGGCCACCACCGACGTGTCCCAGTCCGCCTGCGGTGCAACGGGGATGAGATTCGCGGTGTCGGCGTAATCGGAAAGATAGGCGTTACTGAGCCAGAAGATGTCGTCGGCGCCGTGCCCGGCCACATCGGTGCGCAGGCTGTTGAAGTAACTCGCGTACGACGTCACGGTCACGGCGACCTGGATGTCGGGATTGCGTCGACTGAACTCGTCGAATGAGCTGCGGTAGGCCTTGGCCACCTGCTCATCCCACACCCGGACGGTGACCACCGTTTTGCCTTGAGCGGTCTTCGGAATTCCGAGCCAGACCGCAATTCCGAAGAGCAGCAGCGTCACCAGGCCAAGGACCAAGGCCGCGCGCGTGGAGGACTTCATCACTTGAGTCCGCTCAAGGTGATGGACCGGACGATGTATTTCTGGAACGCCACGAACAGGATCACCAACGGCACGATCGCCACGGTGGTCGCCGCCATCACGATCGGCCACTGCGCGTTGAACTGAGATTGCAGCCCGGCCGTGGCGACGGTGAGCACCCGCCAGTTGCCGCCGCTGGTGATCACCAACGGCCACATGAAGTTGTTCCACTGTGACACCACGGTGATGAGGGTCAGCGTGATCAGGATGGGTCTGCTGACCGGCACCACCACATGCCACAGGATGTCGAGCGTGTTCGCGCCATCCAGGCGTGCCGCACGGATCAGGTCGTTGGGGATGGTGCGGAAGTGTTCACGCAGCAGGAAGATGGCATAGGGCGATCCGAACATGAACGGGATGACCAACGCCCAGAATGTGTTCCGCAGCCCTACCTGCGTCAGCATCAGATACATCGGCACCACGGTCACGGTCGCCGGAATCATCAGCGTGGCCAGATACACCCAGAACAGTCCGTCGCGCCCCGGGAACTGCAGCCGCGCAAAGGCATACGCGGCTAGGACTGAGAACGTCAGCTGGCCGATCACGATGATCGCCGTCATCAACACCGTCACCAGCGCCGCGCGCCCGAACCCGGCATCGGCCAGCCCGGTGTAGTTGGCGATGGTGAACGGATTCGGCGGGGCCAGCGGGGATTCGGCAGAGAACTGCCGCGTGGTCTTCAGCGATGCCGACAGGGCGAACAGGAACGGCCCGAGCGTGAGGGCTGCGCCGAGGATCAACAGGAGATAGACGAGCGCATTCCTAGACCAGGTCATAGCTCACCCGCGTCCGGAAGTAGCGGTGCTGAATCACCGTGACCGCGACCAAGATCAGGAACAGGATCAGCGACATGGCGGCCGAGCGCCCCACGTGGGCGGACTCGAACGCCTCGGCATACACGCGGTGCGCGGCCAGGTCGGTGCGGTTCTGCGGGCCACCGCCGGTGAGTGCGTACACGGTGTCGAAGGTCTGCACCGCGCTCACCACCCCGGTGACGAGCACGAAGAAGAAGGTGGGCCGCAGCATCGGCAGGGTGATGCGGCGGAACCGCTGCCAGGCCGTCGCGCCGTCTACCCGGGCCGCGTTGTGCACATCACCCGGGATGGCCAGCAGACCTGCCATGAAGAACAGCGCCACATAACCGACGTTCGTCCACACACTGACCGCCGCCACCACCGGCAGCGCCAGCGAGGGATCGGTGAGCCATTCGATGCGCTGCCCGAGCAGTGTGTTGATGGCGCCATCGGTGGGCGCGAGCATCCAATGCCACAGCACGCCGATGGCCAGCGGCGCGCAGATCCACGGGATCACATAGATGGTCCGGAACAACACGGTGCCGGGCAGGCCACGCACCAACAGCGTCGCTGCGGCCAGACCGAGCACGGTCTGCACCGGAATCACCAACGCCACAAAGAGCAGGGTCACCAGCAGGGAGTGGCCGAAGGCGCCGTCGGTGAGCACCGAACGCCAGTTCTCCAGGCCGACGAACTCGATGGGTCCCAGCAGATCCCAGCGGCACAGACTCAGCCACATGACCACCAGGATGGGCAGCAACAGAAACGCGGCCACCCCGAACAGGCTGGGGGCCAGCAGCCCGTATGCGACGGCTGTCTGCCGCGACCTACTCACGGGGACATTAAACCGCGCGCCGCCACCGGTGTGGCATAGGTACGGTTGAGCGCGTGACTCGGTCCGTAGATTCCGATTTCCTGGCGCTACCTCGCGCTGAACTCGCCGACGCTGCCCTGAACGCGGCGCGCGCCGCCGGCGCCAGCTATGCCGATCTGCGCATCCATCGGCTGATCAACGAGGAGCTGATGCTGCGCGACGAGCAGGTCGAGACCGCGGTGTCCGGCCGCACCATCGGGCTGGCGGTACGGGTGATCGTCGACGGCACCTGGGGGTTCGCCTCGCATGTGCAGCTCGACACGACCGCCGCGGCCGAGACCGCGCGCCGGGCTGTGGCCGTCGCCCGGGGGCTGCGGAGCCTGAACCGCGAGCGCGTCGAACTGGCGGCCGAGCCCGTCTATGCCGACGTTCAGTGGGTGTCCGAGTACGAGATTGACCCGTTCGGAGTGCCGCAGGCCGACAAGATCGCGGTGCTGCAGGAGTATTCGGCCCGGCTGCTGGCCTCCGACGGCGTGGACCACGCCTCGGCGTCGCTGACGGCGGTCAAGGAGCAGACCTTCTACGCCGACACGTTCGGCTCGTCCATCACCCAGCAGCGGGTGCGGGTCATGTCGCAGCTGGACGCGATCGCCGTTGACGCCGCCACCGGATCCTTCGAGACCATGCGCACCCTGGCACCGCCGATGGGCCGCGGCTGGGAGGCCATCGGCAGCGACGGGGTGTGGGACTGGAGCACCGAGCTACGTGAGATCCCCGAGCTGCTCACCGAGAAGGTGAAGGCGCCCAGCGTTGTCGCCGGCCCCACCGACCTGGTGATCGACCCCACCAACCTGTGGCTGACCATCCACGAATCCATCGGCCATGCCACCGAATACGACAGGGCCATCGGCTACGAGGCCGCCTATGCGGGCACCTCATTCGCGACCCCCGACAAGCTCGGCACCATGAAATACGGTTCGCCCGTCATGAACGTCACCGCCGACCGCAACGAGGTCCACGGTCTGGCCTCGGTGGGATACGACGACGAGGGAGTGGCCTCGCAGCGCTGGGACCTGGTGCGCGACGGCATCTTTGTCGGCTACCAGTTGGACCGCGTGTTCGCGCCCCGGCTGGGCCAGGAGCGTTCCAACGGCTGCTCGTACGCCGACTCGCCGCACCATGTGCCGATCCAGCGCATGGCCAACGTGTCGCTGCAGGCCTCCCCGGACGAGCGCTCGACCGACGACCTGATCTCCGGAGTCGAAGACGGCATCTACATCGTGGGCGACAAGTCGTGGTCAATCGATATGCAGCGCTACAACTTCCAGTTCACCGGGCAGCGGTTCTACCGCATCCGCGGCGGCAAGCTGGACGGCCAGCTGCGTGACGTCGCCTACCAGGCCACCACCACCGACTTCTGGGGTTCGATGGAAGCCGTTGGCGGCCAATCCACCTGGCGACTGGGCGGCGCCTTCAACTGCGGTAAGGCCCAGCCCGGACAGGTGGCGGCGGTCAGCCACGGCTGCCCGTCGGCACTGTTCCGCGGCGTGAACATTCTGAACACCAAGCAGGAAGGCGGTGCCGCGTGATCCCCGCACAGCAGGTCGCCGAGGATGTCCTGGCCGAAGCCGCGCGCCGCGGCGGCGCCGATGACACCATCGTCTTGATCCAGGACAGCAGCGAGGCCTCGCTGCGCTGGGCGGGCAGCTCCATGACCACCAACGGCGAGTCGGTCAAGCGCAGCATCGCGGTGGTATCGATTCTGCGGCAAGGCGATCAGACCCGGGTCGGCTCGGTGCTCACCGAGGACGCCGACCCGGCCGCGCTCGCGGATCTGGTGGCGGCCAGCCAGGCCGAGGCCGCCTCGGCGCCACCGTCTCGCGATGCCATGCCGCTGCTGGGTCCCGGCGATGCGGCAGGGGAGAGCTGGGACGCGGCGATCTCACCGACCGGCGCCGACGTGTTCGGGTCTCTGGCGGCCGACTTGTCGACGGGCTTCGACGGCCCCGACACCCTGTACGGATACGCCCGTCACGAACGCCAGACCACATTCCTGGCCTCGTCGACCGGGCTGCGCCGCAGGTTCACCCAGCCCACCGGCCAGGTGGAGATCAACGCCAAACGCGGAGTGGGCAGCGCCTGGGCCGGGGTGTGCACCCCCGAGTTCGTCGACGTGCCCACCGAATCGCTGCTGCGCCAGCTCAATGAACGGCTCACGGCCGCACAGAATCAGATCGAGCTCAAGGCCGGTCGCTATGAGACGCTGCTGCCGCCATCGGCCACCGGCGACCTCATGCAATACCTGGTGTGGACCATGGGCGGGCGCGGCGCGCATGAGGGCCGCAACGCCTTCGCGGCACCGGGCGGCACCCGGCTCGGGGAGCGGCTGACCGAGCTGCCGGTCACGGTGTACTCGGACCCGTCGTACCCGGGACTGGAAAGCAGCCCATTTGTGGCGACCCCGATTTCGCGGGAATCGTTGTCGGTCTTCGACAATGGTGTCGGTATCGGGCGCGTCGACTGGGTGCGTGACGGCGTGATCAACGCGCTGAGCTACTCGCGTGCCGATGCCGCTGAGTTCGGTGCCGCCCCCACGGTGGGTGCCGACAACCTCATCATGACCGGAGAGGGTGGCGCGACGCTGGAGGAGATGATCGCCGCCACCGAGAACGGGCTGTTGCTGACCACGCTCTGGTACATCCGCGAGGTGGACCCGACGACGCTGCTGCTGACCGGGCTCACCCGCGACGGGGTGTACCTGGTGCGCGACGGACAGATCACCGGCGCCGTGAACAACTTCCGGTTCAATGAGAGCCCGATCGATCTGCTGCGACGGGTTTCGCAGGTGGGTGTCACCGAATACACGTTGCCGCGCGAGTGGAGCGATTACGCGACCCGCCAGGCTATGCCCGCGTTGCGGATTCCGGACTTTCACATGTCCTCGGTCAGCGCCGCCCAGTAACACCTTCGCCGAAACCGAGGTTGTGGCGGATTCGTCTCGCACATATTCGCCATAACCTCGGTCTCGCGCGGGCGGCGGCCGGCGGCCCGCTACTCCAGGAGCAGCAGCACCTGCAGCTCGCCGATGACGTAACCGAGCACGGCACCGACGGTGACGAGTTTCCATTCGTCCTGTTTGAACGCCGGGCGCAGCAGACCTTCGAACTCGTCGTCGGTCATCAGCTTCATCTTGCTTTCCATCAGCTCGGGCAGGGCCATCGCGTTGGCGGCCATCGGCCCGAACTCGGCGGTGCGTTCCCGCATGGTGGAGATGACCCGCTGGGCGACTTGCTGTTTGATCGCCTCGTAGCGGTCGCTGCCCACCGCGAACGCCACGATGGGTTTGGCAATGCCGGTGGCGTTGTCGATGGCTCGCTGGATCTGCTGGCTGATGAGTGACATGAAGCGATCCGAGCGTGGGCCGGTGAGCATGTCTTCGAGAAGGTTCTCGGGCGTGAGGATCTCGTTGGAAATCAGCTGCGTGTAGTCGTGCGTGACCTCGGCCCGGCGTTTGTGGAACAGGCCCTGCCACGTGAACAGCCCGAGGTACCGCGTGGGTCGTTTGGGCCGGAAGATCATCTGCAGCGCCAGCCAGTCGGTGAACAGGCCGGTGAAGGCGCCGAACAGCGGCATGATCCAGGGGGAGTGGGTCAGCGCCCATGTGACCGCCTGCACCAGGCCCAGCATGAATCCGAACGGTATGCCGATTCGCACAATGAACTGCATCTCGTTGCGCCCGACTGTGCGAATCATCTTGACGGTCATGGACTTGTCGCGGGTGAGGGCGTTGACCGCGACGGTGTTGAGATTCACGATGGCGTCGAGATTGTCGCGCAGCTCGGTCTTGAACTGGGCGAGCAGCTCCGGCACGGCATCCTCGACGCGGCGGATCACCGTGTCCTGCACGGCCTGTGGCAGGGACACCCAGATGGTCGGCGCCAGCGACAGCATGAGTTCCCGGGTGACTTCGTCGATCATGTTGCGCAGCGGCTGGCGCATCTTGTCGACCACGTCATCGACATCGAGCTGGTCGATGAGCTCCTTGGGATCGATAAGCCGGTCCATGAGCAGGGATACCGCACTCTGCGCCATGCGCGCGGCGTTGCGCGGGATGATGCCCTGCCAACCCAGATAGGGCGGGATGCCGACGAATTCCAGCGGGCGGAACATCATTTCGACGGCCACCAGCTTGGTGACGTACCCGATGAGTGCGGCGATGAACGGCATCGACAGGTAGACGACCCAATGCTCACCCATATCGCGAGCGACATCGAGCCAGAAATTCACGCGCCGATCGTAGGCACGGCGCTTCACGCCGCGTGGGCGTATGAACACGTTCTACGTAGTGGGACCTAGCTTGAGGGCGCCCTCCACCGTGATCATGCACAGCGCGGTGCATTGGGCGGCCAGCTCCGCCGTCGTCTCGACCGGGTTGAGGAGCCAGTCGTCGATGATGCGGTTGACTCCGCCGACGAGGAACAGCGCGCCACGGCGCAGCACCGCCGGGTCGGGTGTCTCGGCACCGAGGATGTCCGGGGCGTAGCGGATGATGAGGTCGGCGATCACATCGATGACCTGGACGCGGTGCTCGGTGAGGCCGGGGACGCTGCTGATGTCTCCGGTCAGGATGCGGTGGATGTGGGGATCGGCGGCCGCGGCGTCGAGGAACGCCGTCAGGCCGGAGCGGACCTTGTCGGCCAGCGGCCCGGGGTCGGCGAGGCTGACGGACACCAGCGACCCCAGCAGCTGATCCCGAACGTCGTCGGCGATCGCGAAGATCAGGGCCTCGCGGTTGGTGAAGTGCTCGTAGAAATAGCGCGGGGTCAATCCCGCGGCGCTGCACACCCCGCGCACCGTCACATCGGAAACGCTGCCCTCGCCCCAGATCCGGCGACCGGCCGCCACGAGCTTGCGGCGCCGTTCATCGCGGCGGTCCGCCGCGCTGACACCGCCGTAGTCGCGCACCACTTCTGCACGCTTCATTGACAGCACCCTACCGCCGGGATAGTTTTGGAATACGCATGTTATCCAAATGGAGCTCAAAGGAGAGTGTCCGAGTGAATACGCCCATCCCGACGCGCCATCCCGCCCAGCCCGGCTCGGTACCGGCCGCCATCCGGGCGTTCGCCGTGGTGCTCGGGCTGTCCAAGCCCAATCAGCGGCAGTGGGATCGGCTGGGCGAGTGCCTCACCGAGGGTGACGCGCCGATGGACCGCCTGGTGGCGTGGATGGCCGCGGAGGGCAAGCACACCCGTCAGCTGTTCGACCGGGCGCTGGCCGAGGGCATCGACAACGTGCCGGAGGCGCCAGAACCCTTGCGCGAGTTCTTTCGTGGCGTCGAGAAGCGCCCCGCCTGGGTGGATGATGACAAGCTGCGCCAGGGTCAGCGGGCCTTCCGGATGGGTGGCGCCGACGGCATGTACATCGCACGGGATGTGGCGCTGCTCGGCGGCTATCAATTCTCGGGTTTCAACAAGACCCTGCTGCGCACCGGTGCGCTGGAGAAGGGCTCGAATGCGCGTTTCGCCGAGACGCTGCAGTGGGCGCTCGATGTGATCGCGCAAGACAGCCTGCGGCCCTTGGGGATTGGCTACCAATCCACCATCCGGGTGCGGCTCATCCACGCCTTCGTGCGCCGGCACGTCTCGGCGATGCCCGATTGGCGCCCCGAGGAGTGGGGCCTGCCGATCAACCAGACCGATATGGCGGCCACCCTGGTCGGCGCGCTCATCGCACCGCCCGCCGGAGCGCTGGCCATGGGGATGGTGTCCACGCCCTCGGATATGGAGGCCATGGCACACCTGACGCGGTATGTCGGCTGGTTGATGGGCGTCGAAGAAGAATGGCTGCCGCTGAGCTTCCGCGACGCCATCCGCGTGCTCTTTCACACGCTGACCGCGCTCTCGGCCCCCGACGAATCGACCAAGATGCTGGCGCAGCCGATGGCCCAGGACCCGATGGCCTGGAACTACCGCACACTGCCCGGCCTGCGCCGCCGCTTCGCCCGTGCCCAGCATCTGTCGATCACCAGCGGTTTCCTGGGGCCCAAGGCCATGCGCGCGTTGGGCCTGCCCGCCTATGTGCTGCCCTGGTATCCGCTGGTGCGCATCCCGTTCAACCTGGCCCGCACCGCCGTGGCGCTGACGCTGCCCGGTGGAAAAGAACGCACCGCCGCACGCGGATACCGCGAGCAGAAGGCCATGTTGCGCACCATGACGGGGGAGCACGAGGCGGCCATCGGACACTCGGCCACGCGCGTCACCGTGGCTGCTTAGAGGTCTCCACAGAACCTTCACAAAAGGTTCCAGCCATCCCCACAAGCGTCAAATAACCTGTTCATGTGCCCAGCCAGCGAAGAATCTTGGTTGTCGACGACGAGCCGACCATCTGTGCGTCCATTTCCGCGCGGCTGCGCGCCGAGGGGTATGCGGTAGACACCGAGGACAACGGCCTCGATGCGGTGCGCCATTGCGGCGAGAACCCGCCGGATCTGATGGTGCTCGATGTCATGCTGCCCGGGCTCGACGGGCTGGAGGTGTGCCGTCAGGTGCAGGCGCAGGCGCCGATCCCGGTGCTGATGCTCACCGCGCGCGGCACCGAAACCGACATGCTGGTGGGCCTGGGAGTGGGTGCCGACGACTACCTGCCCAAGCCGTTCAGCATGCGGGTGCTGGTGGCCCGGGTGGCGGCCCTGCTGCGCCGCGCCGAGCGGGTCGCGCCGCCGAGCACCGATGTGCGGATCGGGCAGGTACGCATCGATGTGTCCGAGCGCCGCGTCTATCACCGGGACGACGAGGTGCACCTGACGCGCACCGAGTTCGATCTGCTGGCCTATCTGGCCGATAACCCACGGGTGGCGATCAGCCGTGACCGTCTGCTCGATCAGGTGTGGGGCTGGAGCGAGGGGCTGCCGTCGGGGCGGCGCACCGTGGACAGCCACATCAAGGCGTTACGCCGCAAGCTCGGTCAGGAGCTGATCCGCACCGTGCACGGCATCGGATACGCGTTGGAGGTACCACGATGAGCCCACTGCTGGAACTGCTGCCGCGTCCGCTGGATCCGTTGCGCTCCTTCAAGTTCAAGACAGCGGTGCTGGTGGGGGTGGCGCTGCTGATCGCCACCTGCCTGCTCTGGATCACCGCCGAATGGAAGCTGCGGTACGCGCTCACGCTGGCGTTGTTCGTGTCGTTCGGGGTGACATGGTTTCTGGCGCACGGAATGACCTCGCCGCTGCGGGATATGACGGCGGCGGCGCGTTCGATGGCCCAGGGCGACTACTCGCGCCGGATTCGCTCGACCTCCCGTGATGAAGTGGGCCAGCTGGCAACGGCTTTCAATCACATGGCCGCCGAACTGCAGTCCGCCGAGCGGTACCGGCGTGAGCTGGTGGGCAATGTGTCGCACGAGCTGCGCACGCCGATCACGGCGCTGCAGGCGGTACTGGAGAACATTGTCGACGGGGTGGCCGAGCCGGACCCGGCGACGCTGAAAACCGCACTGGCGCAGACCGAACGACTGGGCCGGCTCGTGGACGACCTACTTGACCTGTCCAAACTCGAGAACGGATCGGTTCCGGTGCACCGCGAATCGTTCGCGGTGCGCGAGTTCGTCGATGGCGCGGTGGCCGAGGCGAAGACGACGGGACGCCAGGTGCGCTATCACGTGACGGTCGAGCCATTCGATCTGGCGGCCGTGGCCGATACCGCGCGGCTGCACCAGGTGGTGGCCAACCTGCTGGACAACGCATCCCGGCACAGTCCGCCCGGGGGACAGGTGTCGGTGTTCGCGCGCACCGAGAATGACGCGCTGCTGCTGGAGGTCGCCGACACCGGGCCCGGCATCGCTCCGTACGAAAGATCACGAGTGTTCGAACGATTCACCCACGGGGGATCGCGCGACGGCGGCACCGGTCTGGGGCTGGCCATCGCGCAGTGGGCCGTCGATCTACATGGCGGCCGTATCGAAATCGTGGACGCGCCCGGCTGCCGGGTGCGAGTCACATTGCCGCAGTTCGACAACGAGGAGGGGAATTCATGACCACAGGTTCGATAGTGCCGCCGCCATATCCGATTCCGGGGGCGCCGGCCGAGGCTCCAGTGCCGCCTGTGCCGCGCCCGCCGGTACCGATCTTCGGTCCGCCGACCCGGTTTATGACGGCCTGGCCCCGGGATATCCGCTCGAAGATGACGCAGGGTGCGCTACTCGGCGGATTAGGGGCCGGGCTGGCCGCAGCCCTGTGCTGGCGCTCCTCGCTTCCCGGTCTGGGCTGGACGCTGACCGCGTTCGCGGTGGCGCTTGCCGCCTTCGCAACCCAGAAGGTGCAATGGACGCCCACGCGCATCGGCGCACTGGCGCTGGCGCTGTGTCTGGCGGTGGTGCCGACGGTGCGGGATGCGGAATGGCTTGTTGCCCTGAGTGTCCTGACCTCGCTGGCGTTGTTCGTCTATGCGCTGGCTCCGGCACGGACCTGGACGGGGCTGGTGTACGGGCAGTTCGTGATGCTGAGGACGCCTTTCCGGGTGGCGGGATGGATGCGCCGCGGTAGGCGAGCGATGTCGCGCGGCCACAAGATCAACCTGGACCGGGCGGCCATCGTGGTGTTGGTGACTGTTGGCCTGGTGGCAGCGTTTGGAGCGCTGCTGGCCGATGCCGACGCGCGGTTCAACGCGTTGATCAGCGGGGTCTTGCCGTTCGTGTCCTTCGGCGATGTGGTCGGCCGCGTCATCGTGGGTGTCTTGGTGGGCGGGTTCGCGCTGGCAGCCATCTACGTGCTGTCCAAGCCGCCGAGCTTTGATCGGTTGGCGCCGACGGAGCCCAAGAAGCTGCCGCGCTGGGAGTGGAGCCTACCGCTGGCCGCCCTGAATCTGTTGTTCATCGCTTTTGTGGGCGTGCAGATTTCGGTGTTGTTCGGGGGAGACGAGCACGTGCAGGTCACTGAGGGGTTGACCTACGCGGAGTATGCGCGCCAGGGCTTTTGGCAGCTGCTGTTCGTCACCATTCTGGTGATGGGAGTGATCGCGGTGGCGATCCGGGTCGCGGGCCGCGAGGATGCCCGCGACCGGTTGTACCTGCGGGTGCTGATCGGCGGGCTGTGCCTGACCACCCTGGTGATCGTGGCGTCGGCCATTCACCGGATGTCGCTGTACGAGAAGGCGTACGGGTTCAGTGTGGAGCGGCTGCTGGTGCGCTGGATCGAGCTGGGCATGGCCATCGTGTTGGTGCTGATTCTCGTGGCGGGGATTCGGATGAGTGCGCGGTGGCTGCCCACCGCGGTGGTGGCGGTCGGCTCATTCGGGATGCTCGGGTTGGCAATCTTCAACCCGGAAAGCTATATCGCGCAGCGCAATGTCGAGTTCTTCCAGCAGACCGGGAAGATCGACCAGTGGTACATGGGCACGCTGTCCTCAGACGCGTTCGCGGCGACGAAGTCGCTGCCCGAGGATGTGCGAGTCTGCGTGCAGGGGCGGATGAAGGAGCACTTGCGGCCGACGGCACCCTGGTACGAGTACAACGTGAGCCGGGCACAGCTGCGGGTCGCCGAGGTCAAGGAGACCTCGTGCAACGTGGATTACGACCACAGGTGACCGGGGTTTCAGGGACGCGGCAGCCGATCGGATAGAGTTCAGGGCTGCTAGGGGCGGTAGCTCAGTTGGTTAGAGCCGTGGACTCATAATCCATTGGTCGCGGGTTCGAGCCCCGCCCGCCCTACTTCAGAGGCTGGTTTTGGCTCTCGATCGTGATCGGTCACCATTTATTCACCGTTTTTGGCGACGGTTCGGTCGAGCAGATCGGCTACCTGGGTATGGATCCGGCCGCGGGTCATATAGCGGTCTCGAACGGTGCGCCATTCTATCGAGCGACTCCGCGTTAGAGATTTAGCTGGCCATTTTTCAGGCCCGCCGAAGGCGGTCTCGTCCGCGGTGCAACCGAGCAGAGCCCTATGACCCCCGCGCGCTGCGGTTACGCGTGAGCGATTCGACCGGCTCACACAGAAAACGCTGAGGGATGAACACAGCGAGTGCGGTGCATCTCGAGTTATCGCTATACGGTCCACGGCACACGCTGACGTAGATTGCGGCCTTATGAAGAAATGGCTCATACGGCATGCTGTTTTGATCGCTGTTACGTTCGGGCTGCTGTCGGGCGCCCTAGCAACTGTCACTATTTTTCAGGCAGTGTTGCTGCACACGCAGGGGTGGCGCGCCGTGTCGAAGACGCTGCCCGAGTGGTTCGGTGCGGCTGGGAGCATCGCTACATTCGCCGCTTTCGTCATCGCGCTGGTCGTCTTTTTCGACAACCGCGCGCAGCAGCAACGACAACAGGCCGAGTTGATTACTGTCTGGAAAATCGGTGGACTTGAGAGTGGAAGTTCGCCCAACAACCCGGTGGGGTACACAGGAATTCGACTAGGGTTCATCAATGCGTCGAAGGGCTTGGCGCATGTACAGATTCGACTGACGGGCGAGCTGCCAGGCCGACGGGACCAACAGACTCACGGCGATGCGCGAGATCAGGTCGTCCGCCTCTTGTATGTCCCATTCCTAGAACCGGGTAACTGGGAAGCGTTGGCGGCCTTTGAGGGCATGGGACTCTCTCTGGTTAAGGTCGAGGTGGCCTTTCGAGATCAAGCGTTGCGATGGTGGGTCAGGAACATCGACCTTGGGACGTTAGAACCGGCTGAGTGCGGCTTGTTCTCGGTTGGCCAATCGGAAGGTAGCCCCTCAGCGCTCGACCTACAGGCGCGGCGCAGGCCGACCGCGGCGGGAACAGGTAATGCGGGACACATCCACAGTGAAGTGGTTCGTCGACTCTGGGCGATCGAGCCGGTCAAGCACTGGCCGCAGGATGACAGCCCGCGCGAGGCGTCGCCACTCACGCAAGAAGTGGCGCTCGAAGTGGCCCATATCAGAGCGTTGCTGGCTATTGGCGAAGCCATTCGCGAACAGGGTGCTTAGCTACGCTTGTTCGATGGTCGAGATCGTTGCTCGACACAGATAGCGACTAAGCTAGTGACGACCTTTGGCCAACACTGCCCATTGCCGTTCGTCGACGGGCGGCGGCCATGGCACCTTGCCCACTCGGCCATCCCGGCGAGGGTTGGCGGATCGCCTTCAGAACGGTTGGTGTGCAGACGGTGGAGCCTGCGCCGGCCGCAATGTTTATCGGCGAGACCGTCACTCCACTCTGTCGCAGACTCATGCGTTGCTCCGTGCCACCGCAGGCGAATCGTTTTGGCGGCGTTCGCGGTAACTGCTGCATTTTCGAATATGCGCTGATCCCAGCTCTGACGATAGTCTCAGGCAGTACTACTTCCACAATGGTGCTCTGTCAGTGTCGAACGGCTTATTCACCTGCGCTGCCTGCTGCGTGGGCGAGACGCTGTCGGTCTGAACGGAAACACCAGCATCATCTCGTTCACGGCGTGTCTGCGGCCAGTTTGACATTAGTTCCTGCACCCAAGCGTTGTTTGCGGTAACTCCGGATACGGCCCAATGAACGAAGGCGCCGAAGTAACGCAGATATGTCCAACGACGTTGGAACCGTTACAGTTTCGCCGCTGGACACGGCAAGGGCGGAATAAGGGGAATCCATGGACTGGAGGAGGTCAGACAACGCCCCGAGGGTTATCGATGCGAGGTGCGGCCCCAGCAGCGTGATGATGGGTGCCGGATCAGCACCCGATTTAGCGATGATGCTCAGGGCGTCAAGGGGAATCGCAATACCCATGTCGAGCGCATAGCCAGAAACTGCATTGGCGGCACTCGCGCTTAGGCTGTCGCTCATCCCTGGTAGAAGTGTCAATACGGCACGTTTTACCGCGTCGCTCAGTCGGCCGCTGCGCATGATTGAACCAACGTCTTGTGCCGGAATAAGATCTGCTGTCGCGTATTTGGTGAATTCGCTGGACACGGCAATGAACTGCTCGCGAGACTCCCAAGCTAGAGGTTGCATGGCCGCGTAGACCTCTGGAACATCCTCTACCACGTCTTTCATGAGTAAGAGTGGGAAGAAATCACCATTCTCTGGCTCTATGGCCGAGATATCTATGTATTCGTCGAGGTTCAGGCTAGATACTAACTCAACGCGCGTCCGCGATTCAGGGACCACCGCAGATGCGTTCAGTAGCTGAACCGCCCAGCTGTGGCGTTCCGACTGTGCGTCTTCGTCTGCCACATCCACGCGTTCGACACCGGCCAGAAAGGCAGCAAGATTCTCGTCGATCCCGTAGACCTCTGTGTACCGACGAAGATTGGTGAATGTCGGCGCGATTCGCCGCGACCTTGCTAGGGCTGACCAAGCTGCTTCCGGCACATCGGATAAATCGGCTACGCGGCAATCAGGTGAGGATCTTTGGGCGACGCCCTCGACGTCGTCTATTGATGCGGCTGCCACGTCCGCAACTATTTGGCCGAAATGAGTGGACGAGGAGATCGTGTGTGGGGTGGACAGCGATTCATCGACGATCGCGACGTAACCTGCGAGGTCACCGAGAGCGTGACGGTACACCTCGACGTTGCTATCCAGCATGACATCCAGCGCCAAGTTCGAATTACCATCGAGCGCCGCCACTAGGTTTCGTTCGCTCAGTTCATAGGCGCGCCGGTCGATGACGCCTCGCCTTATACGTGGATCAAGGCCAATCAGGCTCGGAAGAACGATGCCAAATCGCTTGAGGACATCGAGCGTGGCTTCGGCAAACTCATCATCGATAGGCGAGGTCAGCGCGGATAGTTGCGCGTACTGCCGACTAAGGTACTCCCTTACGTCGGGGCTTATGTCGTATTGGTTATCAAGGTTGGCGCCCGAGAACGCACCGTCGTATAGCTTAAGCCGCGTGTCATCGTCGATGTCCTGCGCGGTGATCACCGCAAACACCTCGGACCACGATTGACTGAGCCGCCGAAAGAGCTCGCCAGCGTGCTTTCCATCGGCTACGTATGCGCTGACGAACTCCTGCTCGGCTTCACCCCAGCGGGTCAGGTTGTCGAGTATTCGGTCACACTTGGCGCTCTGGGCCCCCAGGAGATGGTCGAGAATGCTGATGTTGTACATACTCCGATCGCCCAGCACAGTGCTGCCCGCCTCTTGGAGCACAGATTCCACATCCGCCGGACTAAGGGAGTAATGAGTGTCGACAATGTCAGGTTGGATGAAGTGAATTAGGTAGTTCATCGCGTCCAAACTCACGTGAACGCCGTAGTACTCCGAGACGTAAAGTGTGAAGTTGCGGCTTATGTAGCCATTGGCCATAAGATCGGATGCCAGCGAAGTGGGTAGGTGGATCTCCGTGAGTTGCTTGAAGCTCAGAGACTCTTCACCCACCGTCATCTTGAAGTCCTGTCGACGATAGAGATCGTGCATATCCGCGCTCCGAAGAAACGCTCTTTTCCTTTCAATTTCCGTGAGTTTCGTCTCCAATTCCTTCACATCAACTTCATGCCAACGCTCCACGTCTAGGTCATCGCCTAACGCTTCGCGGAGGTCCGACTTGGTGAAACTCAACTGGCCGGGCGCGTACGGTAATGATGCCGTTAGATCAGTGCTGGAATCGGATGCGGTGAGCTCCCGCCAGAAATTTGCTGAAACAAGTTCTGCGTCTGAGATGGATGCGCCACTGTAAGTCAGTTCGACTCGATCCCAAGTCAAGTCCGGCAAGTTCGCATGTCGGATGACTCGACTGACGTACAGCTTCAACGCCTCACCTAAGGCGGCGGCCCTCGATTCAACAGAATCGATTCGACTGAGGCGGCGCCTCAATCCGAAAGCATCGCGCCTCAGCTTTCGTAGGTTTTCGTCCACGAGCTGGCGGCTCGCCAAGTAGATATCATCAAGGTGGCTGGTGCCTTCTTTTACCAATTCGAAGTCGGCTAGGTGCGCATTCTTATAGAGAACAAGCGCGAATAGCGCATCGCTCGTTAGCCCCGGCAGTCGCGTAGAGTCCAGCCCGAGTTTTTCCTTGAAGACGACAAACTCGTTGCGGATGTTCTTGATCATGCGCATATCTGTAATATGTTTTGCCGCCAAGTCTATGAGGTCGCGCTTTACGCCCGAGTCGGTAGCCATAGTCTCCGTCATCAAATCGCGAGCATTTCTGTGTGTGATGAAGGGAACTACCGGAATGACTAGATCGAAAAATTTGGTCCGGTTGGCACGTGGAGATAGAGCGCTACGCGCGGTCATCGGTTCGGTCGGTTGCTGAGATGTTTCTATACGCTCAAAGATGCTATCCTTAATAGCGTAAATGAACCGAATTCGACGGCCCGCGAGTTGTTTCGAACTATTTAGAATTGTGTTTAGTTCCCTTAGGGTTTCGAATACGCGAGGCTCATCGAAGCGGTCGATGTCTTCAAAAATTACCAAAGTGCACTTCGATACCTCAAAGAAATATACGATCTCGTCTAGGTACTGGTCGAAGTAACTTTGTGAGTTGGTCGATAAAGAAATTGTCGCGGGGCCCGCCCCGAGTTTCTCAAGAAGAACCTGATTGTGCGTGACATACCGTATGCAGGACACCACTGCGGTCAGGAAGCAAAATACCGCAAGATAAGCTAGTGCGCGTGGAACGATTGTCGCTCCAGCGAAGTGGACAAACCTGTCGGCGAGTCCAAGGACATATATGAACGGTACAAGCAGGGCCGCGATTAGGGCGCTTCCAGGAAGCTGACACCAAAAGCGGAATCGCCCAATTCGTCGGAACCGTGAGTCGCGCACGCTTGTCGGGGTTTCACGATAAAGCAGTTGCTTGACTATCTCTTTCTGAATGCGGTTGGTGATAGACACAGAACGATGGGCTCCGGCCGACGCGTCGCCGGGATCCTGAGGATCTTCACCCAAAGTTGATAACGACAGTTGCACCGACGTGTCTTCGAACTCTGCGGCGAGCTTCTCAAGGATGCTGCTCTTGCCTATGCCGTAACTGCCAGTCAGTGCGATGTTAGTGATGGTTGCACTTTGTGTGCCTGTTACGGCATCTTTCAGGTGTCGCAGGTAGATGCTGTGGTGGCGCTCGTCGTAGCCCGGCGTCAGCGACATCAGTCGCGGCGGCGCAGCAGACTGCCCGGTGATCTCGGCTTGATCTGCATTCACGATGGTCACCGTATCGGCCCGGCCCGGTAGTAGACCCAATCTTTCGCCGCGTTTCTATCTTGCCCAGGTCCAGTGGAAGGCTTCGGTGGTCGTTGACGATCTATAGACGCAAGCGGTGAGTGCTTCGCGTGACGGCTCATATCTGTGCGTTGGAGCGCCTCGCGACGACGACCAGGTAAGGCATAGGCGATTGAGTAAGTACCAGCCACAACTGGATCCGCTGCGGCTGGAGCTTGCTGCGGGCTTGTATGACATGGCGGCCTGGCAGCTCGACGTATTTCTCGGCGACGCTTCTGGCTACGGTATTTCGCCTCAGGACGCCGCGAGCCTTCAGGTGCTGATTGATTTGATGCGGTGGCAAGCGGAGGGATACCGGCGCTATGCGGTGAAGATGCGCAGAAGACGAGATGGTCGACGACTACTTCGCAGGTGACGTGGTGGTGCCGAACACGGAGGCAGCTTTCGAGGCGTCGATCACCCGCCCGGACCACCCGCGGTTCCCGAAGCGGTCCGAAGCCATCAATTACCAGCTGTTGGGCCCCGCCCGAGATCAACTCTAAGAAGCGCACGCGGTGCTCTCTCGTGGCTCCAGGCCGGTGATGGTCTATGCAGCCAAACAGGCTGCGGCGCTTTACTCTTGGTGTCATCCGACGTTGCCGGTGTAACGATCGAAACGTGGATGGAGTGAGTGGCGGGTAGCACAGCCCGGAACCCTAATATGCCCAAGCCACACCAGGTGTGTGTCGCCGCTGACAAGGCCCTGAAGGGTTAGGACGCCCGAGCATGCGCTGTACTAGGCGCACGCCGTGAAGCCCTACGCGATCATCGGGTCGATCGCGGACCGGGGCACCAGCACCTGCAACGCCCCGTATGAGTCGGGCAATATCGCGCCCTGGTCGAAGAAGAACATCACCCCGTCGTTGAGCACCGCGAAATTCTGGTAGTTCGAAGGGTTGTACAGCGACGCGGGCGAGAACGGCAGCGGCGGCGGGGGAGGTGGCGTCGTAGTGGAAGTCGTAGCCGAGGTGGTGGTAGTCGGCTGTCCCGAGGTCGTCGTCGGCGTGGGAGTCGCGACCGGCGGCGGTGCCAGCTGCTGCTGTAGTTGAGCCTGAACGATCGGCGCCACGGTCTTTAGCGGATCGTCCACTCGCCACAACGGCGCACTTTCCTTGTCGTCCTGCGCGACCGTGTAGAGGATCGGCTTTCGATAGCTCTGATCCCAGTTGTATGCCTTGAACGTCGTCTGCGCGCTGCCGGTGTTTTGGTAGATCTTGAACACCACGGTCTGTGTGCCGCGCGGGGGAATCGCCGAGGTGTATGCGGTCGGTTTGATGCTCAGCTGATACGGCGTGCTGCGGGCGGTATTGGACTTGGCCGTGTTGAGGAATGTGTCGCGCGTCTTGGCGACGTATTCGGCGATCGGCTTCTGTTCCGGGTAGTTCAGCGGAATGGTGATGTCGACGCTGTACCCGGGGTCTGAGAGGCGGATCTCACACGTGGTGCCGGTGTTATTGCCCTTCAGGTCGGCGCAGTAGTCGTGTGGCGCTGCCCCCGCTACGCCAGAAAAACCGAAGATGGCGGCAGCCGTGGCCAGTACGGACGCGCTTACCGAGCGTATGGATAAGTAGGGCACGCCTGCACTCTAACTTCGCACGGTGAACCAAGTGCCCGGACCGCAGAACTGAGGCACCGAACCGACCTGCACCTTTGAAGCTCCTGATAATCAGGTGGAAGCCCTCTCAGCGCCCCCGTCACGTCGTTACGATCACTGCGTCCTTGGATCTTGAACCCCTACGAGGGAGTAGCCATGACGGGATCACCCGAATCCGGATTCAACGGCAAAATCGCCCTGGACATAAGGGATTCCGAACCGGACTGGACCCCCTACGCCGCACCCGCCGCACCCGAAGGCGCACCCAACGTCCTGTATCTCGTCTGGGATGACACCGGCATCGCCACCTGGGACTGCTTCGGCGGGCTGGTTCAGATGCCCGCCATGAGCCGCATCGCCGAGCGCGGTGTGCGCCTCTCGCAGTTCCACACCACCGCGCTGTGCTCGCCCACCCGCGCCTCACTGCTCACCGGCCGTAACGCCACCACCGTTGGCATGGCCACCATCGAGGAGTTCACCGACGGCTTCCCGAACTGCAGCGGCCGCATCCCGTTCGACACCGCACTGCTCTCCGAAGTACTCGCCGAAAAGGGCTGGAACACCTACTGCGTCGGCAAGTGGCATCTGACCCCGCTGGAAGAGTCGAATCTCGCCGCCACCAAACGGCATTGGCCGCTCTCGCGCGGCTTCGAGCGGTTCTACGGATTCATGGGCGGCGAGACCGACCAGTGGTACCCCGACTTGGTCTACGACAACCACCCGGTCGAGCCGCCCGCCACCCCAGAAGAGGGCTACCACCTGTCCAAGGACATCGCCGACAAGACCATCGAATTCATCCGCGACGCCAAGGTGATCGCCCCCGACAAGCCCTGGTTCTCCTACGTGTGCCCCGGCGCCGGACACGCCCCGCACCACGTCTTCAAGGACTGGGCCGACAAGTACGCCGGCAAGTTCGACATGGGCTACGAGCTGTACCGCGAGATCGTCTTGGAGAACCAGAAGAAGCTCGGCATCGTCCCGCCGGACACCGAATTGTCGCCCTTCAACCCGTATCTGGACGTCAAGGGCCCCAACGGTGAACCCTGGCCATTGCAAGACACCGTGCGCCCCTGGGACTCGCTGAACGATGAGGAGAAGCGCCTCTTCTCGCGCATGGCCGAGGTGTTCGCCGGATTCCTGAGCTACACCGACGACCAGATCGGCCGCGTCCTGGACTACCTGGAGGAATCGAGCCAGCTCGACAACACCATCATCGTGGTGATCTCCGACAACGGGGCCAGTGGCGAGGGCGGCCCCAACGGTTCGGTCAACGAGGTGAAGTTCTTCAACGGCTACATCGACACCGTCGAGGAGAGCCTGCGCTTCTATGACAACCTCGGCGGCACCGAAACCTACAACCACTACCCAATCGGGTGGGCGATGGCGTTCAACACCCCGTACAAGCTGTACAAGCGCTACGCCTCGCATGAGGGTGGGATCGCCGACACCGCAATCATCAGCTGGCCCAACGGCATCCCCGCGCACGGTGAGGTCCGCGACACTTACGTCAATGTCAGCGACATCACCCCGACCATTTACGACCTGCTGGGCATCACCCCGCCCGACACCGTGAAGGGCATCGCCCAGAAACCGCTCGACGGCATCAGTTTTACAGCGGCGCTGAAAGATCCGGCCGCCGACACCGGCAAGGACACACAGTTCTACACGATGCTGGGCACCCGTGGCATTTGGCACAAGGGCTGGTTCGCCAACACCGTGCATGCCGCCACACCCTCGGGCTGGTCGCACTTCGATAAGGACCGCTGGGAGCTGTTCCACATCGAATTCGACCGCAGCCAATGCCACGACCTCGCCGACGCGCACCCGGAGAAACTCGAAGAGCTCAAACAACTCTGGTTCGACGAGGCCGCCAAGTACAACGGCCTGCCGCTGGCCGACCTGAACATCCTGGAGACCCTCACCCGGTGGCGGCCCTACCTTGTGGGGGAGCGCAAGTCCTTCACCTACTACCCGAACACCGCCGAACTGGGCATCGGTGCCGCCGTCGATATTCGCGGACAGTCCTTCTCGATCCTCGCCGAAGTCTCAGTGGACTCAGGGGCCGAGGGCGTCATCTTCAAACAGGGCGGCGCGCACGGCGGGCACGTGCTGTTCATCCAGGACGGACGACTGCACTACATCTATAACTTCATGGGGGAGAAGGAGCAGAAGGTCTCCTCTGACGGCGCAGTGCCGTTGGGCGCCCATGTGGTTGGGGCCCGCTTCGCCAAGACCGGCACCGTCGCGGGCAGCCACACCCCGCTCGGCGACGTGACCCTCTTCATCGACGAACACGCCGTCGGCTCGCTCAGCGCCGTCGAAATCCACCCGGGCACATTCGGTCTCGCCGGTGCCAGCCTGTCCATCGGGCGCAACAGCGGCTCGGCGGTGTCCTCGGATTACAAGGCGCCCTATGCCTTCACCGGCGGTTCCATCGCGCAGGTGGTCGTCGACATCTCCGGGGAGCCGTACGAAAATTTGGAGAAGAAACTCGCGATCGCCTTCGCCAAGGACTAAGGGGCTAGGCGGGCCAGTCGGCGAGCTGTTCCCACTCACCGAACGGCGGCTTCTTCGCGGACTCGATCACGATCTGCGCGGTCACCGCCGAACCGGGGTGGTACTCGTCGATCGCGAATCCGCCCTGCCGGTCCTCGGGCGTGGTGCCATCCCAGATGTAGATCGGGCCGGGTGCCGCGGCGGCGGCCTCGGCGACTTCCTGACCGCACTCGGCCACAGGCTCGTCACGACCAACACCGGTGTGCTTGCCATCGATACGCCGCCAGATGCTCACGAATCGGATGCTACGCGCCAGCGCACGCTCTGGGCAGCCACAACTTGACGAAGCGGTGAACTCACAGAACGAGTAGGTGTCTACTTGCGCCATCGCGGCCACACTGTGTCACCGTGGACGGGTGATGAAAAAGTTTGGCGCGTTGGTGGTTGCCGCCGCGCTGCTGCTCGTGACCGCACCGCTGGCTTCCGCGTGGGGTCCACAAGGGCACAGCATCGTGGGCGCGGTCGCCGATGCGCAGCTCACGCCCGCCGCACGCGCCGAGGTCTCACGCCTGCTGGCCGGACAAGCCACCCCGACACTCGCGGGCGTGGCCAACTGGGCCGACCAGGTGCGTCCCAGCCGGCCCAACACCGCGCCCTGGCACTACGCCGATATCGCCGAGAACAACTGCCAGTACGTGCCCGCGATCAATGGCGACAACGGCAACAACGTCATCGAGGCCATCCGCAACCAGACGGCGATCCTGGGCGACACATCCAAAACGGATGCCGAACGCCAGGAGGCGCTGAAGTTCGTCGTGCATTTCGTTGGCGACATCCACCAGCCGATGCATGACGCCTACGCCCGCGACCGCGGCGGCAACGACATTCCGCTGACCTACAGCGGCCGCTCCACCAACCTGCATTCGTTGTGGGACAGTGGATTATTGAATACCCGCGGCCTCAACGACGCTCAGTACACGCAGGTGATCCAGGCACTGCCCGCGCCCGATCTCGGCAGCACCGATCCCGTCGACTGGGCGCAGGACACCTGCCACATTGCCGTCGGCGTGTACCCGAACACCTCGACCATCGGCAGCGACTACACCAACCAGTACCGGCCGATCGCCGAGGCGCAGCTGCGACTGGCCGGTGATCGCCTGGCGCGCTTGATCAACGAGACGCTGAGTTAGAGCGGATCTACCAGACCCGCACGTAGTCGACGAGCATCTCTGCAGGGTAGGAACCACCCGACGGATCGCCACCACCGGAACCGGAAACCGCCAGGTTCAGCATCGGCTGCAGGGTGTAGCCCGGGTCGTTAAACGGCCAATCATCAAGGGAATTGGCGTCGACCGTCAGGTACGGCTCCATGCCGTCGTGGTAGTCCATCCAGAAGTACAGCCCGGCGTCGGTCCAGGTGCAGCGCCAGGTGTGCCAGTTGTTGTCCACCGGCATCGGCAGCGTCTCGAACGAGGTGCCGTCCAGGCGCGCGTGGATCGTGGTGCCCGAGGGCCAGTCACGGTTGCCGTACCACTCCACAAGGTCGATCTCGCCGCCCCGCTCGGGGTTGTCGTTCAGCAGCCACCATGCCGGCCACGCGCCGTCGGTCAGGCAGTTGAACTTGATGCGCGCCTCGAAGGTGTGGCCGACGCTGCCGCGGAAGGTGCCGTGCAGCTTGCCGCTGAAGTACTTGTTGCCTTCCTTGGTCGCGCGGATCACCAGGTTGGATTTTCCGTCGAGGAAGATGTTGGTGCGGCTGTCGCGGTACTCGCCCATGTTTTCGGGGCGGTCCCAGAACACCGGGTTCTTGATCTTCTCGCGGAACTTCGCGGCCACCCATTTGGAACCATCGGGGGCCGAACCGGCAGGACCGTCGAACTCGTCGCGGAAGACAAAGCCACTGGACTGGGCATCGGGCGGCGCCGCCGGGCTACGTCCCGGGTCGGCCTGAGCCGTCGGGAGGGGCAGGGCGGCTGCGGCGATGCCGAAGCCCATGGTCAGTATCAACTTACGGCGATCCATTTCGGGCACCCCGAAACGATAATGGTTGAAACCCGCCGATGAACGCAGCCCCGCCTATTTTGGCTGCTAGTGGCGTGGAAGCATTCTGGAGAGTAATCCGTCCCGCAACCCGATCGTGTGAAACAGCACCGCGCTGACGTGGGCAACTATGCAGGCGAGCAACGCGTACGCCACCCACGCGTGTGCTTCGCACAGCACGCCGTACCACCCGATGCTGGTCGGCGCGATCGACGGAAAATGCAGTCCGGCGATCGTCACCGGAACCCCAGACGCCGATACCAGCGCCCATCCGATCACCGGTTGCGCCAGGAACAGCGTGTACATCGCGAGCTCGGAACCCGCCGCGATGAATCGTTCGGGCTGCGCCAGGGACATCGGCGGCGGCTTGTGCCAGATCCGGTTCCCGACGCGCAGCACCGCGAGCACCAACACCACCACACCGACGGCCTTGTGCCAGGCCAGCACCATTGGATAGTCGCCCAGCGATCCGACGAGCAGGGCGCCCAGCACCAACATCGTGATGATCGAAACCGCCATCAGCCAATGCAGAAGCTGCGCCGCCAATCCGAAACGCTCGACACCCCTGGACTCAGTCATCACATGTCCTGCCCGAACTGTTCCACCGGCGCGGGAGTCTCCCGCGCCCGGCGGCGGAACGATTCCGCGTAGACGGCCGCGCGCGCCGTGAGGATCGGATCATCGGATATCTCAATTCCGTTGGGCAACACCGTCGGATCGAAGTTGGTATCCCGAATGCGTTCCTGCTCTTGGAGGATCGCGTGCCCTAGGACCAGGGTTCCGACGTTGATCTGCTCACGATCAGGTGGCCACGGCAGCGTCGGGTCGTGCGTCGGATCTACACCTGGCATACCGACCTGCAGCACCAACCGGTATCGCAGCTCACCCTGACGCACCCGGTTGGCCAGCGCCTCGAACATCCAATTGGGTCCGTTTTTCACCGGGGCGCTGGACTCATCTATGTCGGGAATCACCCGCCACCGTGCGGGTATCCGGGCACCGTCCTTGTTGACGAGAATGAACGTGTTGAGGCTGTTGTAGGTGGCGGTCTCAAAAGACAACGCCTTGGGCGCCGCCCCGATCAGCTTCTGCGCGGCTGCCGCAGGCGGGTTATCCCGCAGAAATGCCGCCGCAGCGTCCTTGCCTAAACTCCGGGCCGCCAGCAGCCCGTAGAACATTTCGGGCGTCGGCGCCATGAACACCGGCGCGGCCGCCATCGCGGTGCGCCACTGCTCACCGCCGGGAAGCGAAAACTCCAGGGCCAGTGCCTGTCCAGACCCGGTGTCCGGCTGGTGCGGGTTCTGCCCGCCCACCGAGAACCGTCCGACGACGGGATGCACACCCTCGACGAAGACCGACGCCGACGAGACCTCGGCGCCCGCACCGTTGCTTTCGAAACGGCCCGACACCGCAAGAGCTTTGGCGTGATTGCGCCGATACCCGACGAACTTTCCGCCAGTCGCCTCGAACAGGTCGATGAAGGAGCGCCCGGTCAGCCGCAGCCCGCCACGACCCTCCAGAGCCAGGAAGCCGCCCAGTCCCGTCACGGTGACGGCGCCAGCGGCGACCAGACCCACGAACATGCGCCGGTCCAGCTTGCGTTCGACCACGAAACGAGCCTAATACGCGAATCTGAGAGCACACCGAGGACAATGAAACGATGATGAAACGATGATGAAGCGCCTCATCCTCGGTCTCGGATACGCCGCACTCGGTCTCGGGTGTGCTCTCGGCCAGGTCGCGCCCGCGAGCGCTGACCCCGACATCCCACCCGTGAGTGACGCCGCACGCGCCGCCGGACTGCTGGACGTGCGCAGCGTCGTCCCCGACGCGATCGTCGATCTGCGCTACGCCACCACCAACAACTTCACCGGCGTGCAGCTGTACCCGGCCAACGCCCGCTGCCTCGTGCACGAGTCGATGGCACCCGGCCTCAAGACCGCCGCCGACACCCTGCGCGCCAACGGCGAGAGGCTGGTCTTCTGGGACTGTTACCGCCCGCATGAGGTGCAGGTCCGCATGTTCCAGGTGGTGCCCAACCCGAACTGGGTTGCCAAGCCCGGCCAGTACGCTCGCAGCCACGAGGCCGGACGTTCGGTGGATGTCACCCTGGCCAACGCGCGGGGCCTGGTCGATATGGGCACCGGATTCGACGATTTCTCGCCGCGTTCCCTGGCCTACGCCACCGAGGGGGTGAGCGCCGATCAGCAGGCCAACCGTGCCCGCCTGCGCGGCGCCATGCAGGCGGGCGGCCTGCAGGTGTATTCGGGGGAGTGGTGGCACTTCGACGGGCCCGGAGCCGGTGAGGGACGCCCGTTCCTCAACGCTCCCGTCAACTGACCACACGGTCGTTCCACTACTCGGGAGAAATTGAGTAGTCCAGTACCCGGTGCGATACCGCTCTACCGGAGTAATTTCCCTTTCGGATCGAACGATCCCGCTGGGAGGTTGTCATGCCTGCATCGCCGATTCCTCTCGCAGTGTTCGTGGGTTCCGTTCTGGTTGCCTGCGGCGGCACCGGTGAGACGGTCACCCGCACCGTGACGCAGACCGTCACCGATCAGACGACGATCACCCACGACGGCGGCGGTTCGCACGAAAGTACCGGCGGCGGTGGGTCGTCCACCTCCGGTAAGACGCCCAAGGACGACGGGCTCGCGTGGGTGCCCTACGGCCCCAAGGACCCTGCCTTCCCGACACCGGGCTGGGACGTCTACGTCTACTTCCTCAAACACGACTGCGACAGCCTCAAGAACGTTCAGAAACCCGAAGGAAACCTCTACGACGCCGCGGTGGGGGTATGCCGGGCCGCGGTGAACGGCGAAGAGAGCCAATGGGATGTCGCGACCAAGGCCTTCGCGGCGCGCGGTGCGGGTGTCGAGATCGGACCGGCCCAATGTGTCGACGACACCATCGCGGCCATGGTCAGCAAGCTCCTTGCCTGGCACGAGGCGAACCCGGGCCGCCAGCCCGAGCTGACGTACCCGCAGACCGACGGCCGGACGGCATGTTCGAAGGACAACAACAGCTTCGTGCCCCCGGACGAGACCGATTCCTCCACAACCAGTTCCACGACATCGAGCACCACAACATCGACCACGACGTCAGCCACGACCACCTCGAGCACGGCAACCACCACCACACCGACGCGGTGAGGTCAGTGCGAGAACTGCCAGTGCACCGAATCGTCCTCGTCCAGCACGACGATGCTGCCGTTCTGGACGGTCCACCCCTCGGTCATCAGGAACAACCGCCCCCCGGACTCGGCCAGCAGCCGTAATCCCGTGGTGCGGTACAGCGTTTTGGGTCCGGTGATGATCTCCTCGGTACGCACCACGGGCGAATCGATACCCAGTGGGCTCTCGCTGACCGCCGTCGCCCGGGGCAGCGACGACACCGACGCTTCGTAGCGCTGCGCATACCCCCGCCCGACGATGTCGGCGTATCCCTGCACGGCCCAGAACATCGCTGCCGCAATCACAATGCCGACGAGCACGGCCTCCAGCACATCCGGGGGACGGGCAATGGCATTGCGTGGTCGCGCGCTTTCCTGCCCCCGGCGACTCAAATGTCTGCCGTACACCGCCAGCGCCGTGCCGATCGCGATCATCAGCGGCCACACCACCGTCCCGGGTTCCCAGGAGCGCGTGAAGGCGGGCAGCACCACGCCCAGGATGGCGATGCCCAGCCCGCCGAGCATGGTCACCCGGCAGATCACCCGGATCGCGTCGGTCATGCCGTCGCGCTCAATCTTCTCGGTCACCGCGCGATGCGCTGCCAGCCAGACGATTCCGATGACCGCCGACGCCAGGATCGGCAGATACAGGGTGCTGATGCTGCGCAGCACATAGTCCTGGGTGGTGAATCGGAACAGGCTCACCTCGATGCCCATCCACCGGGACTGCGCGTCGCTGCGCGCCCAACCGAAATACAGCAGCAGCGCGGTGATCATCGTCAACGGTGTTCCCACCGTGGTGATCACGGCGATGACGGGGCGAAGGACCGACACCGTATCCGGCGAGTCCTCAGCAGTCGGGGCATCAACTTTTCCCGGCGCATCGTCAGGTTGACGCGCTGGCTCCTCCGACGCTGCACCGGCCGGCATGGCAGCATGCTACGCGCGAGGGCCCTGACCTGGGAGGAAAATTCCCTTGCCGCCCAAGCCCGCTGCGCCTAACCTGGCTGGCGTCCTCGTCCCCGACGAAAGGTATGACATGGATCTGTGAGGTCTGGCATTACGCCGACGCGCCCTCGCGCGATTTCGGCGACCCCACCTCACAGGAAGTCCACTCCATGTCTGCTGTCATCTCCTCGAACGCTCTCACCTACACACATCCCGACGGTTCCGTCGTTCTCGACGGACTCGACATGCTGGTTCCGGCGGGCCGCTCCGGGCTGGTCGGAGTCAACGGCTCCGGCAAGTCCACACTGCTCAAGCTCATCGCGGAGGAGCTATCCCCGACGTCGGGGATGGTCCACACCTCGGGCCATATCGGATATCTGCCACAGGATCTCACCATCCGCGCCGACCAGTCGGTACCCGACCTGCTGGGTCTGACACCGGTGCTGACGGCCATCGCGTCCATCGAGAACGGGTCCACTGACCAGGCCGACTTCGACACCGTCGGCGATGACTGGGACCTGGCCGAGCGGGTGCGCGCCGAGCTGGACCGGCTCGGACTACCCGCGGCGGTGCTGGACCGCACGCTCGGAGATCTGTCCGGTGGTGAGGTGATCCGGCTCGGTCTGGCCCGGCTGCTGTTGCGGCGCCCCGACGTTCTGCTGCTCGACGAGCCCACCAACAACCTCGACGGCGAATCCCGTCGGCACCTGTACGAGCTGGTGTCGTCCTGGCAGCGCACGCTGCTGGTGGTCAGCCACGACCGTGAACTGCTGGAGCACGTGGAACGCATCGGCGATCTGCGGGAGGGCACCGTCACCTGGTACGGCGGCGGATACAGCGACTACGCGGCCGCGATCACCGCCGAACAGGAGGCTGCCGCCCAAGCGATCTCGACGGCCAAGGCGGACGTGCGCCGCGAGCGCCGCGACCTGGCCGAGGCTGAACGGGTGATCGCGCAGCGGCGCCGCTACGGCGCCAAGATGCAGGCCAACAAGCGCGAACCCAAGATCGTGATGGGGCTGCGCAAGCGGGCCGCGCAGGAATCGGCGGCAGCGCTCAAACAAACCCAGACCGACCGGCTGGACAAGGCCCGCGAGAACCTGGACGAGGCACAGACCCGGCTGCGTGCCGACCGTTCCATCCGTATCGACCTGCCGGGTACCGATGTGCCCGCCGGACGCGTGGTCCTGAGCACCGACAACCTGGTACTGCGCCATGGGGTGGCCGCGCATCTGGATCTGCGTGGGCCCCAGCGGGTGGGGTTGGTGGGGCCCAACGGTTCGGGAAAGAGCACGCTGCTGCACACCATTGCGGGAACCATTCCGGCCGCCGAAGGCACTGTGACGGTGCATGTTCCGTTGGGTTTACTTCCGCAGCGCCTTGACCTGCTCGATGATGCGCTCAGTGTCGCCGACAACGTAGCGCTGCGCGCTCCGCATGCCGACATGAATGCCGTCCGTGCACGGCTGGCGCGATTTCTGTTCCGCGGCAATACCGCCGACAGGCTGGTGGGTGCGCTGTCCGGTGGTGAACGGTTCCGGGCGACGCTGGCGGCGGTGCTGCTGGCAGACCCCGCGCCGCAGCTGCTGCTCCTCGACGAACCCACCAACAACCTGGACTTCGCCTCCTACGACGCCTTGGTGTCGGGGCTGGGGGAGTACCGGGGCGCCCTGGTGGTGGCCAGCCACGACCTTGGATTCCTCGACGACATCGGTGCCGTGCAGACGGACTGGAGGACGGAACCGGAAATCGGGTAGTGCGGTACGCACGTCCGCAGGGTTACTTCACACGCACGCTGAGCTCGTCATGTTCCAGAACCGCGCACCCGCGGCCATGTCAAGGAGACTCACGATGTGTTTCATTATCCCCCAAGATGTCCTGCTGCGATTGGCCGACGATGACAGCGTCGCCGACGATTCGCGCACGGCCCTGGCCGCCACGGCCGCATCCGAAACGGCCTGGCGCACATTGCGCGACGCGCACACCGAAGCCACCCAGGCCGGGCTGCTGGCCCGGGCCGATGCGTTCGTCGCAGTAGCCAAGGCACTGGCCACCGCGCCCGGCACCCCGGTGTTCGACTGCAAGCACACCACCTCACTGCCCGGTATCACGATCGCGAATCCGGGCACCTCCACCGACACCTCCGCCAAGCACGCGTTCACCGAAACCGCTGCGGTCGCAAAGTTTTACAAGGACTGCTTCGGGCGCAACTCCGTGGACGACGAAGGCATGACCTTGGTGTCCTCCGTGCACTACAGCGTGAACTACTCCAACGCGTTCTGGAACGGCTCGCAGATGACCTACGGCGACGGGGACGGTGAGATCTTCGTCGACTTCACCGGATCCAACGACGTGATCGGCCACGAGCTGACGCACGGCGTCACCCAGTACACGGCGGGCCTGCTCTACAAGAACGAAGCCGGTGGCCTCAACGAGAGCATGTCGGATGTGTTCGGATCGATGTTCCGGCAGTGGAGCGCCGGACAAACGGTCGACCAAGCCGACTGGCTGATCGGCAAGGACATCATGGGTCCGCGTGCCATCGCCAAGGGCTACACCTGCCTGCGCGATATGTCCGATCCGGGCGCCCGGCACTGCCTGGCACCGCAGCCATCGCACTATCGCGACTACGTGCCCGGCAGCGACCCGCATGAGAGCAGCGGCATCCCCAACTACGCCTTCTATCTTGCGGCGACCAAGCACGGCGGCTACTCCTGGCAGGACGTGGGCACCGTCTGGTACGAGGCTCTGACCAGCGCGAAGGCCCGTCCCAACATGAAGATGAAGGCCTTCGCGAACCTGACGCGGGAGATCTCCGCAGCCAATGCGGCCGCCGAATCGGTGCATAAGGCGATTGACGACGCGTGGACCTCGGTCGGGCTGTAGCGTCGCCGTCATGGTGGAGTACCTCATCGACAGACGGGGCGGATTCACCGGGCTTCCGGCCAGCGGTACGTGTACTGACCAGAGCTTGGACCCCGAGGCGCGACGTGCACTGGATGGACTGTTGGACAGCCCCGGGTCGCTTCCGGGCGACCCGGGTGCCGACCGCTTCACCTACACGGTGACCCGGGTCAGCGGGTCTGATCGAACCACGCGGGCTATCCCGGAAAGTCTGCTGCCCGACGCCGTTCGGCAGGTCGTCAAAGAGCGAATCTGACGGACGGCTGACGCGGCGGGACCTGACAGTTCACCGCTCGCGCTGAGCGGGCATCCGCATTGCCGGGTAGGCTGATTCGCAATGTGCAACCGTTTCATCATCCCCCCGGCCGTACTGACGCGACTGGCTGAGGATGGTGATATCGCCGAAGACTCGCGGGTTGCGCTGCTGGACACCGCGGCATCTGAATTGTCCTGGCGTACCTTGCGTAATGCGCACACGCGAGCCACCCGGACGGCAAGCGGTAATACCATCAGCGCAGCCATCACGGCACTGGCCAAGGTCCCCGAAACACCGGTGTTCGATTGCCGGCAGACCACCTCGCTGCCGGGTGTCGCCGTGGCCGATCCGGCCACATCCAAGGACGCCACCGTCCAGCGGGCGTTCACCGAAACGGCTGACGTCGTGCGGTTTTACCGGGAGTGCTTCGGGCGCAACTCCGTTGACAACGCCGGCATGACGCTGATCTCGTCGGTCCACTACGGCGTCAAGTACGCCAACGCGTTCTGGAACGGTTCGCAGATGGCCTACGGCGACGGTGACGGGCAGTTGTTTCTGGACTTCACCAAGGCCAACGATGTGATCGGTCATGAACTCACACATGGGGTTACGCAATTCACCGCAGGTCTGAACTACGAGAACGAGGCCGGGGCATTGAACGAGAGTGTCTCGGATGTCTTCGGTTCGATGTTCCGGCAGTGGCAAGCAGGCCAGAGCGCGGATAAGGCCGACTGGCTGATCGGCAAGGACATCCTGGGTCCGCGGGCCCTCGCCAAGGGTTACACCTGCCTGCGGGATCTCGCCGATCCCGCTGCCGAGCACTGCCTCTCACCGCAACCGGCTCACTATCGCGACTATGTGCCCGGCAGTGATCCGCATGACGGCAGCGGCATCCCCAACCACGCGTTCTACCTGGCGGCGACCAAACACGGCGCCAAATCCTGGGAAGCGGTGGGGACGGTCTGGTACGAGGCGCTGACCAGCCCGAAGGCCCGCAAGAACATGACGTTCAAGGCTTTCGCCAAACTCACCCGGCAGATCGCGGCGGCCCGCCCCGGTGCCGACTCACCCGCGAGCGCAGTTGACGAGGCCTGGACCGAGGTCGGGCTTTAGTCGCCCACATCCCAGTAGTTGGGGCAGGACACGTCGACATACACCGTCGTATTGGCTTTCACCTGCGTGCCCGAGCGGTCGGGGTTGTTGATCCCGTTGACGGTGCAGTACACCAGCGGGGTCAGGGTGTTGCCGTTCACCCAATTGATCTGGACCTCGTACCCCTGACTTTCCAGCGCCGAGATGGTTTCGCTGGCCGAGCCGGATCCGGCCACCGGCCAGTTGGGGTCCGCGGCGGCTATCGGCGCAAGTGACAGCGCCATCACCGCCGACATCACCACTGCTGCGAACCGCATGACGAACCTCCTCCACCATGTTAGCTCGCTCGGCTGAGGCAAGATGGGACCTCACATCCCATGAAGGAGAGACCGATGACGTTCTCGTCCGAGCACGACGATTTCCGCAGTACCGTCCGCCGGTACATCGAAGAGAAGATCAACCCCCACGTCGACGAGTGGGAACGCGAGCAGATGATGCCGCTGCACGACGTGATCGCCGATATGGCCAAACTGGGGCTGGTCGGCCTCGAGTACGACCCCGAATACGGCGGACAGGGCGCCGATCACCTCTTCACGCTGGTGCTGGCCGAGGAATTGGGCCGGGTGGATCACGGCTCTTTCCCGATGGCCTTCGGGGTGCACATCGCGATGGCGACGCCCTCGCTGCACAAGCACGGCACCGATGAGCTCAAGCGCGAATTCCTGGTACCGGCGCTGCAGGGCGAGCAGATCGCCGCGATTGCGGTAACCGAGCCCGACGCCGGATCCGATGTGGCCGGCATCAAGACCCACGCCCGCCGCGACGGCGACGACTGGGTGATCAACGGCTCAAAGATGTTCATCACCAACTCGGTTCAGGCCGACTGGCTGTGTGTGCTGGCCCGCACCTCCGATGAGGGCGGATACGCGGGGATGAGCCAGATCATCGTCCCCACCAAGACGCCCGGGTACCAGGTGCGCAAGCTCGACAAACTGGGCATGCACGCCTCCGACACCGGTCTGATCACCTTCGACGACGTGCGGGTGCCGGTGTCCAACACCATCGGCGAGATCGGCCGCGGGTTCCAGCAGCAGATGTCGCAGTTCGTCATGGAGCGCATGTTCGGTGCCTACGGCATACCCGCGAGCGTGAACAGGGCGTTGCAGCGCACCAAGGAATACGCGTTGGCGCGCCACGTGTTTGGCAAGCCACTGACCAAGAATCAGCATCTGGCCTATCAGTACGCGGGGCTGGCCGCGCGGGCCGACATGCTGGAGGTCTACAACCGCGACATCGCCGGCCGGTACATGGCGGGGGAGAACGTGACCCGCAAGGTCACCATCGCCAAGCTCACCGCCGGACCGTTGGTTCGCGAGGCCGGTGACTGGTGCCTGCAGGTGCACGGCGGCATGGGGTACATGACCGAGACGTGGACATCGCGGTTCTTCCGGGATCAGCGTCTGCTCAGTATCGGCGGCGGCGCCGACGAGGTGATGATGCGGGTGCTCTCCCAGATCGACGGATTCTCCTGAGGCTGAGCGGGGAATCGGTCGGAGAAAGGCACTTCGATGTGCCCACGTCTATGCGACAAACCGGCACCGCCGCGAAAGTTGTCGCATAGACGCGGGCACTAGCGGCATGTCCCGGGAATCCCTGGGCGCCCTCAGACCCGCGCCAGCTCCTGTTCCACCGACGCCACGTCGGAGACGTTCACTCCGATGAGTGTCAGATCGTGCAGGCGCTCGGGCGTGACCTGCGAGGTGGCGTCCTCGACGAGCACCGCGCGGTAATCCCGCTCGGAGGCGTCGAACAGCGTGGCGCGCGGGCAGTTCGGCAGATTGCAGCCCGCCACCACGACGGTCGAAACACCCCGGTCACGCAGGTGCTGCTCCAGCTCGGTCCGGTAGAAGGCGCTCCAGCGGGGCTTGAACACAATGTGCTCCGCGGGGCCGACTTCCTGAAACCCGCCTGCCAACAGCAGCTCTGAGTCCAGTTGAGCATCGTGTGGCAGCAGCTCGACGGGGATCTGGGAACCGTCGGTGCCGGGTGCGGCCACCTCGCGGCCGGCGAGAATGTCTGCGCGACGGGGCAGATCGGTGTCGGTGCCGCCCGGTACATAGAGCCGCACCACGTGCACGATCGGCCGACCGGCCTGGCGGAAGGCGGCGATCAGCCGACCGAGCGCGGGAATTCGATCAGCGGTCCCGGGCACCGCCATGGCGCCGGAGACGAACTCCGCCTGCACATCGATGACCACCAAAGCCGAACTGTCCCACTGGGGAGCGACGAAGCTTGTCACTCCCCAACACTAGATGCCCAACCCGGCAGTGCCTACACCTGCACGGTGACCGGCTGCACGCCCCAGATCTGCTCGCAGTACTCGGCGATGGCTCGGTCCGAGGAGAACTTGCCACCGCGTGCGGTGTTGAGGATCGACATCCGCGTCCACGCCGTCACGTCGTGCCAGGCGTCGGACACCCGCTGCTGGCATTCGATGTACGAGGAATAGTCGGCCAGCACCAGGAACGGGTCGTGGCTACGCAGCGAGTCCACGATCGGCGCGAACACCGACGGATCTCCACCCGAGAAATGGCCGCTGGCAATCAGATCCAGCACGGCGCGGAGTTCGTCGTTGAGTTCGACGAAGTCCTCCGGCCGGTATCCCTCGTGCACCAGGCGCTGTACCTCGTCCACGGTCAGCCCGAACAGGAAGAAGTTCTCGGGGCCTGCCTCCTCGCGCATCTCGACGTTGGCGCCGTCGAGCGTGCCGATGGTCAGCGCCCCATTGAGCATGAACTTCATGTTCCCGGTGCCCGAGGCTTCCTTGCCCGCCGTCGAAATCTGCTCCGAGAGATCGGCTGCCGGATAGATCAGGTGCGCGCTTTTGACGTTGAAGTTGGGCAGGAACGCCACCTTGAGGTACTGACTGACGTGCGGGTCGTTGTTGACTGTCTCGGCCACCGCATTGATGAGCTTGATGATCCGCTTGGCCATGAAGTATCCCGGTGCGGCCTTGCCTCCGAAGATGAAGGCGCGCGGGGCGATCCGCAGCTCCGGGTTCTGCTTGAGCCGGTGGTACAGCGTCACGATGTGCAGCACGTTGAGGTGCTGACGCTTGTACTCGTGGATTCGCTTGACCTGGATGTCGAACATCCAGTTGGGATCCAGATCCACCCCGGTGGTCGCCAGCACGTACTCGGCGAGCCGGGCCTTGTTGAGGCGCTTGACCTCTCGCCACTGCATCCGGAACGACGAGTCCTCGGCGTACGGTTCCAGCTCGCGCAGCCGCTCCAGGTCGGAGATCCAGCCCTCGCCGATGGCGTCGTCGAGCAGCTCGCGCAGGCCCGGGTTGGCCAGCGCCAGGAACCGGCGCGGCGTCACCCCGTTGGTCTTATTGCTGAACCGCTCCGGCCACAGCTCGTAGAAGTCCTTGAGCACGCTCTCCTTGAGCAGCTCCGAATGCAGCGCGGCTACTCCGTTGACGGCGTGGCTCCCGACGGTGGCCAGGTGCGCCATCCGCACACTCTTGCCGCCCTCCTCGCCGATGAGCGACATGCGCCGCACCCGGGCGTCATCACCGGGGAAGCGGGAGCGGACCTCGTCCAGGAAGCGGCGGTTGATCTCGTAGATGATCTCCAGGTGCCGGGGCAGCGATTCGGCGAACAGTCCCAGCGGCCACGTTTCCAGCGCCTCGGGCAGCAGGGTGTGGTTGGTGTACCCGAAGGCCGCTACCGTGATCTCCCAGGCCTCGTCCCAGCCCAGGCCGCGCTCGTCGACCAGCAGCCGCATCAACTCCGCGACGCCGATGGACGGGTGAGTGTCGTTGAGCTGCAGGGCGAATTGCTCGGCGAGCTCATTGACCGGGCGCTCGGCCACATCCTCCAGGATGTGCAGCACACGCTGCAGCGAGCAGGAGACGAAGAAGTGCTGCTGCAGCAGCCGCAGCCGCTTGCCGGCCTCGGGTTCGTCATTGGGGTAGAGCACCTTGGTCACGGTTTCGGAGGACACCTCGTCCTCGACGGCCTTGTAGTAGTCGCCCGCATTGAAGGCGTCCAGCTCGAAGGACTGCACGGCGCGGGCGCTCCACAGCGTCAGCGTGTTGCAGGTGTTCACGCCGTAGCCCTGGATGGGGGTGTCGTACGGGATGCCCTTGAGAAAGCGCTGCGGGACCCAGCGCGCCCGGAAGTTTCCGTCCTCATCCAGGTACTGCTCGGTGTGGCCGCCCCACCCGACGATGAAGTTCAGGTCGGGTTTGGCGATCTCCCAAGGGTTTCCGTTGTCGAGCCAGTTGTCGGTCTTCTCGACCTGCCACCCGTCGCGGATCTCCTGATCGAAGATCCCGTACTCGTACCGGATGCCGTAGCCGATCGCGGGGCGATCCAGGGTGGCCAGCGAGTCCATGTAGCAGGCCGCCAGCCGGCCCAGGCCGCCGTTGCCCAGACCCGGCTCTTCCTCGCACTCGAGCACCTCGTCGAGGTCCTGGCCCAGGGCCGAGAGGGCATCGCGCGCCTGCTGCTCGATCTGCAGGTTCAGCAGGTTGTTGCCCAGCTGCGGCCCCATCAGGAACTCCGCCGACAGATACACCGCCACCTTGCGGCTCAGGTCCAGGTAGGTCTGCATGCTGGCAATCCAGCGCTGCTGCATGCGATCTCGGACCGCGAGTGCCAGGGCGCGGTAGTAGTGCGCGGGGGTGAGCACGCTTGCCGGACGCCCGATCGAGTACCGCAGATGATCGATGATGGCTCTCTGCAGAGTGTCGGCGTTCAGGCCGGTGCGGGAGTGCTCGTCATGGTCAAGCTCGGCAGAGTGCGTCATGTCAACACCGTGCCATCGAATGGCGCACGGGAAAACCGGAAATAGGCGACCGGGAGGTTACTGGGGGGTGACCACCACTCGCACCCCGGACGGCTCCTTTGCCGCCCAAACGGTCTCGATATCGGCCAGCGGCCGGGCCAGCGTCTGTAGCTGCAGGTCACCGCCGTCGACCATGGCGAACAGCTTCGGCAAGGCCTCGGCGCGCGCCTGCATCAGGGCCTCGGGCGGCACGCTGCCGATCCCGACACCGGACAACGTGATGCCGGTGCTGCGCAAGGTGGAAGCATTCACGCTGATTGTCTCCCCGGTCATCGCGCCGATCTGCACGAAGCGGGTAGCATGGAAATGTGCCGACGGGTGACTGGCCGCCAACGCATTCAGGGTCTGCTCGGCGGGGGAGCCCCACAAGTAATCCAGCACCGCATCGAACGGGTGCGCCGCGTGCCGCGCGGTGATGCTCTCGGTGAGGTCATCGCTGCCCAGCGTGATGACATCGTCGGCTCCCACCGTGCGCAGCCAGTCCAACCGCTCGGCGTTACGGCCCGCGACCGTCACGTGCCCGGCGCCGAACACCGATTTCGCGAGCTGCACCGCCAGCGAGCCGGTCACCCCGGTGGCTCCGAGCACCAGCACGTGCTGGCCGGGCTGCACGGCGGCGCCATGGGACAGGGCCAACCAGGCCGATATTCCCGGGTTGGGGATCGCGGCGGCGGTCACCGAATCGACGTGCTCGGGCACCTCGACGGCACCGGCCGGGTACACGACGGTGCGTTCGGCCATCATCCCGTACGGTGCGAGCGATCCGCTGTACACCCGCTTGCCGTTGGCCAGCCGGGCGACACCGTCGACTCCGGCGATCGCGGGAAGGCTGATCTCCTTGCTGCTGTAGTGCTTTCCGGAGATGACGGCCCGGGTCAGGTTGGTCAGGGCCGAGGCCTCCACGGTGGCGACCTCGGTGCCGTCGGTGGGCTGCGGGTCCGGGAAGTCGGTGTAGGCGGGCTGCTGCCCCCATTCATGCACGACTGCTGCCTTCATGGCGCGCTCCTCAAAGTTTCTGTAGATATGGTTTCCATCGAAACCATATGAACAATGTACGGCGCGTGCCGCCGGATGGCAATATGGTTTCCATGAAAACCAAGTCGGCGCTGATCACCAGCATCAACACGCTGGTGGGTGCGGTGGGGGACAAGTTCGAACCGGACGAGGATTCCGATGCCGAACGCGATTTCATGGCGCAGCGGTGCCCGCACCGGATGGAGCACCTTGTCAGGACGCTGCCGACGCTGTCGCTACATCTGCTGGCGGCGATTGCCGAGGGGCCGGTGAGTGTGGTGGGTCTGGCGGCGCGCTCGGGCCAGCTCAAGGGCACGGTGTCCAAGCACGTGCAGCGGCTGGTGGACGCGGGCTGGGTTGAGCGTGTGCCGATTCCCGGTAACCGCAAGGAGATCGAGCTCATCCTGACCGCCGACGGCGGCATCGTCGTCGACGTGCACAGCACCTTGCACGAGGAGATGGAGCATGGCGTGCGCGACTTCTTGCAGCGCTACAGCAATGCCGATCTGCAGGTCGTCGAGAAGGTGCTGCAGGACCTACTGGCCTCCGGCAGGGACGGCGTGCGGATCGTGGCAGCCGAGGGCTAGGCCGGTATCCAGTTGCCGTGGAACTGGAAGGGTATGCGCGCCGGAAGGTGAACGGTCGCAATATTTTCCATTGACTGAGCGTCGACGATCAGCATGTTGCTGAGTTGAGTGCTGCGGTCATACTCGTATCCGATCAGCACCCCGTCGCCTTCCTCGGCATCCGCGGAACGCGGCACGGGCGAGAACTCGCCGGGTATGTGTCCGGCCTCCAGCTTGTGTTCGGTGGTGCCACCTCCGGTGAGGTCGTAACGGATCAGTGAGGCACGGGCGTCATCGAGGCTTTGCAAGGTGTCGATATCGGTGTCGCCGACGCTCGTGGTGAAGCCGTATCGGTGCGGCAGGCTGACCCGGCGCGGGTCGACCATGGGGAACTCCTGGAGCCGTTCGTCGGTCCATGATTCCTTGACCACGCCGGTCTCCAGGTCGACCTCCCACCGGTGCAGCCGTGGGCGTCCCGTCCCCAGCACGTCGGCGATGTTGTACTCCGAGTCGTCCTCGGGTCCGGTGATCCGGCAGGCGTCGATGACGATGGTGCCGTCCTCTTCGTGTGCGTTGAGGGTGTGGAACACATAGCAGGGTTCGATCTCGAACCAGCGCACCGTCGCGGGCCCCTGGCGGGGTATCACGCCAATTCGGCTGGGATGGGAGGCTTTCCAGCGCAGGGGAAACTCGGCGGTCTTGGGTAGGGGTACGCGGGCCACCAGCGGACCGAGCAACGCGGGCGGCTCGAACCGGCCGAGGAGCCCTGCCGCCATCCGGGTGATGAACGACGGTGCCGACGCGGGTGCGACCTTTCGAGTCAGGAGGTTGAGGTCGATCACCAGCGGGCAGTCGAAGATCATCACGTAGTTCTGGCTCAGGGCGATGTCGTGCAGCAATGGCCTGCCCGGCACGTCCAGTGGCACACTCTTGCGTACCGTGCCGTCCGGGCCGATCACCACATAACGCGCCACCGCCGGTCCGACGAGTTGGTAGGTGACTGCGTGCAACTCGCCGGTGACAGGATCCAGCTTGGGATGCCCGGTGTATCCGCCTTCTAGCGTGCGGCCGAAATCGCAGGTTCCGACGGTCTCGAGTTCATCGTTGAGCTCATAGGGCGCCAGACCGCCCTCGGCGCTGACGATCGTCTTGCCGGCGAAACCAAACACGTTGGTCTGTGGGGACACGGTCGTCACGCCGGCGCGATAGTTGGCCGGTTTCGGCTTCTCGCCGAGCAGTCTGGATACCTTCGGTGTGCGCACCCACCGGCTCCGGTACCACTCGGCGCGGCCATCGCGCAGCCGCACGCCGTGCACCATGCCGTCGCCGGTCGCACCGAATACCGAGTAGTTGTTGGGGTTATATTGCCCGGGAAGGGGATTGGGACCGGTCCGGACGTAACGTCCGTTCAGGAACTTCGGTATCTCACCGGTGACCTGGAGGCCGGTTGCTGTCGTCTCCCGATCGACCGGGAGCACGTGCTCGTCCGAAAGTAGATCTATTTCCATGTCGACATCCTTTGGCTGCATCATTGAAGCTAGAACGTAGAGTCAAGCTCGACGGTAGACCCAATGAATGGGTATGGCAAGGATGGAATCCGGTGGCTACGAGTCCGTGGGCAGTGCGGCCGGATAGGCGGCCGAGACCCCCGCGATGATGAAGGTCGCGCACGTGCGCACCGCCACCGCAGGGTCGATGTGGTGGGTGATCGCGGTCAGCACTCCCGACATGATCGCCCGTGCGCTCATGGTCGCCAGCAGCAGGCGCCGATGCGCCGCGGCCTCGTCCTGCGCCGGATCCCCGAGCTGGAAGATGGACATGATGCGGGACACGGCGTCGGTGAGCACCTGTTCGTCGAACCCGGGAACCCGGGGCGCCGTGGAATCGGCCAGCAATTGCATGCCCAAGGGCCGAGCGGCCGCATGGTTGAAGAACGGCTCCAGGGCCGCGCTCAGTGATGCTGTCGGGTCGTTCAGGTCGAGGTTTTCCGGCATCGACACGTCGTCGAAGATCGCGCGCATCAGGTTGGCCTCGCGTCCGACGAGCCGGATGAGGAGTCCGTCCTTGGAGCCGAAATGTGCGTAGAGCGTCTGTTTGGTCACCTGGCCGGACGCCACTATTTGATCCATAGTGACTGTCCCGCAACCCTGTTCGGCCACAACGGATAACACCAGATCGAGTAGCTCGTCGTCGGTGGGCCGATAGCCGGGGCTGCGTGACGTCACTGCAGTACCGTAACCGCTTGGGGCGGCGGTTAGTCGAGCACTTTGATGGATAGCGTGGGTTTGGGGGTGTCTCCGTGCTCCAGCCGGTCCCATACCGCGTCGATCAGCGGCTGCAGTAGCAGTGCGCCCATCTGCCGAACCATCACGGACACAACCTGAGTGGATTCGGGGCGTTCGGTGGGGGCCATGCCTTCCTCGCGGAGTGTGGCCACCTCGTCGCGGGTCAGCTGAATCAGCGCGGTCAGCAGGCTCAGCTGTTCTTCGGAAGGCTCGAGTACGGCCCGGCGTACGTAGTTCACGATCGGGGGATTGGCCTTGAGCATCGCGACGACGGCGGCGTCGCGGGCCGCGGCGAGCTTGCGCGGGTCCTTCTCTTCGTCGACCGAGCGCAGTGCTTCGACGTGGTAGTCGACCACCAGCTGATCGACGGCCTGACGCAAGCCGGCCTTGGTCTTGAAATGGTGTTGCACCAGGCCCAGTGTCACCCCTGCCGCGGATGCGACCGCGCGCAACGAAATTCGCTCCTCGCCGTACTGGGCGTACAAATCCAGCGCGGTATTGCGAATGCGCGCCTTCGCGGTCAGGTCCTCTTCAGTCGCGCGCGGGTTTGCCATAAGCCTCATTGTACCGCACCCCTTTACAAACGAATCTGAAACGATACACTTGTATTGTCTCGACGAGGAGGTCACTGAAAGATGTCTGCACTTTTCCCGGCGTATCGCGCGTCCTGGGAGACCGATGCGCACCGCGACCTGCGCAAGCATGCCGCAGAGTTCCTGCGCAAGGAGTCCACGCCCAACCAGGAACGCTGGAGTGCCCAGCATCAGGTTGACCGTGAGTTCTGGAACAAGCTGGGCGACGCCGGCCTGCTTGGCCTGGACCTGCCCGAGGAATACGGCGGTGCCGGAGGCGATTTCGGATTTTCGGCGGTGGTCGCCGAGGAGCTGGCACTGGCCCAGGACACCGCGACGGGCTGGGGCGTGCACTCACCGATCGTCGCGCACTACATCAACACCTACGGCAACACCGAGCAGAAGGCCCGCTGGATGCCCGGCATCATCAGCGGCGATCTGGTGCTGGCCATCGCGATGACCGAGCCCGGAACGGGTTCGGATCTGCAAGGAGTGCGCACCAGCGCGGTCCGGGATGGCGACCACTATGTGATCAATGGCTCGAAGACGTTCATTTCCAACGGTACCCATTGCGACCTGCTGGTGATCGTGGCCAAGACCGATCCGTCCCAGGGGGCCAAGGGGATATCGCTCATCGTCGCCGAGACCAAGGACTTACCCGGATTCGAGCGCGGCCGGGTGCTGGAGAAGGTGGGGCAGCACGGGCAGGACACCCGCGAGCTGTTCTTCAGCGATATGCGGGTGCCGGTGGCCAACCGGCTCGGCGAGGAAGACGGACAGGGGTTCATCCAACTCATGACCCAGCTGGCGCGCGAGCGCCTCATCATCGCGTCGGGGAACGCCGGTATGGCCGAGGCCGCGGTACTGGAGTCGATCAAGTACACCAAGGAGCGTCAGGCATTCGGCCAGCCGCTCATCAAGTTTCAGAACACCAGGTTTCAGCTGGCCGAGTTGAAGGCCGAGGTGCTGTCCATCAAGACAACCGTCGACTGGTGCATCCAGAACTACATCGACGGTGTCAACGATCCCGCAACGGCTTCGATGGCCAAGCTGGTGGCCACCGACAAGGGGGTCGCGGTGGTCGATCGGTGTGTCCAGTTCTTTGGCGGATACGGCTACATGATGGAGTACCCGATCGCCCGCGCGTACGCCGCCGCACGCGTCAACAAAATCTACGGTGGCACAAGCGAAATCATGAAAGAACTCATCTCGCGGTCTCTGTGACCCGGCACGGTAAGGAGCCGCAATGAAGCAGCAGAACAAGGTTTTCGTCGTCGGCGTCGGCATGACGAAGTTCGAGAAACCCGGAAGCCGTGAGGGCTGGGACTATCCGGCCATGGTCAAGGAGAGTGGAACCAAGGCACTCGATGACGCCGGTGTGCGCTACGAACAGATTGAGCAGGCCTTCGTCGGAAACGTCTACGGGGATTCGTGCTCCGGGCATCGCGCTCTCTACGAGCTGGGCCACACCGGAATCCCGATCTACAACGTCAACAGCAACTGCTCGACGGGATCGACCGCACTGTTCATGGCGGCCAACGCCATTCGGAGCGGTCAATCGGACGTGGTGCTGGCCGCCGGTTTCGAGAAGATGGAACGCGGCTCGCTGAGCATGAAATACACCGACCGCGAGTCACCCTTGATGCCGCAGATCAACCGTCTCGGTGAACTGACCCCACCGCAGATGCCAATGACCGCATGGATGTTCGCCGCTGCCGCCGAGGAGTACATGCGCGAGTACGGCCTGACCGCCGAGCAGTTGGCGTGGATCGGCTACAAGAACCACAAGCACTCGGTGAACAACCCGTACAGCCAGTTTCAGGACGAGTACTCACTGGAAGATATCCTGTCGTCGCGGAGCATTGTGGCGCCGTTGACCAAGCTGCAGTGCTCGCCCACCTCGGACGGGTCGGCGGCAGCCATCGTGGCTAGCGAGGAGTTCGTTGACAAGCACGGACTCGCCGATCAAGCCGTCGAGATCGTCGGACAGGCCACCGTCACCGACCGGGCCGACACCTTCGACGGCACCGCGGCGGGCATCGTCGGCGCACACATGAACAAGGCGGCCATCGCCGCCGTCTACGAGCAGGCGCAGATCGGCCCGGAGGATATCGACGTGGTGGAGCTGCACGACTGCTTCTCGGCCAACGAGGTCCTGGTGTACGAGGCGCTCGGATTCTGTGAGCAAGGCGAGGCCGGCAAGCTGATCGACAACGAGGACACCACCTTTGGCGGCAAGTGGGTGGTCAACCCGTCGGGTGGCTTGATCTCCAAGGGGCATCCGCTGGGCGCCACGGGGCTGGCCCAATGCGCGGAACTGAACTGGCAGCTACGCGGGCAGGCCGACAAGCGTCAGGTCGCGGGCGCGGCCACCAAGGATGGTGTGGCGCTGCAACATAACATCGGACTGGGTGGCTCGGTGGTGGTTACCGCGTACCGCCCGGCGCAGCGTTAAGCGGCGCGCACCAGTCCGGATCGGGCGAACCGTCCGGCGGGGGAGAACCGCTCCAGGATGGCATCGGCGGGTTCCCCCGCCCACTCGGTGATGAGTTCCTTGGCTGCCTCGATCGAGGTGACCTTCTCGAACGGCTTCGGATCATCGAGCAGGCTGAAGAGTTTGGACGCGAATCCCTCGTGCACGTGGCCCGCCGCGAAGAACAGATCGCCGTAATCGTGCAGCTCGTCGTCGCCGAGATACAGGCGGGTCACCAGCTGCGCGGCACGTGCCCGCCGGTCGTAGAACTCCTCGAAAGCCGCAGTGAGCCAGGCGGTGTCGAAGGGGCCGTCGTGTGCGGCGGCCTTGTGAACCAGCGCGGCTGCCTGCACCAGGCCGCCCTGTGCGCCCTGACCGGCGATCGGGTCGTAGGCCACCGCGGTGTCGCCAAGCGCCGCCACGGGATGTCCGCTGGCGGTGTGTCCTACTCCGTGCCGCACCAGCTGGGTGACGGCGCCGGTGATCCATGAATGCGGATCTTCCTCGATGACGTTGAGCGACAACACCTCCGGGAGATCCCAGTCGATGTACTCGCGATGCACGTCAGTAACGGTCTGTAGTGCGGAGGCGGCGCTGTCGACGGCCGAGTAGCGCCGTTCCCAGTCGCTACCGGGCTTGGCCCAGGTGAGGAACGACCACGACGGTCCGGCGTCCTTGTGCAAGTAGGGTCCCCACCATGCCTCGCCCTGATCGGTGATGAACGAGAACGCGCTGTGGCGTCCACCGGCGGGTCCCCGGTGCGCGAAGACGTCGGGCCCATGTCCCAGACCCGCAACGGTCAGCATCAGCAGCCGGCGCTGGGGACGGTCATACACCGTGCGGGAAGCGTCCACCGGGAACAGCGAGGACAACCCGCCGCGGCCGGTTGCCACCAGGGTCAGGTCGTGGGCGCCCGCGATGGCGTCGAGCCTTTCCGGATCCACCTGCTGCACCACGAGACGTCCGCCGCGCTCCTGGAACTGGACGAGGCGATCATCGGCCTTGAGTCGGGTATCGACGGCGACACCCTGCGTGCCGCCGTCGAAGTCGGCATCGAAGGCGATGACCTCGGGGCGGCCGGGTTCGCTGCCGTCGACCAGGCGCACGCTGAGTCCGGTGGAGGTTGGCCCGGGCTCCAGGTAGCTGGTCAGCCCCAGGCTAGCCTCGGCACGTTGGGCCTCGCCGAATATCAGTGCGGTGCCGGTGGCCGGCACGTCCTCACGCAAACTTCGCTGGTCCCGGTCGCTGTAGATCGTGACGTCAAAACCATTGTCCAGCAGCCCCAATGCGGCCGTGGCGCCAGTCTGTCCCGCGCCGATGATGGCCGCCTCGCGCCCATGTCGTGTCGTCATGCCGCCACTATCGGCGCGCGATCTTATGTGCGAAAGGCACCCGCTCATGGTGATTGCAAGGTCCATAATCGGGTGTGCAAAATCGGCAACAGCTAGAGCCAGGGTTTCAGTACCTGCTGGTTACCGATGCGCTTCGAGGCGCGGGGCAGTTGAGGCAGCTCAAGGTTGGCATCGGGGTCTTGTGCTTCTCGATCGTGCTGTTTGCTGGGGCTACTCAGTTCATCCCGTTGGGCCCACAGGGTGTGTGGCCACGCAGTATTCAGGCCATCGCGGCCGCCGTAGCGGTAATCGTCGGCCTGTGCTGGATCATGTTTCCCTGGCCGAGCCGGCGCGGCATGGTCGCGTTTGTCATCTGGGCGGACGTCACCCTGGCGATAGCGGCGGCCACATTTTCCGACCCGACTGCCAGGCTTTCCGCGGTCGTATACCTGAGCCTGGTGGGGCTTCTTCCCACATTTTTCCTGGGTAGACGCGCATTGGTGATCCACTGCGGCTTCGCCCTGGCATTGTTCGGAGTGCTGGTAACCATGAACATCCTGGTCGACGGTGCGACCTGGTCCTCGCAGTTCACTTACGGTGCACCCGCACTGGCCGCGGTGGTGCTGATGCCGGCCATCATCCAAGTGGTTCTCGAAGGAGGCCGCGACTCGATCCTGGCTGCGGCGGTCTCGGCGAACCGCGATCCGCTGACGGGCCTGTTGAACCGTCGGGGGGTGACCACCGCGATCGACCTGCTGCACCAAGACCGCATCGATGCCGTCAACGTCGTTGTGGTGCTGATGGATGTGGACGGACTCAAGGAACTCAACGACACTCGCGGCCACGGCGCCGGCGATGAGATATTGAAGGCAGTGGCAGCCATGCTTACCGCGCGCACGCGGGTCGGCGAAATCGCCGCACGCATCGGCGGTGACGAGTTCCTGGTCGTCGCGTTTCCCGGACGTGCCGAGGACATCGAGAGCACCGTGCGTCGCGTGAGCACGCCGCGCGCGGGCATCGACTCGTGGAGCGTCAGCGTTGGCGCGGCCTGGCAATCTCGAACCGGAGGCGGAATTGACCTGGATTCGCTTGTCCAACAGGCAGATTACGAGCTGTACAAGGTGAAAAGCTCGCGCGGGATGTTAGATCCCCAGCACTGATCCGCCGTTAGAGCACGACCACCGAGCGCAGCACCTGCCCGTGATGCATTTTCTCGAAGGCTTCTTCGATATCGCCGATGCTGATGCGTTCGGTGACGAAGCGATCCAGGGGCAGGCGGCCCTGCTGGTACAGGCTGACCAGGGTGGGGAAGTCCCGTTCGGGCAGGCAGTCGCCGTACCAGGAGGACTTCAGCGATCCGCCGCGGGAGAAGAAGTCGATGAGCGGCATCTCGAGTTTCATGTCGGGGGTGGGCACCCCCACCAGCACGACGGTGCCCGCCAGATCGCGGGCGTAGAACGCCTGCTTCCAGGTTTCCGGGCGGCCCACCGCATCGATCACGACATCGGCACCGAACTCGCCGGTGAGTTCTTGCACCGCGGTCACCACGTCCTCGACCGTGCGGGCGTTGATGGTGTCGGTGGCTCCGAAGTCCTTGGCCCAGGCCAGTTTGGTGTCGTCGGTATCGATGGCGATGATCTTGCGTGCCCCGGCCAGCTTGGCCCCGGCGATCGCGGCGTCCCCGACCCCGCCGCATCCGATGACCGCGACCGAGTCATCGCGCCCGACGTTGCCGGTGTTGACGGCTGCACCCAAGCCGGCCATCACACCGCACCCCAGCAGGCCGACCACGGCCGGATCGGCGGTCGGGTCGACCTTGGTGCACTGACCGGCGTGCACCAGCGTCTTCTCGATGAACGCGCCGATGCCCAGGGCGGGGGTCAGCTCGGTGCCGTCGGTCAACGTCATCTTCTGGGTCGCGTTGAACGTGTCGAAGCAGTACTGCGGGCGTCCGCGCTTGCAGGCCCGGCACACTCCGCACACCGCACGCCAGTTCAGGATCACGAAATCGCCCGGCTCGACAGTGGTGACGCCCTCGCCGACCGTCTCCACGATTCCGGCCGCCTCATGGCCCAACAGGAACGGGAACTCGTCGTTGATACCGCCCTCGCGGTAGGTCAGATCGGTGTGGCAGACGCCGCACGCCTGCACCTTCACCACAACCTCACCGGGGCCCGGGTCGGGAACCACGATGTCCACCAATTCCACCGGAGCCTTCACCGACCGAGCGATCACACCGCGCACAGTTTGAGACATGCGTCAGACGCTACAGTCCCAGGCATGGGTGCCCTCGACCTCGTCGCCGATTGGCCAGTACCCACCGTCGCCGCCGCGGTAGTGGGGCCGGAGGGGATAAGGGCCCAAACCGGCCCTGTCACGCACCAATTCGCACTCGCATCGGTCACCAAACCATTGGTGGCCCGGTCCGCACAGGTGGCGCTGGAGGAAGGTGCCGTGGAGCTTGCGACGCCGGCCGGCCCGCCCGCTTCGACCGTCGAACATCTGCTGGCGCACGCTTCGGGGCTGTCGCTGCTCTCTGACGCTGTCATAGCCAAGCCCGGTACTCGCCGGGTGTATTCGAACTACGGCTTCGCGGTGCTGGCGCATACGGTGCAGGCCGGGTCCACCATCGAGTTCGGTCAGTACCTTCGTGAGGCGGTGTTCGAGCCACTTGGTATGGGGCACACGGTGTTGCCCGGCGGAGCAGACACCGCCGGGTACGGGGGAGCGTCCACCGTCGTGGACCTGGTGGCCTTTGCCGGTGAGCTGCTGCGTCCGCGTCTTGTGACGGCCGAGACGCATCAGCGTGCGACGAACGTCGTCTTCCCGGGATTGGACGGGGTGCTGCCCGGCTACGGCGTGCAGCGTCCCAACGACTGGGGCCTGGGCTTTGAGATCAAGAGCACCAAGATTCCGCACTGGACCGGTACTGAGAATTCACCGGCCACCTACGGCCACTTCGGGCAGTCCGGCACGTTTTTGTGGGTGGACCCGATCGCCGATCTGGCACTCGTCGTGCTGACCGACAGGCCCTTTGACGGTTGGGCCAACCAGCTGTGGCCACAGCTCTCCGACGCCGTGCTGGCCGAATTCGGGTAGGGGTTCTCAAACTCTCAGGAAGCCGTTACCTCAAATTGGGCTCTGGGACTGGCGCAACACGCGCACCACAGGGCACAATGGTGTCACAAGGCACATTGGTGTAATTCGGTAACACGCTCTGAAAGCTTCGCGAGTCGTTGGGGAAGACGTCCTCGTCGAAGACAAAGGAGCACTACGAATGCACGCGTCGCCTCAGTTCGCCGACTCGACAACCGGCGTGGTGTATGTCCATGCCTCTCCGGCTGCGGTGTGCCCGCACGTCGAGTGGGCTTTGTCGTCGACCCTGTCGGCGATCTCATCGAGCCGCCCGGCGGAAGTCTCGCTGCGCTGGCAGGCACAACCAGCCATGCCGGGGCAGCTGCGTGCCGTCACCAACTGGGTGGGCCCCGTCGGTACGGGTGCGCGCCTGGCCAACGCCCTGCGCTCGTGGCCCGTGCTGCGCTTCGAAGTCACCGAGGACGCCAGCGATGGCGTGGACGGACAGCGCTTCAGCCACGTCCCGCAGCTGGGCATGTGGAGCGGTAGCACAAGCGCCAACGGCGACATCATGGTCAGCGAGATGCGGCTGCGCACACTGCTGGACGGGGACATGCGATCGGACCCCGGCAGCATCACCGCCGAACTCGACAACATGCTGGGCACCGCGTGGGATGACGCGTTGGAGCCGTACCGCAGCGGCGGCGACGGCGCCGAGGTCACCTGGCTCCGCGGAGTCGGTTAAACCTCAGCTCTTGTTGGCGTTACCGATCAGACGGCTCACCAGGAAGCCGATGTAGGCGAGGCCGCCGAGGCTGCCCACGATGCGGGTGCGCCGGAATGCCAGCGCAAGGCCGAGCAGCAGCTCGGTGACGCCGTTCTGGTAGACCCAGCGGCGGGTGTCCTCCGGGAAGGCGACCTTGGAGAGAGACTCGAACGGCTGGGGCGCGATGAAATGCGCGACACCGGTGGCTGCCAGTCCGGCGCCGCCCGCCCGGAATCCGATACCTGCGAGGCGAATGCCCAGGCGCACCAGATTCTCGATGAGCGCCGACAGCCGCTGAAACAGGCTCGGCCCGACCTTCGTCGTGACGAGCGTCGCGGTCGGCTGACCGTCGACAAGCAACTTGAGTGCCTTCTTGCGCCGAAGTGCCATTCCCCAGACTCCCTTGTCGATTATGTGAATGAAACGTCACTCTAACAGTAGGGGGATGACTAGGCGTCGGCCTGTCGCGTGGCGACGTCGATGCCGAACGTCTCCACCAGGAAGCTCACGATCGCGGGTGTCACCCGGCGCGGCCAGAACCGCAAGGTGGCCAACGTTCCAGCCGAAACCACTTGCGCACCAACGATATCGATGGCGAGATTGTGCGCGTCGGCCGCCGGGTGCAGCGGGTCGGCGGTGAGCGAGAGGATCATGGTGGGCGCATCAACGGCCCGCCGTACCGCGCGTGGCGGTGCCATACGGCCCACCAGCATGCCCTTCATGAACGCCGCCGAGCGCGACGGCGGAGCGGTCAGGAACGAGCGAATAAGACCCAGGGTGGGCTGCTCGGTTTCGGGGAACGATCGAGCCACCGCGCCTACCAGCCACACCAGCGGCCGACCGAGAGTGAACAAGGTGAGCCCGGCCGACCACAGGTACCCGGCGACGCCGATGCCGTTCTCCAGGAATGGCCCCTCGAGCAGCAGCCCGGCCACCCGCTCGGGTGCCAATGCCGCCGCCTCTACCGAGATGTTCGCGCCGACGGAGGTGCCACCGAGCACCGCACGCTCGATGCCCAGGGCATCCAGGGCGCCGATGAGCTGGCGGCCCAGCGCTTGTGAGTTGTAGCGGTCCGGCTCGAGCGGGCGCTCATCGGCGGTGGTGCCAAGCAGGTCCAGGCAGATCACCCGGAAACCGCGCTCGGCCAATTCCTTGGCCCAGGCGTGTTCCAGATAGTGCGAGGTGAGGAAGGCGTGGGACAGCACCACAACGCGGTCCCCGGAACCGAACTGGCGATATGCCAGCCGGTGTCCGTCGACCGTGACCGTGGTGCCGACCGTCACAGCGGGATGTTCTTGTGCCGGCCGCGCCGTGACGGCGCTTCGGCGAGGGCGCGGGTCAGCACCGCGCGGGTCTGCGACGGCTCGATCTCCTCGTCGACGACGCCGATCTCGATGGCACGATCCACGCCACCGGCGATCCGCTCGTGCTCGAGAGCCAGCTCCTCATGCAGGGCCTCGCGCTCCTCTTCGGGGGCGGCGGCCAGCTGCTTCTTGTGCAGGATGCCCACGGCGGCCTTGGCGCCCATGACGGCGACCTCGGCGTCCGGCCACGCGAACACCTTGGTGGCGCCCAGCGAGCGGGAGTTCATGGCGATGTAGGCACCACCGTAGATCTTGCGGGTCACCAGCGTGACGCGCGGAACGGTGGCCTCACCGAACGCGTGCAGCAGCTTGGCGCCGCGGCGCACCACGCCGCCCCACTCCTGGCCCACACCGGGCAGGTAACCGGGCACGTCCACGAGCACGATCAGCGGAATGCCGAAGGCGTTGCACAGGCGCACGAAACGCGCTGCCTTCTCGGCGCTTTCGGAGTTCAGGCAGCCACCCAGACGCAGTGGGTTGTTGGCCAGCACGCCGACGCTTCGCCCGGCCAGGCGGCCCAGGCCGATAACCATCGACGGCGCCCACTTGCCCTGGAATTCTTCGAACGGGTCGTCCCCGTCGAGCAGCGCGTTGACGATCGGGTGCACGTCGTAGGCGCGCTTGGCCGACTCGGGCAGCAGCGCGCGCAGATCGGTGTGATCGGCCTCGGCGCGATTGCGGTCGAAAACGCCCTGCTGGCAGAAGAACCCGACCAGCTTGCGACCACGCGCGTAGGCGTCCAGCTCATCGTCGGCGACGATGTGGCACACACCCGACTTCTTGTGGTGGGCCTCGGGGCCACCCAGGGTGGCCATGTCGACGTCCTCGCCGGTGACGCTGCGGACCACGTCGGGTCCGGTGACGAACACGCGGCTCTCCGGCGCCATGATGATGACGTCGGTCAGTGCCGGGCCATACGCCGCACCGCCGGCGGCGAAGCCGACGACGATCGAGATCTGCGGGATGTAACCCGAGGCGCGGATCATGGCCTCGAAGACCAGCCCGACGGCGTGCAGGGCCGAAACCCCTTCAGCCAGACGGGCACCGCCGGAGTGCCAGATACCCACGATGGGGCTCTGCTCCTCGATGGCGGTGTCGTAGGCGTTGACGATGTGGCGGCAGCCCTCGATACCCATGGCGCCGCCCATGACGGTGCCGTCGGTGCAGAAGGCGATGGTCCTGACTCCGTTGACCGTGCCACCGGCGGCCAGCACACCCGAGCGGTCACGCTCGTGTAGCAGCTCGACGGTGCCGTCATCGAAGAACGTGCTCAGCCGGAGCAACGGATCACGCGGATCGAGCGATTCGTCGATGGCCTCGGGAGCCAGGATCGTCATCTTGAGCCTCTCTGGTGCTTAGTACTTGCCAAAGGCAAGCGCAACGTTGTGCCCGCCGAATCCGAACGAGTTATTGATTGCGTATTTAAAATCCCCGTGACGCGGCTCTCCCGCAACGACATCCAGGTCGATTTCGGGATCAAGGTTGTCAAGATTGAGCGTCGGCGGGATAACGCCGTCGCGCAGTGCGAGCACGGTGAGCACCGATTCCAGGGCGCCGACGGCACCAATCGAGTGGCCGAGCGCCGACTTGGGCGCGTACACCGCGGCATGCTGCACACCGGCGACGTGGATGGCATTAGCCTCGGCGACATCGCCGATTGGGGTGGCCGTGCCGTGCGCGTTGATGTGGTCAATGTCCTTGGGGGACAGGCCAGCTGTCTGAATTGCGCGGGTCATCGCCGCACCGGCGCGCACACCATCGGGGCCGGGGGCCACCATGTGGTACGCGTCGGAGGTGATGCCGGCGCCCATGATGCGGGCCAGGATCTGCGCGCCGCGAGCCTTGGCGTGCTCTTCGGTCTCGATGACCATGAGCGCGCCGGCCTCGCCGAACACGAATCCGTCGCGGTCCTTGTCGAAAGGACGAGAAGCCTTCTCCGGCTCATCATTTCGGGTCGACATGGCGCGCATCATGGAGAACGCGGCGATCGGCAGGGCTTCGATCATGCCCTCCACACCACCGCAGACGACCATGTCGGCATCGCCCATCACGATCTGGCGCCACGCGTGTGCGATGGCCTCGGAGCCGGAGGAACACGCCGACACCGGCGTGATGACACCCGCGCGGGCGCCGATCTCCAGGCCCACCACCGCGGCGGCACCGTTGGGCATGCACATCTGGACGGCGAGCGGTGAAACCTTGCGAATGCCATGCTCATTCATGGTGTCGTAGGTTTCGACGATGCGCTCGCCACCGCCGAGCCCGGTACCGATGACGACGCCAAGGCGGTCCTTGTCGATGTCATCGGGCGTGCCGGCGTTCTGCCACACCTGACGGCCTACGAGCAGCGCCATGCGCTGCACGTAGGCCATCCGGCGAAGCTCCAACCGGGTCATGTGGTTGTCGATGGGCTCCTTGAGGTGCCCACCGATCCACACGGGCAGACCGAACTTCTCGACGAATTCGTCTTCGAGAACCTCGATGCCGCTCTCCCCGGCGATCAATCCCTTCCACGTGCCCTCGATGTCAGGCGCGATAGATGTCGTTGCGGCGAGAGCCGTCACAACGACGTTGGGGAAGCCACCGTTGGCAGTGGAAGGGGTTGTCACTAGTCCTAGCCCTCCAGCTGCGCGCGGATGTTGGCTGCGGCCTCGGGGTTTTCCTGCTCGAGCTTCTCGATGTAGTTGACGACATCGCCAACGGTCCGCAGACCGGCCAGATCCTCATCGGGGATCTTCACGCCGTACTTGTCCTCGGTCTGGACGGCGATCTCAACCATCGACAGCGAGTCGATGTCCAGGTCGTCGACGAACGACTTCTCGAGGGTGACCTCGGAGGGCTCGATACCGGTGACCTCTTCGATGATCTCGGCGAGACCGGCGACGATGCGATCTTTTTCTTCTGCGGTGGCCACTCGGTGGCTCCCTTCGGTGTTGTGGACTGCGGGTGCAGCCCTGGGGTGAACTCTGTGTTGTGGAACGGGATGAGTGGGCGGCACTGCCCGCCCATCCTGGGTACTACTTCTTGGTGGTTTGGCCGCTTACAGCTCGGCCAGGGCGTCGAGGTCTTCGAGGGATTTCAGGGCCTGGTTGGTGACGCCACGCATCTCACGCTTCGCGATGCCGGCCAGTGCACCTGAGGGCGGCAGCTCCACAACGGCCTGCACGTCCGCGGTCTTGAAGTATTCGGTGCACAGATCCCAGCGCACCGGGGAGGTGAGCTGGTTGACCAGCTTCTCCATGGCGTCGGCGCCGGAGGCGACGGGGGTGCCATCGAAGTTGGACAGCAAGGTGGTGACCGGCTCAGACGGGAGGATCGCGGCCGCTGCGGCGGCGTACGCCTCCTGCGCGGAAGCCATGAAGTGGGTGTGGAAGGCACCGGCGGTGGCGAGCTGGCGCACGCGCGCCTTGGCCGGGGGATCCTCGGCCAGCTTCTCCAGTGCGGTGATGCGGCCAGCGGCGACGATCTGTCCGGCGGCGTTGCGGTTGGCGGGGATCAGCTCGAGGGCCTCCAGGCGCTCCAGCACCTCGGCCTCGTCGCCGCCCAGCACGGCGGACATACCGGTCGGGTCCAGCGCGCAGGCCTTGGCCATCTCGGCGCCACGGGTGGCGGCCAGGGCGACGGCTTCATCGGCGGAGATGACCCCGGCGATGGCGTAGGCGGCGATCTCACCGACGGAGTGGCCGGCGACCACGGTGGTCTTGGCGTTGAGGTGGCCGCGCTTGGTCAGCTCGTCGTAGGCCAGCAGGGTCAGTGCGACGACCAACGGCTGAGTGATCGAGGTATCGGTGATCTCCTCGGCGGTGGCGGTGGTTCCCAGGCGCACCAGATCGAGTCCGCTGGCCTTCGACCACTGCTCAACCTGGTCGGTGGCACCGGGCAATTCGAGCCACGGTGTCAGCATGCCGGGAGTCTGGGATCCCTGTCCGGGAGCGAGCAGCGCAATCACGTATTTAAGAGAACACTGTGAAGGGCCGTTTGCGCCGTGTAAGAGAAAATGAATCTTGTCTTAAGTATTTGTGGGATGCCTACAAAAAAGCATCCGTTGCGACCCGATCTATACCGTCTCGCAATGTGGGACCTCGCAGGTGACCGGCGAGTAACCCGTCTAAGCCTTAATGACGTTGATTGTGACTGGTGTGATTCCTGGTTCAGGAGTGAACACCTCGGCGTGCTCCTGAGCCAGTCTGCCGACGGTTGCCGCGACACGCAACACATAGGCATCACGCGGGGACGTTGGGTCCCTACCGGTGAAATCGGTGATTCGCTTAAGTCGATAGCGCACAGTATTTGGGTGAACAAACAGTGCGCGTGCGCAGGCCTCGATAGCGCCCCCGGAATCTAAGTAGGCGTCGAGAGTTTCGGTCAGCGCCGGGCCGGCATCGCCGAGCGGGCGCATCACTTCGGTATTGAGGGCCGCGATGGCGGCCTTGTCGCCCAGGAGCGCCCGTTCGGGCAGCAGCTCGCGCGAGGACACCGGTCGGGGCGCGCCCCGCCACCCCGACACCGCATCCATCCCCGAGAGCGCCTCCACGGCGCTGGTGTGTGAGGCGCTGAGCGTGCCCGCCGTCGGCCCGATGACCACCGGACCGTCGGCGAAGACCGTCAACAGATCGACCATGAACTTGTTGTGGGCTGTGATCGGACCCGACGCGATGGTGAGCAACCGGGTGCCCTGGATGACGGCAAGTGCGCCGCGTCCGTGCCGTTGCGCGACCTCATGGACCAATGTGGTTGCGTTGGCGATGATTTCCGGCCGGGGAGTGCCGACGATAACCGTTGCCGGTGCGGTGGTGTCCCAGTTGAGTGCGGCCGCCCGGGACAGCATGTCCGGTCCGGTGTCGCCGCGTACCACCGCGTCGACCACCGTCGCCTCCAGGCGCGAGTCCCAGGCTCCGCGGGTCTCGGCGGCTTCCGCGTACACGCTGGCCGCACCGAATGCGAGATCGCGGCTGTACCGCAAGATGCCCTCGGTCAGCGTCACCAGCTGCTCATCGTTGCGGGCAAGCAGGGGCAACACCTCTTCGAAAAACTCCATGGCGGTGCGCACCATGTCGACGGAATGACGCAGTGCCAGGCGTTTGGCGAGGTCCTGGGGGACCACCTCGAAGGCCTGCATGGTGAAGCCGACCGTGCCCTCGGGGTCGCGTATCCACTCGACGAAGTTGTTGATCGCCGTCTGGACCACCAGGGCGACGCTGGAGCGCTGCGAGGCCTCCAGGTCGGTGAAGAAGGGCAGGCGCTCTTCCATGACATGGACGGCTTCGGTCGAGAGCCGGCCGGAGTACTGCTTGATCCGGTGCAGGAGCGCCTCGGGAACCTCGGCCCTTTCACGCGGCTTGCGGGCCGCGCGAAATCCGCGAGGAGAGGTCGCCGAATTGTCGGGCATCCCTAAAAGGTACCCCGGATTCCTAGTGGGAAACCGCCAAATTCGGGGAAGTTAGGCGCTCCCGGTGTCCTTATACGAGACGTCGGCGGCCGACACGTCGTCGATCTTGTACTGCGCGGCTGCCCGCACGGCGACCTCGCGGTCAACGGCACCCTCGTCGGCCAGTGCCTCGAGTACCGCGACGACGACAGACTCGGCATCGGTGTTGAAGTACCGGCGTGCGGCCGGGCGGGTGTCGGATATGCCGAACCCATCGGCCCCGAGGGTCCGGTAGGTTCCCGGCACCCAGGGCCGGATCTGCTCGGGCACCGCGTGCATCCAGTCCGAGACCGCGACCTTGGGACCCTGGGCGCCCTCCAGCGCCTTCGTCACGTACGGGACGGTCTTGGGGCGGTCCGGGTGGCGTAGCGCCTGGTGATCGATGGCCAGGCCGTCGCGGTTGAGCTCACCCCAGGACGTCACCGACCACACGTCGGCCGCCACGTCCCACTGTTCGGCCAGTAGATCCGCCGCGCGCAGCGCGTCGGGCAGCGACACCCCGGAGGCCAGGATCTGCGCCTGATGCGTGCGGGCCTCGGGCGCCACGCGGAACTTGTAGATACCGCGCAGGATGCCCTCGACATCGACGTTTTCCGGCTCTGCCGGCTGCACATACGGCTCGTTGTACAGCGTGATGTAGAAGTACACGTTCTCGCTGTTCTCGCCGTACATCCGCTGCAGGCCGTGCTCGACGATATGGGCGATTTCGTAGGCGAATGCCGGATCGTAAGCCACCACAGCGGGATTGGTGCTGGCCAGCAGCAGCGAGTGACCATCGGCGTGCTGCAGCCCTTCGCCGGTCAGCGTGGTGCGCCCGGCCGTGGCGCCCAGGACGAACCCGCGTGCCATCTGATCGGCCGCGGCCCACAGGCCGTCGCCGGTGCGCTGGAAACCGAACATCGAATAGAAGATGTACAGCGGGATCATCGGCTCGTCGTGGGTCGAGTACGACGTGCCCACGGCGGTGAACGAGGCGGTGGAACCGGCCTCGTTGATGCCCTCGTGCAGGATCTGCCCCTGCGCGCTTTCCTTATAGGCCAGCATCAGATCGGCATCCACCGCGGTGTACAGCTGGCCGTTGCGGTTGTAGATCTTCAGCGACGGGAACCAGGAATCCATGCCGAACGTACGGGCCTCGTCAGGGATGATCGGGACGATGCGGCTTCCAATGTTCTTGTCGCGCAACAGTTCCTTGAAGGTCCGCACCAGCGCCATGGTGGTGGCGACTTCCTGCTTGCCCGAGCCCTTCTTCACCGAGGCGTAGACCTCCGAGCCCGGCAGGGTGAGCGGGCGCGACTTGGTGCGCCGCGACGGCACGAATCCGCCCAGCGCGCGGCGCCGGTCGAGCATGTAGCGGATCTCGGGAGCCTCCGGGCCGGGGTGGTAGTACGGCGGCAGGTACGGGTTCTCTTCGAGCTGCGCGTCCGAAATCGGGATCCGCTGCTTGTCGCGGAAGTCCTTGAGGTCGTCGAGGGTCAGCTTCTTCATCTGATGGGTGGCGTTGCGGCCCTCGAAGTGCTTGCCCAGGGTGTAGCCCTTGATGGTCTTGGCCAGGATGACCGTCGGCTGGCCCTTGTGCTCGGTGGCCGCCCGGTACGCGGCGTACACCTTGCGATAGTCGTGACCGCCGCGCTTGAGATTCCAAACCTGGGCGTCGCTAAGGTCTTTCACCAGCTCCTTGGTGCGCGGATCGCGCCCGAAGAAGTGTTCGCGGACGTAGGCGCCGTCGTTGGCCTTGTAGGTCTGGTAGTCGCCGTCGGCGGTGGTGTTCATCAGATTCACCAGCGCGCCGTCACGATCGGCGTGCAGCAGGGCATCCCATTCGCGGCCCCAGACAACCTTGATGACGTTCCAGCCGGCGCCGCGGAAGAAGGACTCCAGCTCCTGGATGATCTTGCCGTTGCCGCGCACCGGGCCGTCCAGGCGCTGCAGGTTGCAGTTGACGACGAACGTCAGGTTGTCCAGGCCCTCCGTCGCGGCGATGTGCGCCAGGCCGCGCGATTCGGGCTCGTCCATCTCGCCGTCGCCGAGGAAGGCCCACACCCGCTGATCGGAGGTGTCCTTGATGCCGCGGTCGCGCAGGTAGTGGTTGAACCGTGCCTGCATGATCGCGTTCATCGGGCCCAGACCCATGGAAACCGTTGGGAATTGCCAGAAATCGGGCATGAGGCGCGGGTGCGGGTAAGACGGCAGGCCGCCGCCGGGGTGGCTCTTCTCCTGCCGGAACCCGTCGAGCTGATCGGTGGTCAACCGGCCTTCCAGGAAGGCGCGGGCGTAGATGCCGGGGGAGGCGTGACCCTGGATGAAGATCTGGTCGCCGCCGCCCGGGTGGGCGTTGCCGCGGAAGAAGTGGTTGAAACCGACCTCGTAGAGGGCCGCCGAGGAGGCGTAGGTCGAAATATGGCCGCCCACACCGACCCCTGGCCGCTGTGCGCGGTGCACCATGATCGCGGCGTTCCAGCGGATCCACGCGCGGAAGCGGCGTTCGGTGTCCTCGTCGCCGGGGAACCACGGCTCATTCTCGGTGGCGATGGTGTTCACGTAGTCGGTGGACGTCAACGCCGGGATGGCCACCCGACCAGCATTCGCCCGCTCCAGCAGCCGCAGCATCAGGTACCGCGCCCGGGCGGGACCCGAGCGGGCCAGCAGGCCGTCAAACGACTCCAGCCACTCGGTCGTCTCGTCCGGGTCGATATCGGGCAGGTACGACGCCACACCTTCGCGGATCACCCGAACGCGCTCGGATTGGTTTGAGACGCTTGAATTTCCGGCCAGGTCCTGGCGAGCGAACTCCGTGGTCAACTTTTCTGCTCCTTAGGGGTGGGGGTGCAGATCTCAGTCACAATCAGATCGGTACTCCCATCGTGCCGCAAGTCACTTGCTACTAGCGAGTCTGGTCCAGTCACCAGGTCCAGAGCGGCTCCAGCAGGTACCGTCGTGACATGCGTATGGCGGCGCTGTTGATCGCGCTAGCGGCCATCTGTGCAGGGGTGGTGGCGGGCTGCACCGTGACTACGGGAGGGCAGGCGTCGGCGCCCAGCGAATCGGTGTCGGAGTACCGCACGTACGTATCGCAGTCCATCGAGACGTCGCGGTCCGAGGAATCCAAGCGTCAGGAGACATCGCGGGCGCAGGCCCAGGCTGATGCCTGTGAGACGTTCGCGATGACGTCGAATGCCGCCGTTTCGGCGGGTAATGAGCTCATCTCCGTCATGAACGACGAGGGCGGCTACGGGTCGAGCGCGGAGGCCAAGGTGGGCCCGGTCATCAATGCGCTCAACACCAGCGCCGGACAGATCGACTCCGTCAAGGCGAAGGCGCAGACCGATGAACTGCGCGATGCGCTGACGCAGTACGTCGATCAGTCCCGAAAACTGGCCGGGGCGTTCGATAATCGGCTCAGCAGTGGCACTCTCAACTCTGTGGTCCGTAGTTTCAACGACGCGCGGGAGCGTGCCGGGAAGATCTGCGAACCGCTTCTGCAGACAAAAGGCCGATAGTGCCTGACGAGGATTGCCACTGGCATGCGACGATGTGAGCATTCATCCCAAGTGCGCAAGCACGCACCCGTGAATAAGGAGGGGCCGAACGGTGGTCGCGGCGGCTGACGCCTCGAACTATGCCCACAAGCTGGGCATCCAGCGAGATCAGCTTGTGCAGGAGCTGGGCTGGGATGAGGACACGGATGACGACATCCGGGCTGACATCGAGGACGCATGCGGTTCGGAGCTTCTGGACGAGAGCTCCGACGATGTCATCGATGTGGTCCTGTTGTGGTGGCGCGATGATGACGGCGATCTTGTCGACGCGTTGATGGACGCCATCACCCCACTGGCTGAGGACGGCGTGATCTGGGTGTTGACGCCCAAGACCGGCAAGCCGGGCCATGTGCAGCCTTCGGAAATCGCCGAGTCGGCACCGCCGGCGGGCCTGGTACAGACCTCCTCGGTCAATCTGGGGGACTGGAGCGCGACGCGTCTGGTGCAGCCGAAGTCGTCGCGCGGCGGGCGGCGCTGATGCTGCCTGTCGGGACCGTCGCACCCGATTTCACCCTGCGGAACCAGAACAACCAGCCCGTCAGCCTGAGCGATTTTCGCGGTAAGAAGGCCGTGCTGCTGGTGTTCTTCCCGCTGGCGTTCACCGGGGTCTGCCAGGGCGAGCTGGACCATGTGCGCGACCACATCGGAGACTTCGAGAACGACGACGTGCAGATCATCGGGCTGTCGGTGAGTGCCGGGCCGATCCACAAGATCTGGTCGAGCTACAGCGGCTTCACCTTCCCGATCCTGTCGGACTTCTGGCCGCACGGGGCCGTTGCCGAGGCGTACGGGGTGCTCAACGAGAAGGCCGGATATCCGAACCGCGGGACTTTCGTGGTGGATGCCGACGGAATCATCCGATTCGCCGAAATGCTGGACCCCGGGCAAGCCCGTGACCAGGCGGGTTGGGTAGAAGCGCTGGCCGCGCTACATTCGTGAGCTGATTCCCACGTTGGCGACGACGTGGACCGGGCGTGTAGCTCAGTGGTAGAGCTCTGGTTTTACACACCAGCGGTCGGGGGTTCGAAACCCTCCGCGCCCACCGAAAAGTGCAGGTAGAGAGGCCTTTTATCCTTCGCGGCTGTGTGTGGTTGACCCATCGTTGACCCATTTCTTTCTGTCCACGGTCTCCATGGCGTCTATGGAGTCCGTGTAGTCACTTTGGTACCAGGGACTGTTGGACAAGCGAGATTTAGTCCGCACGGCCTGGAGCGCGACCTCCCTGTGTGCTGGATTCTCTTTTCTTGCTTCTGTAGCAAACTATGCTCTGTTGTCCGGATTTGGTGGTAGGTGTTCGTTGCCTGTATGCAACGGTGTAGGCCTATCGCTTCGGGTGGATCGGCGTGGACGTAACGTTTCCGAGTGGGTGCGCACCAGGTGACCACCTTGGCGCCAGGGCGGTGACCCGACGATATTGGGCTTACCGCCTTGCTTTACTTGGGATTTCATCCTTGTAGGACCATTACTCGCCTGCGTTTCGCACGTCACCGTCGGAGTCGAATTCGTAACCGCTTGACCTCGGTAGGTGTTCGATATCTCGCTTGGGTCGCGCAGCTTTACCGGCTAGGTAGCCTGCCCATCTCTGCCCACTGGCAAATCGTCTGGGTGCAGAGGTCTGAAGCGCGCCACGTCGCGCGACGGTGGCGGGCAGACCTCTTCGGAGTCTGGGATCGGGTGGGGTTTAGCTGTTTTTATGGGTCATTGCTGGTGACCGTGCCTGCTGTTTGGTGATGCTCGCTCTATTGCAGCTCTGAGGTGGTGTTTCTTGTGGTCGCCGGACGTCTTGGTTACTGATCGGTCGACATTGCTGAGGTTCGCAGCCATCGGTTTCGCGTTGAGGAGGCGGGTCTTAACTGGGGTGATGCTGTCGCGATGCTTCACCACCACGGGCGGCTCGCTTCGATTAGTGCCGAATGTTCGGCGTGTCGCGGCAGCGGGCTTGGCTCCACGAGACCAACTGACACGGTGGATGCATGAGTGGAACTAACTCGGTACCTGACTTGGCGGCCGCCCTTGCTGCCTTTATCACCGCGATCAGGAACGGACAGGGGGTGCCCAACCCTGAGCCAGGGATGCTGCTGACAGTGACGGAAGCAGCAGCTGCGTTGCGCTGCTCTCGCTCGTTCCTGTACGCGCGCATCCAAAGTGGGGACATTTCGGCTGTCAAGCTAGGGCGTCGTCGACTCATCTCGACCGACGCGCTTCGCGAGTTCGTGGAACGCAGCACTGTGTGATCTGCGATCTCCTGTTGCGCTGTCGCTGGTCTGTGGCCAGTCGCCGTACCGAACGAGAACATCTGTGAGCCCGGGGTGGCCCGCGGCGGGACTCCCGTGCAGAACTGGACGGTCGTCGATACTTCCTGGGTATAGTGTATAAAGCTATACTCGGTTCCATGAACAGCTCACGTGACGTGCTGCGCGAGGTGATGGTGCGCACCAACACTTCGCAGTCCGAGTTGTCGCGGGTCAGTGGGGTGCGTCAGCCCAGTGTCAGTCAGATGCTGTCGGGCAAGTTGAATCTGAGTGATGAACAGCTGGACCGGTTGTTGTCGTGCATGGGGTACCGCCTCGAGGTGGTTCGCCGGCCGGTTGAGCCCGAGTTGACGCGTTCGGAGTGGCGGTCGTGGCAACTGCACCGGCAATTGTCCACACATCTGAACCGGTCCGTGCTCGAACAGTGGCGGCCACGCATGGAGCACAATTTGCGGCAGCTCCGGGACACCACTACCGGTCAGCCGCACGAACGCAACATGGATCGGTGGGAACACCTGATCGAAAATCTGGATGTGGTTGGTGTTCATCGCGTGCTGACTGGTCTGGACCGCGACTGCATTGAGATGCGGGAGGTATCGCCGATGCGAGGTCTGCTGCCCGAACCCGAGCGTGTCCAGGTGTTGGCGATGATTCGGTAATGCGCCGAGATCAGTTGGAGCACGCCATCCGCACGGCGTGTCAGATCATTGGCCATGGCGAGGTGATCGTGGTCGGATCTCAGTCGGTTCTCGGCACCTTCGACGAGAACCAATTACCGGCTGCTGCCACGATGTCCCAGGAAGTCGATATCCTGCCGATCGCTGACACCGCCGCCGAGATCGCGCGCCTTGCCGACGACATTGAGGGTGTGGCCGGCGAGTTCTCCTTGTTCGAGCAGCAGCACGGTTTCCGTATCGATGGGGTCGATCTGGGCACGTGCGCGCTGCCCGAGGGCTGGCGCAAGCGATTGGTGCGTGTTCAGAACACCAATACCGCTGCGCCGTCGGGGCATCCGCAGTTCACGGGCTGGTGTGTGGAGCCAGAGGATGTCTGTGTGGCGAAGCTGTGCGCGTTCCGCGAGAAGGATCAAAACTTTGTCGCGGCGCTGCTAGACGCCCGGTTGGTCGATGCGAGCACCATCGCCAACCGGTTACCGACCGTCGAAAACCGTTACCTGGAATCAGCCAAACGAGCTTCCAACTGGATCAGACAGTGGCTGTAACGCCGACCTGCTGAAGGGGGTTGAACGTAGCCAAGCTGAAGGAAGGACTCTTGAAAGATGATCTTCCCGCCGACGCGGCAGTGGCCAGTCTGTTTAGTTCTCATATTTGCCCTTTGGGCATGTCGGTTAATGAGGGACTAGGAAGACATGTAGGTCGGAGTGATAAATATGCAGGGTAACTGGTGAATTCAATCGGGCAGCCGAGATGGTACTCAACTAGTCTTGTTTGCTTCTGAAAGCTGCCTGGTTGAGGGGCGCTTTCGCTGAATGCGCCCTCTTGGCAGCTACGGGACGGCTTGCGGCATTCGCTGCGCTCGCGGTAGCGTCGCTGGTATGGGGCGTTTGGGGGTAGCGGTCAGAGGGCATGTCCGCTGGGGCATCGCGACTGCGACGGTTGCGATCGGGGGCCTACTGACCGCGGGGATTGCGCATCCTGATCCGGGGACGCCGGGCCCGCCGCCTCCTGCGCCTCCTCCGTTGGCGGTCCCGCAGCCCGACAATCTGCCCCGTGCGGTGAATATTGGTGGTGCGCAGGCTAAGTCGAATGTGCCGCAGGGTATGGGTGACGGAACTGGGCGGCCGCTGGCCGAAGCGCGGGAGCGCAGTTTGGTGTCGGTGCCGCCGATCGCCACCGACGGTTTGCACGTCGCCACTGCCTGGCCGGGAAAACAAGTCGTTATCCATCTGCCTAATGAGCGGCAGCTGACGGCGGCTAGCTGGGGTGAGGGTGGTGCTGCCTCCTACGGGTCTGGGCCGGTGGATTATGTGGTGATTCCTGATGCTGGTGGCGGTGCGGATATCCGGATCATCCGCAAGTCTTTCTTGTCTCCGAGTGATTTCTCGCTGGGGGTTCGAGTTCCGGAGGGCACGCATCTGCGCCAAGACCGTGAGGTTGTCGTTGTGGAGACCGATGCCTCACCGGGTAAGCCCGCAGTGGTCATTGGCACGTTCAGCACCCCGGATGCTCGCGACGCCGCAGGGAACATTATCGAAGTGACTCCTACGGTGGGCGGCAGCTATCTGTATCAGCAGTCGGCCGTGGACTTGAACGTTGGGGAAGTGGGGCTCCTGAACTTTCCGGTGACCATCAGGGTGGCCTACCTCGCTTCGAACACCGCGGTCGCCGTTGCTTATGGCGACCCTCCGCCGATACCTCCAGCCGATCCTGTATCCGATCGCAGTGATCGGTGTGTGTCTGGGCCGCCGCAGTTTCGCGGTGGCGAAAACCCGGACAAGACAGCTGATTTCGTGCCGTCGTGTGGGCGGTTGGCTGTGTGCATGACAGCAGTGCCTGCTCGCACTAGTGCGCTCACATGTGAAAACACATTCTTGGGGGATCTGTCTAGCGCCTGCGTGAGCGCTTTCGGTCATGACGGTTCCGATTACGACGGCTGCTTGGCAGCCGCTAACGGACACACCCGCTGGGCCAAGGAAAACATGCTCCCCGGCGCGGCCGCCACAACAGGTTGATCCTGAGATGCCTTCCAACACAGTATCTTTCACGGCACAACTTCGAGGAAGGGGATAGTCGATGAACGACACCGCTAGGGGAGGCTTCGACGACGATATGTCCACACAGAACCTGCCCGCGGCTGCCCGGCCACCAGCGTCAGAGTTGACGGGATTTGCCGCTGGAATCACCGGTGCGATTTTGACTGCGGCGGGGGTGTGGGGTCTGCATGTGCTCGCCCGAGCCGACGGTGTGGCCGCATCTGTTGGGTGGGCTGTTCTGCTGTTGGCGGCGTTCACGGCGCTGGGCAAGGGCATCACCTTGCTGCGGCGAGCCCTCGCACCGGTGACCACAGCGGCATCAGCGTCGGTGGCTGGCATCCCTGACGTGGTGCGGGCAATTGCGGGCATCGGTGTCGGTGCGGCCGGAGTGTGGTGGGTCATGCGTGGGCACGCAGGCTCGTGGCTCACCCAGATCGCCGATATCGATGGTTGGACACTGCCATCGCAGCTGGTGCAGGTGGCGATCATCGCTACGGCCGGCGCGTTGTTGTTTGGCGGCGGTAAGACCCTCACTAACCTGCTGCTGTCGAATTCGGGTACCCGCCAACATGATCAAGATGGCGCAGACCAGGCCAAGGGTCAGGATCGCTGGGCTGCGTGGTGGGCTAGTCATCCCGGTTTGGGGATAATGCTGCTGGCCGGCGGCGTAGCGCTGCTCTTCCTGTCCGGATATGTGGTGCCGCGGGTGTCGGGGTGGTTGACCGGTGATGACCCGATGGCCGCGCTGGCCGCTATCGCCGCGGTCGTGACTCTGGCGTTGGCCGCCAACACCTGGTGGTGGCATGCGTTGTCGGGGTGGTGGACGTGGGCGCACACACCCAATGGGCCCGGTGGGTCCACGCCGATGGGCCAAATCTATGCCGGCGCTGGAGTCTTGGCGCTGATCATGTTCTCGGCGACCGCATTCGGCCTAGCCACCTTGTCTTCCTACTTGCCTCAGAGTGCCGTTGTGGCATCGGCGGATCCGTGTGGTCCCGATGGCTGCGGTGGTGGCGGCAATAGTGGTCCCCAGGACGGCGGACAAATGTTCCAGCCTCCGCAGATGCCGAACCAGATGCCTGACTACCAAGGCGGCATCAATCAGCCACCGCTAGACCAGAACGGCGGGGTCTCCATCTATAACCCGTCCGCCGGGCAAGGCGGATCGCAAGCTCCCCAAAACCTGGGTCCGCAGATGTCGGGTCAGCACGCCACTCACGGTGAGCCGTTGCCGAATTACGGGCCCTGGCAGCCCGATGCACAACCCCCGGCTCAAGCACCTGTGCAGCAGGCGCCACAGCCAGTTCAGCAAGCACCGGCACAGCAGCCGGCGCAGGCCCCACAGAACCCTGCCGGTCAGCAGCCAGTGCAACAGGCGCCCGAGCAGCCGGTGCAGCAGGCGCCGCAACAACCGGGACCACAGCAGCCCCAGGGTCAGCCTGGTCAGCAGCCACAACCGCAGCAGGTTCCGAAGCAGCCTGAGCAGGTGCCGCCGACGCAGCCTGATACACCGAAAAAGAGCCCCATCGATCCGACCGATCTCGCTGTCGCCGCTACGCGCCGCGGCTCGCAGCAAGCCGGGCAACAAGCGGCCCAACAAGGCACCGCCCAAGCGGTGTCTAAGAGCTCCCAGGTTGCATCCCAGATGTCTGGGACTGCCACCAACATGAGCGGTCCTGCACCTATGGAGCCCCCGACACCCTCGCCATCGCCGTCTGGCGGGTCGAATGCGCAGTGGCAGCCGACGCCACAAGAGACGCCCACTCCTCAAACCGGGAAGTGGGTTGACCCGAATACAGGTCAGCTAATATCGCATCCGCCATCGTTTCAGCCAAGTACTGGGACCACTCCGCAGACGCCCGCGCCGACGCAGGGCCACACCGAGGCGGAACAAGCTGTGGTTGACAGATCAGATCAAGTAAAATGGTTAGCAGATTTTCAGAAACTATCAGCCGAAATCGCCGAACATAACGCACATCCAGTTTTCGGGACTGTAAACGATCCGGCAGTTACTGCATATAATGCAGAGGCTGCTAAACAAAATGCCGACATGTTGGCGCTTCAGGCAGACGCGGGACGTATGACACTTCCTGATATACCAATCGCAGTACTGCAGCAGCCAAATTGATAACGCCATAGAATCTATCGCATTGCTTAAGTCAAATAAAGGATAAAAAATGTCACTAATACGTCCCAGTATGAGGAGTCGATTACTTCCCTTACGGGCTACCATGACTCTAGCGATTATTTTATATGTGGGAGGTTGCGGTCCGGTATCGTTGGAGACCAACGCGGAGCCTCAAAAAAATGTTTCCGCGGATGCGCTTGTTCTGAGCGCCGATGATGTCGGAAAAATCGCCGGTTTCCAGGGATTCATGCCTGAGCACACAATAAGATCAGATCGGCCGCGGCTAATAGACCCAGGCGCCCCTAAGGATTGTGGTGCAATTTACGATCAGAATGTGGCCTTTGGTGCAGCATTTAAGGGGTTCTTGTCAGTCACCTATGGAGGTTTGACTGACGAATACGTTAAACGTGTTGTTTCGGTAACTCAGGATATTGGCGTGTACCCCGATGTGGCGACAGCGCATAGAGTTTTTGATCAACTGGTTTTGGGGCTCACGAAGTGTTCTTCACTTCAAGTTGAAAACTATAGGGTAGATGTGACGCGACCTGACTCCTCGACCATTTTTGTTGTTACCAATGGCGGAAAGTCTGAATATCGTGTCAAATCGTCAGTTCTGATGTATGCGGGGGTAGGCGGTTTATCTAACTCCGGCCAGGTAGCACATACTGTTCTCGATACGATCGCCGACCGGGTTCAATGATATGGTCATGAAATAAACGAGGTCACCGCCAGGTGGCCAGGCTTGCATCTCTTCATCAGTAGCTGGGTTTCATCTCCTGGAAGCGAAAGAAATGGATAAGAGCAACGACGGATGGCATATAGAAGGGCTACGAGAGAGTGCTAAGAATCGGATACTGAATTTCCCGTTGAATGTGGTCGAATACAATCGTGCAGACCACATGCACGGATTCTTGCGTGATACCGCAGTCCTTGCCCAAACAGAGGCGCTGCTGGCAATCAGTGAAGAGCTTGCGCTGATACGTCATCACCTTCAAACCTCTCAGCCAGGAACTCCGCCCTCCCCACCTGCGGCGCCCTCAACCCCGCCGACTGGAGAATCAAACACCATCTCCCAGACTCGCTCGGGCCAAAACTGGCCAATGTAGGCCCGTCTGACCTGTTCGGCCCGGCGACCGACACGTGCTTGCTATGTCGCTTTGGCCGTAGCGTCTATAGCAGTCATCGTCGTCGCCTTGTCTCGTGGCGGCGCGCACCACGCGGACAGTCGTCGACTAGCGGTATCTGATAGCGCGAACATTGATTCGCCCGTGGAGACACAGACTATCGAGGAAATGCAGTGACAACAGGGCCAACTAACAACGCGGACAGTGCCGAGGTGATCTATGAACCCGGCGTGGATGTCAAATGGGTGCTCGACGTGAGCAGTTTTGCGGACTCCAACTCGGCGACCGCCGCGACCTCATCGTCACGGAGCGTTCTACAGACGATGCTGCAAGTCGAGCAGGCCATAAGTGCGTGCCTGGACGACCACGGCACTGCCGTTGCCTGCGTGGTGCACACTTTTGGCGGCCGCGATATCCATCTTCGGGATGGCTCCAGAATCGCGTATCGATGGGAGTTGTTTGTCTGCGACTGGCGCTGCCTTGGTTGCGGTCTCGACATGTCTACTGTCGATGAGTACTACATGCTCAAAGATGATGTGTGGGCACAAGTAAACCCCGCTATCGATGGAAACCTCTGTATCGCTTGTGTCGAAGAGCGCCTCGGTAGAACTCTGACCGCTGCCGACTTCACTGATTCACCGATCAACACCAGCACAGGGAAACGACGTACCCGGCGATTGGCGGATCGTCTGAGTTCGGGCATCAATCAAAACCTGCCGATCAGCTAGCAGCTGGGAAACGTCGCCGCATCACATCGGGACTAGTTGCAGCGAAGCTGGTCGGTGTACCGTGATCTACGCAGACCCCCCCACACCTGTGGATAAGGGGGTCTAGCTGTTTCTTGGGGGTACCTCAGCGGAGAGTGAATGCGTTTCAGAGCGGATGCAGCGCGATGCGGCCCGTCCGGATTTTCGCGCTGGGGAAGTTGCCTTACCCGCATACGTTCAGAGATGAGCAGATCACGAAATACATACAGGCTATTGCCGTCCAGATATACTGGGCTGTAACGGCTTTCAGGGGACACGCCAGGCCGTCTGAGATGGTTGACGATGTCTAACAACCACTGATGGAAGCCGTAGTCGGTTGGTGAGGCGTCGTGCGGGGCAAGACTTACGGCTGTCCAGTCGCGTCAGAATAGGGTTGCTTGCTGACTCGACCCCACGCGAGCAAGCCAACAAGTACCAGCCAGCAGGCCACCGCACTGAAGGCGAGCGCCTTCTCTAATTCCAGGCTTGTATCGAGCAACTCGGGACTCCATCCGAGGATGTTGATCAGAATGGATTCCTCGTAGCTTTGGTCATCGACATCGACGATCACAACACCGAGTATCAGCATGATCAGCCAAAACGTTGCCTGGGCGATTGCCTGGGCGGAGGAAAGCCGCACCGGTCTTCGGGGCTGCGAGAACGCAAGGGTCGTCGAGGCAATCAACGCTACGACGAGAACTGGGACGATGAACACCAGCATGAGTAGCGCGATCCAGCCCAGCGTTGCACCGAACAGACCGCGGCCCACCCACACCCACAACGCCGCTATGACGTTGAACGGGATCATCAAATCGAACACCGCGCGGCGGAATCTGATCATCTAGCAAACATTAACATCAGGGCAAGCGGCCAAGAGGGCCCTGCACCGGCCACCTACTAACTGGATCGATGACCAACTGGTTCCTGGGATGGAACTGCGGTAAAAGGCTGCAAAGCAACGTCTTTCGAAGCATGCGGAATTGAGCGGGACGCCGGCTGGGCGGATTACCACCAGCCGACTCTGGGACGTAGGGACTAGGCGTTGCGGGCATTGATGCGATCAACCTGCTTCTGGGCAAGCTCCTGCCACAGCGCAAGGTCCGCGGGCTCGTCCCCGGTGGGCTCCAACTCCAGGTAGCCGAGAATGCCGCCGGTGACGTACACAACCCCGGGAGTCGGCAGCTGCCCTTCTTTCTTGATCGTGAAGATCTGGGCGACTTGTGCTTCGACTCCACGCAGCCGCATAGGGCTGGGGTGGGCGCCATACTCGCCGGGCCGAAGGCCTGTGTCCGGGCAGCTCGCCAGGATGGGGCCCAAACTTGCGACAGCGGCGCGGCCCACCTGTGGATCATCGAGGCTAACCAGCACCGAATACGCGATCGTACGCTGCGATCCATCGGCTGCGATCCGACTGATATCGCCCCGGTAGGCCACAGCATCCGCGGGCATCTTCGACACCGAATCAGCGATGGCGGCGCGGCACGCAAGATTCAACTCGTACTTGCCCAGCCCACCGCCCAACTTGCTACCCGTCTCATACACGTCGACGCTGTAGCCCGGCAGCTCATTCAGGACCAGACTCGCTGATGCCGTCGCGGCACTGGCCGATGGCAAGTTTCCAAAGGCCACTAGTACCCCGGCCGCAGCCATGCCGACAATTGCTTGCCCAAAATTCCGCATAGGCCACTGCCCCCTAGTCTATTCTCCTGCCAGAACCAATCGATATTAACTGATTGCCAGTCTCAGTGGACGTCAGCGGATATTTATGGCTTACTGAAGAGAATTCGCCACGTGTCCATGGCGGTGTGAAATCCAGCGGTGGCTGCAGCTCGATCGCTACTTCGAGGAGCTGTGTTGTCATCTCGTTTGCCACAGAAGCAGGTCGGTGTGGTTGGTGCGACCACCTGCTGTGGATATCCATCAGAAAACGCAGGAGTTGCCCGGACGTTTCGATGATTGAACTTTTGTTTGAGCGTGGCGCTAATTCGAACACGAGCGAGTCAGGCAGCCAACCAGACTCCAGCCAGGAAGTAGCCCTCGGCGTCGCGCCCGCAACCGCCACAGTGCCGATAAGGCCACTTGGGGCGCCGAAATAGCCATCGGCAGAAGGGGTTCCATCGAGATTAAGAAGGTGCTCACAGCGGTCTTGCTGCTCGCGGGAATCGCCGCAGGCATCTACTTGACCGGCATTGGAATCGTATTGCAGGGCTGGGACGAAGCCATGCGCAGGTTCGAGCGGCAGCCCACCGCATCGTCATACCTGTGGTGGGGAGTAAGTGCCTTCGGGCTGGCCCTGATAGCGGTGTGCGTCTGGGGCGGCATGCGACCACTGCGTCGGCGGTGCAGCGATGCCGATGTTCGGTGTGCGCCTCGCATCTGCGAGTAGTTGTGCTCGGGCTTCGAGCAGCGGGGGATAGAGCCACCAGAATACGGCCATGCCCGCGAAGATGGCAGCGTTGTAGACGGTTACGAAGCTGATCGTCGCTCCGGTGGCTGAAATACCCACCTGGATAAGGACGTTGACGGCCATGGATCCGATCAAGAACTTGCGCACGACGGGTGTCATCATGCGCAGTTGACGATCAATCGTGTTCTGGGCCAATCGTGCTGCAGCGCGCCGGATCGTCGGGTCGGCAGGTATCGGCCCGGACAGGACGGCTTTGGAGGCCTGCCGGTACTGGGCGGGTGTCAGGCCGTCGAACGCCTGGTACAGCTGCGGTGCCCGGGACCGTGCGGCCAGAGCCCACACCAGCCCGACGACGAGCGCCACCACGGCGATACCGATCCACCAACCGAGCCATTGTCCCTGTTCGTCTTCGCGGTTGATGATCGCCACAGGAACGCCCGCTGCGATGAAAATCAGGGCTGAATACGCGAGCCACTGAATCGGCCACGGGGCAAGCGCAAGTCTTATCCACACCAGCACAGTGTAAGCAGACAGCAAATTTCACGATGTGAGAGGATGGCAGACGGCTGGGCGATCTGCCTGCAGTCGAGGAGGAGGGGCGGGCATGAGTAGGGCAGAGACCGGTGTGTGCTCGGTTTATAGAGCACTTGCGGTGGGATTCGTTGGCATCGTGGTGGTTTCACTAGCGCTGGTCAGTCCTTTCCCGGATGCCGCTGCGGCACCGCTGGTTCCAGATATCGACTCGCTGATCGACGACAGCGGACCGCTGCCCTCCAGTCCCGCCGACCTCAACGCGGTACCCACCCTGTGGTTCAGCACGGCGACCGGGCTGTTGTGTAAGGAGCAGACCGTCAAGGTGACGCACCAAGTCGCATGCGCTGGGGACCTGCCCGGACAGCTCACGGGAACGCACATCGTGGATCTACAGGGGGTTTACGACCGGGGCCTTGGACCCGCCCGGTTCGTTGCCAAAACCTCGGAAGAGTTCTTCGGCGACACCGCCAACGAGGTGCCCGTCCAGCTTGCCCCGGGCCACAAGATCGTGTTCTGGAGCTTCCCGCCCTCGAGGTCTCTTGTGTGCGGAGTGCCGGCGTCGGCGGACTTGGTCTGTGTCCTTAAAGCGCCACACGAAATCAGCTCTGACGCAGGCCCGTCGGTTACTCACGGTTTCGTGATCGCGGCGCCCAAGAGCTGGGTCTTTTAGTTTTCACGCTTTTTCTCAAGGAGTTTCGCTGTGCAGATGCGGATGATTGGGTTGCCCTGGTGGGCACGGTGGGTTTGCACGTCCTTGTTGATGGCACTGGTTATGAGTCCGCTGCTGCTGACCGTCCCAGGATTGGACTTCAGCCCGGGGTGGACCGGGGCAATGATCGGGATTTGCGTGGTGGTCGCGGCGATATCGGTCGGATACCAGGAAAAGGCGCATCGCGCTTACTTAGCGGTACTCAATGGCGTTGGTTCTGCGCAGCGCGGCGCTGTCGTGAAGGCGTTGTGGCGCCGACAGATACCGGCTGATCCTGTTGTGCTGGATGCCGCGATTCGGCTGGGCGAATCCCTGGGCACGGTCCGCAACTACTCTTCGTCGTCTCTGCGGTGGTCGGTGATGTGGATCGGAATGGTGCTTTTTCAGATCTACCTCACCCGCAGTGCCGTAAGTGCTGCCGGATGGACCTTGTGGGCCTACCTGCTGGTGCCGCATTTCTTGTCAGATTGGTACGTCGGGTACCACCAGGAACGCCATGTTGTGCTCCTTCAAGCTACGGCAACCGGGCAGAGCACAGACAGCGGTCCATCTCTGGGGAAGCGAGAGCGGCTGTGGCTGGTGGTGATTGCACTGGGTCTCGTTGCGTGTGCTACCGCGTTCGCGGTGACCTATGAGCGGGAATGGCCCAGGCGCGACTGCAACAAAACATTCAATGTCACGATTGCAGTACGGGAACGAAATCAGCTGACTAACGGGCGGCTGATTGCGCAGGGCGGCCCTAGCGTTGCTGACTACGAAGGGTGGTCCGATCAACTTCAGCGCGAAGCTGCCAAGTTGACAACCCCGGATGTGGCCCCACGGGTACGCCGCATCGCGGATATATCGGTGCAGGTGACGAACGTGGTGCGTAGCGCGCACGCGGCTGCCCCGACCAGTAGTGCTGCAGAGGTCGCCGACCAGGAAGCGGCGTATCAGAAGGTCATCGTGCAAATGCTCGACGAAGTAAAGGCCGTCAAGACCTTCTGCTGGGGTGAATGAGAATCAGATTCTGTGCGCCCCGATCGTATGGCTGGACCGATACCAAAGTCTTTGGGAGTTGGACATTTTGAGCGCTAGAACAGCCCTCATCACAGTCTTGGCGTTCGCGGCCGGCCTCGGGTTGAGCATGCTGCCGTGTTTGATCGTGGCGGCGGTGTTGTTCCCGTTCTTCTGGTCCGAAGCCCTGTATTTGGGATTCTGGATCACCTTGGGTATCAGCGTGATATTTGCGATCGTGGCTGTGGCTCGCAGGGGCCGGTTCAACGAACGGCTCTGCTACTGGCATGCCGTGTTGGCCGGCCTATGTTCTGCCACGTGGGTTCATGGCAGCGGACGCGGCCCTTGAGTACGGCTTACATGCACTGCGCCGTTGAGCGCGACAGAATTCATGTTGCCTGTCAGGAGGATTCACGGAATTGGAACCGTCCGCTGCCTGTCAGGTTGGTGCCCGGCAGTTACTGTTTGACGTCGAAGAGTCCGGTGTGCTTGAGCTTAACCGCGTCCCAGATGCAAATAGCCCCCAGCGTCAGCGGAAACAGGGAATACGCGAACAGTTCGCGATCGCGGTAGTGAAGACTAGCCCAGAGTCCGAGGCCGCCAAAGGCAAGTACAAGAATAGCTGTCGCCACCCTGCCGCGAAACGAAAACAGTCCACGGCTGGGACCAGAGATTGTGACTGCCGTCGGATCTGGTTGCGTGGGGTGATTTTCCAGCGGATATTGCGATGGATCGTGCCGGCCGGCGGCGGAGGATGGCGTGATGCCATCGGTGTCAATCGGTAGGGGATTTTGGCGCGCGGCGTCGGTCAGTAGCACTGAACGCGCCTGCAGTAGAAGCGGATTGATCCAGCTGCGGGCACCGAGGACCCCAAACAACGACGCTACCGCATACCCGGCCGCGTGGAACGTATGCCCTTCGGCCAGGGCAATCATCACCACGACACCCACAGCCATGAGGATTATCGAGACGGTGCGTTCGCGCATGCCTTGAGCGGCACGCAGGCGGGCCAGCCGGGCCGCTGCGTGCAATATGGCCAGATCGCTTGGAGGCGGACCAATTCGCAGCGCCTTGGATACCTGCCGGTAGTTGCGCGGCGTCACACCAGTCAACAGCGGAGCGACTTCACGGCGATTCCGTCGCGCTGATACCGGTCCCATGACCAGACCGAACAAGACAGCGGTGATGACAACTTGCAGCCAATCGGGCCGCGAATCGGTCGCCGCGCCATAGAGCGCCCACAGGACGAAGAAAAGCACGGCGTGCACCGGGGCTTGCACCCACCACGGAGCAAGTATTAAACGTAGGCGCACAAAGCGAGTATAGCGATACAGCAAATATTATACTGGTGGGATGGGCATGTGGTTCACACATGGAGTTAGGTGATGAGAGCTCCAGAACCGGACTTCTACATGGCCTTGATGGCCGCGGTGTGTGGAGGCATCGGCCTCTTGGCAGAGCCCCGCGAAAGCACTGTCCAGAAGTGGCTCTACTGGGCCGTCGCCTCGGCAGTCGCGACCGTCTGCATCTCGTTGGCTCTCAAAAGCGTGCTCGCCGGATTGGGGCTTGGCGCGTTCGTGCTCCTCTTCCTGGCCATGATGTACCTGCGGTACAAGCTCTAGTACCGCCGAGCGGTGAAGGGCAAGGGTGCGCCCTTAGATGCTAATTCGCCTTCTAGCGCATACTTGTCGGTGAGCAAGGTACGGGTTCTGCGGCTACGGCCCCACGACTCGTCTGACCCCGGTTGATGGCTACGGCGCGCCGGGGTTGCTCCATCGGCTCACACCGGGCCCGTACCGCTGCGCCATTCCTTCGAGCCACTGTCTCCCAATGGGATTGGCAGTATGGATGTACACACGCTCTGGCCAGCTGTCGCGTTCGGCGAGCCAGTGCACCACTGGCCGCGTCGTGCATTCGCCACCGAGATCAGCGCATCAGCAGAGGTTTTCGCCCAGACCCAGCAGTCGGGAGCCTCACGCTTGTCGTTCACCCATAGCTTCATAAGCTGATCCTGCCGGGTGCCCGCCCAGGCCGGTGCCGATTCTCCGCACTGCGCACGCGCGCGTCGAGTAGGTCGATGATGGTTGGACACGGCTCCGCGTGTTCATAAGATCTTCGAAGTACCCAGGTACACATTTGATTTCGCGACGTAGAATGCACGAAACCATGCGGCGCTTGAGGGCCTGATCGAACATTGGACGTGGAGTCGTGTGAGTATCGAGAAGCCTACGAGCTGGGAGACCTACGAGGAAGTAGCCCGCTTGCTGTTGGACAAGATCGGCGATGCACTCGGCCTTAGGCTCGAAAGCATTGAGGGGAAACAGACACTTGTCGGTGCGTCGGGCACCAAATGGGAAATCGACGCCAAAGGCGTCAGTGCTGACGGTGAAGCGGTAGTCGTCATTGAATGTCGGCGGTACCCGAAGAGCAGTCTGAAGCAGAGCGACATGGCAGCGTTGGCCTGGACCATCAACGACCTCGGTGCGTCAGGCGGGATTGTTGTCACTCCCATCGGTGTCCAAAAAGGTGGCCAACTCGTTGCAGCGGCGGCAGGTATCAAGGTTATTCAACTCGACGCGGACTCAAGCACCGAGAGCTACTTGCTGAAATTTCTAGGCGATGTCTTTGTGGGCCCGGGTAGAGCCCACCTGACATTGATGGGCGGTGTTCCCGAGATCCGTGTCGCGCCTGCCAAATCGAATGAATGAAGAGGACTCGAGACGATGAGTTCCCGGCTGGGAGCCCGCTCTGGCGCCGCCTGCCAACGGGAGTTTGACTTCACCGGCCGGGGCAGCTGCTCGTGGTGGATGTTCTACTGGCGCCGCGATTTCGAGTACCGCCGCGCGGTGGTGCGCACCGAGTTGCGGTTGGTGTCTTGGAAATGGAAATGTGGGGAGAGACGGGGACGCGGGGTTCGGGATGTGACGAAGGTGCCGAGTGTCGGCGGGTTGTCGGGCACGCGCTTGTAGGCTGCCGCGCATGCCCGACGGTGCCGTGTTGATCAATCTCCCGGACGGACAACCGAACCACCGCTTTATGCGGTACGTACGCCCTCCCATCAGGGATGACAGCGATGACCCGCCGCTCTACCCTCTGCGCCCGGCCACCCGCCCCCTGCGTCTTGGGATCGACGTCACTACCATCCCTGCGCCGCCGGCCGGAACTTTCTCCACGTTCCTCCGCCGCGAAGAGCTCGATATCCAACTGCTGGTGCCGCAGGACGTCGAGGTCCCCGAAGCGTGGACACAAGCACTCCGCGATCCACTCGTTCGGCAAATCGGGTTCACCACTGTCGAAGAGGCCAACCGTCACCTCGACAGTGTCGAGTTCTGGGTGGCGACCGATGGAGGGAGGGAGCACCCCCGGTTCCGGGCTCACTTCTTCCCTGACTATCAACAGCTCGATCAGCAGCAAGCCACATCCGGCTCGGCACCGCTCACTCTCGCGCAACGCAACCGAGCAGCAGCGTATGCGGCAGCCGCAGCGGTGGTCGGCATAGACGCAATCGTCACTACGGCGCCGACCGTCGCCCGCTGCGATGTCACGGACAACGACATCGTCGCGAGCGTCACCCCGGAGGACGCGGTGGCCCTGATCGGGCACCACCTGCGGATGACCAGCAACTCAGTGGTGCAGGTGCGCCGCGGCGGGCTCGTTGGCGTTGGTTCATGGGAGCAGACGGAGTCCACGGCCACGATCGAGAACTTCTACGACTGGGGCGTCGGAGCCCGGATGCCCTACTTCGACTGCCTGCACCTGTTCATCGCACGCCGGATGGGCGGACCCGAGGTCGTTGCCGCGGTCAACTCGATCCGGGTCCGCCTCTGTCGCGCCACCCGCGCCCTCGACCAACTACTCGCCGTTTTGTCGAACCCGATCAGCGGCAAGCGGAGCGCCGACGTTGTGGAAGCTGCCGCGGAGGCTTTCGACCGGCAGCTGCTCTACCTCGCCGCAGCCTTCGATATCTACGGCCGCCGTTTCCTGCTGCTGATCGATCCGGCCCGGGATCCGAAGAAGTATCGGCTCTCCCTGGACGCCGGCGGCTACGTGACCGACCACTTAGTCCGGGAGTACCCAGCCGATGCGCTCGCCGAGGTCGAGCGACTGCACGCCTACGGCGGGATATGCAAAGTGCTCCGCAACCACATCCACGACGGGATCTTGCCCGTCGATCAGCATCCGGGACGCGGTTACGGCAGCACGAAGAACATCGCCCTGAACCTCGACGCGATGCCGGAGCTGCTCCCCGGTGCCAGCCCGAAGTTGACACAGACCCACTACGACAGCCTCGGTGTGTGGCGCGCGGATCCAGCTGAGGTGTTCGGTACCCGGCACACTGTCGCCGATCTGGCGACGGCGGCTGTCACACTGATGAGTGCTGGCACCGGGCTGATCGAGGCGTTCACCGAGCTGATCTTGCGGAACAAGCCACTTGCAGCGTCGGCCCCGCATGCGATCCTCGGTTGCGTGCAGACGAAGCCCGGCGAACCCGAGCCTCGGCTCGACGCGCGTGAGCTGTTCTACCGGTCGCTGTTCGCGTGGCCTAACGTCTGACCGCTTCGCTCGCCGCTGTCTGGGTCCGCCATCTCATGCCTCGCCGAGCGCCGTCTGTCCGGGCATCCCATACTCGACCTGTCGCGAGGTGGCGAAGTCGAAGGTGACGGCGCGGCTTCCCGCCCATCGACGGCCCGCTAGTCGCGGCCACGCGGCGGTGACGGTCGGCTTCGCCTGCGAGGGATCATTGCGCGCGACGACGCACACGTTAACCGACTCGCCGGGTTCTATCGCCGCGATGGTGTTGCTCCACAGCGGGTAGTCGGCCTCGACCGGTTGCCCGGCATAGGGCTTGACACCAGAGTTGCCGATCCACACCCGCGGCCGGCACCGCTCGCCGGTCAGCTTTACGTCGTGCGCTGTCCCGTCGCCGTGGTTGGTGAGGCGCACCCACCCCAGCGGCATCCAGTCCATGCCGGTGAAGTTGCCCTCATTCTTTCGCGTGACGCGCTCCATATCCTCGACAAGTGCCGTCGACGAGGACAGCCGCAGGTCGGGCCGGGGCCCGACGACGAAACGGTTCACGAGCACCGTCACGATGGCGCCGGCCGCACCGGAGGTCGCGATGGTGGCCCAGATCGGCAACTGAGACATGCCAGGAGCTTATCGGCGCGGGCAGATATGCAGCCGCCGCGCGAGCCTGGTCGAGGTGTCGGTACCCCAGCCTACGCTGCGCTGATGACGCGCAACCGAAACCAATCCCGCAAGCCGAAGGCCGCGGCTCCGGCCGGCCCGCGACTGGCGCGCGAACTGTTCTCCGAACTCAATGCGACTTTCTACAAGGACGACCCGAGCGAGTACTTGCTGACGAAGATCGAGGCCGTCACCTTGATGTTGGCGCCAGCCGAGGTCCTCGCCCCCGCGTACGAGTCGGAGCGGGTTGTCGGTGTCTCCCGCCGCGCCGGTGCGCCGGTCCCGTCGAAGGAGGCCCGCGACCGCTACGTCCGCACCGAGTGCGTGCTGGTCTTGCACCACGCCTGCGAGATGCTTCTACGGCTGTTCTTCGCGCACGTAGAGAAGCAGGACTGCCCGTGGCTGGGCATGGCGGCGTCCGTGAACTTCGCCGAGTTCAAGAAGAAGATCGACACTGTTCTGCGAACCGGATTCGACCGCAGCGACGTGGCCCTGGTGTTCCTCGGCGGCACGGACCCAGTCGACGCGGCACTCACCGTGGAGCCCGAAGAGTTCGACGCGGCGGTCACCGCATGGCAGCTGCTCCTCGAGACCGCCGCTGACACCATTCTGTCCGAATCGTTCCTGTACAACTCCGCGAAGCACGGTCTCACCGTGGTGCACACCGCCGAGAGCACTCGGATGGCGTTCACGCCCCCGGTGGCGGAGACCGCATCCACCTGTCGGCGGGTTCGCAGCTGACGTACCTGCACAAGCCGGCGACTCCCGGAGCGAAGAGTGGGCCGGAATGGTGGGTGTCGCTGACCCATACCCTCCCTGATCAGGACATCGAGACCGCGTTTCTAATCCACTGCGCAGTGTCGTCGTTGTGGAACGTCGCCCGGCGCCGCTACACGGGGCAAGCCGGCGAGGTGTCGATCGTCGAGGCCGCCGCTGTGCGCGCCGCTATCTATGGCCCTGTCGTAGCGGAGGGGTCCGTCATTCGGACCCTGTCGCACGAGTTGACGAAGAAGGATCTTCAGGGGGAGTTCAGCGGTATCAACATGAGGATGACTGGACCAGGTCTGCCCAACGAAGACGACCGGGATTCCGAGTACCTCGACGACAGATCGCCACCGCGGCGTGTTGTGCTACCGGTCCGGCAACAGGACAAGCAGGTCATCAGTACCTCGAGGAGAAAGCTGCTCCCGTTCTCGCCGAACTGGTCCTCGCGGGTGTGAGCGGCGCAAGCTGACTCGATGTCGAATATCTTGTCCGCTCCGCCCGCCGCTTCCCACGCACGCCGATGACCCGCAGTTGACCCATTCACCCCGACGGAACCCGAACTCAGCGATGGATAAGCCCAGCTCAGCGAGATCGGCGTAGCTCCGCGAGCTGGGCGAATACTCGATTGGCTTTTTTACACACCAGCGGTCGGGGGTTCGAAACCCTCCGCGCCCACCAAGGTTCTTGCAGTTCAGAAAGGTTTCGGAGGACTCTTACGGGCTTTCTGGGCACATTTTGGGCACATTCGATTTTTCTCCGTGCCGTGTGTGGAGCTGTTCTGCGAGGGTGTCCAGGTCGGCATCGAACAAGTCGGAGTAGACCCGAAGCGTGACCGAAGGATCCTTGTGACCGAGCATCCGCGCAAGTACGAGGACATTGCCGCCCGCTGAGACGGTCAAGTTCGCGCAGGTATGGCGCAAAGCGTGCGCAGTCGTGGAAGCGTCGATGCCCGAGCGTGCGACTGCCCTGGCGAACCAGCCGTGCGGAGTGCGATTCTGTCCGCGCATTGACCCATCCGAGCGCGGGAACACCAAATCCTCAGCACCTTTGCCCTTGCATTGCTCGGACAACTTGTTCAGCACGAACTCGGGGACAGGCACGCTGCGGGACTCTTTGCCTTTCGTTTCACCGATGACGCATTCAGTGCCAATCCACACGGCGTTCCGATGGACCGAGATGCGTCGGCGCAGGAACTCGATGTCCTTCACACGCAGGGCGATGAGTTCTCCCCACCGCAAGCCACAAAACGCAAGCACATAGACGATAGTCGAGTTGTCTGTGGTCAGGCATGCACCAGCCAGAGCATCCACGTCGTCTGCGGTGAGGTAGACGTGCTTCTTCCCCCGCTTCTTGGGGAGGTTGTCGATATTCCGCGAGGGGTTCGACGCAATGCGACGGGCCTTCACCGCGTCATCGAGTATCCCCGCCAAGATATTGTGTGCGCGAATGGTCACAGTCGCGGACTTTCCTCGCGACAGTTCGGCGATCCAGGTCTCAACCTTGAGAGGGTCGATGTCACTCAGTTTAGTGGCACCCCAGCGGGGTTCGACGTGGACGCGCCATGCGATTTCCAGGGTGTGTGCCCATGATGGGGACACCAGGGGCTTCTTCTTCTCCAGCCAGTCGGGTCCGAGTTCCCCCACCGTGATCAGGCCCAGCGACGGAGCCACGTATGCCCCGGTGAGCTTGTCCACCTCGACCGTGGCGGCGAATGCCTCGGCGGCACGCTTGGTGGTGAATCCGCGCTTCTTGGTCTGCTTGCCGTTGGGTGCCCGATAGCGCACCATGTACCGCTTGCCGTCGTTGACGGTGTAGCTCTCGATGGTTGCCATGTCCTTGAGACTATCTGCAGGTTATGCCGAGTCGCGGGTTTCTACAGTGCCCTGGTCGAGCCAGGAGTCCAGGTCGGCGTGGGTATAGCGAATAAGCCGCCCGACCTTGCGGAACCGTGGCCCCTCACGCAGGTAGCGCAGGTCCGCGAGCTTCTGCTCGGTGACCTTGAGATAGTCAGCAGCTTCCTCGGGGGTCAGCCACTGGCGAGGAGCTTGGGCGAGGACGGGACGCAGCTCCTCAACTACGTGTGCGGCTATTGCCTGTACCAGGGCAGCATCGACCACCGCGAGGTGCGAAGTCGGTGTGCTCCTGGACATTCATCTAGCGCATCACACATTTCGATTTTCACCCCTCCAGATGACACGTTCTGGAGAAATTGGTCGAAAGAAAGTTTCTGAATCCTGTTGACTCCGAAGCGAACAGGGGGAGTGTTCGACTCATGGTGACACCGCGCTACCTGGTCAACGATCAGCCCCAGAAGATGGGGTCTCCGCTGTGCTCGATGTGGTCGAGCAAGTCGTTGACGTTCGGTGAGGGTGACAGGCGTTTGTATGCGTGGAACCGCAGATGCCGGTCGCGCCAGTACAAGCTCCACAGTCCGCTGGCGGCGGTGTACCGCAGGCGAGCGATGGGGAACCGTGTCCACGTGGCATCCGAGTCATCCCACGGTGGACGGACTTCGACGATAGTGATGTGACGGTCTGCGATGTCACACTGCACTTGCAGTTCGTTCCAGAGATGCTCGGGCACCCGCTCGCGGCACCACCGCCCCACACGCAGAGCATCCAGTTCAGGTATCGCCATAGAGTGAGTATCCCAGAACCCGCCCTGACCAGCGGGGGACGTGCACCCCTCTCGATTGCCCCTGTCTCCCAGTGCCTCTAGCGTCGGGGCATGTCCGAAACACCCACCACGCGAGCGCATCTGATGTCGCTCACGGCGCTGTTCGATGAACCGAAACACGTCCACGGCCCCGACGCCCAGCGCTGCTCGGCAGCCGAGAATCCCGAGGCATGGGCTGTCCTGACAACGGGCTGGTCTCAGGTAGTCGGGGCTGCTCGAACGATCCAGTCCCGTCACGCCGCTGACAGCGGGGAGCATGTGTTGTCCATGTGTGCCGACTCGGCACGTGAGGCAGCGGTGTCCGAGTTGCGCTGGGCGTGGGCTCGATTGGTGAACAAATACGTCGAGGCGGTGAGCGCTGATGTCTGATTCGGAAGCTCCCTTGACCCCCATGGAGCGCCTGGTCATCGCCGCTCTCTATGCCCGTCTGACTGTCGTCACACCCTGGCTCGACTCGGGTCTCACATCTAAAGATGTGTTACGCCCACAACAACACACGGAGGACGGGATGAATCAGCAGGTCGAGCGGTCTCACATTTCAGTGTCACATTCCATGTCGCACAATCAGTCTCACAATGGTGCCGAATGAGCACGGCGACGTATGTCCGAGTGAGCACGGGGCACCAGTCGGTCGAGCAGCAGCGCGACCTTCTGGTCTCGGCGGGCGTGCAGGCTGACCGTGAGTTCTGTGATGTGGCGTCGGGGCGTGCTGGGAGCGAGCGTCCTGGCTGGGCAGACTGTCTGGCGTGGCTCAGAGAAGGTGACGTGCTGGTCGTAGCTGCCGTTGACCGTATCGGACGTAGCGTGCGTGAAGTCGCTGCCGCCCTAGCGGATTTGACGGACAGGGGGATTGCGCTGCGGAGCCTGCGGGAAGGCGTGGATACTTCGACTCCTACGGGGCGCGCGGTCGTGCAGATCATGTCCAGCATCGCTGAGTTGGAGTTGGAACTGGGCAAGGAGCGTCGTCAGTCCAGCAGGGAAGCGCGCACTGCTCGGGGTCTGCCCGCTACCCGACCACCGAAACTCGATGTAGCACAGCAAGAACGGCTTATTCGGCTCTACCAGGGTGGTGAGCCCGTGAGTGAATTGATGAGCTTGTTCTCGGTGTCTCGTGCCACGGTGTTTCGGTACGTGAAGCAGGTGGGTTGACCCAGTGAGAGCCGCTGTTGTCGGGGAATGGATTGTTGTCACTGGAGGCTGGAATCTCTTCCGCTCGATGCGAGAGCAAGTGTTAACGCCCGAAACGGCGCGACAGGCAGCCACATGGTGCGAGGGGTTTGGTGATTATGATTCGGCTAGCGAATTGCGTTGGGCTGCTGGGGAAGCCGAGAAATTTTGTTCCGAGGACGAGAGCGGGGACGGGCAGGCTGCCGCGCAGACCGACCTCATCGCGCGGATTGATGCGCTGCTCAGTGCGCCGTACGCGGGATTCGACGCGATGTCGTGGAGTCCGATGTCCGAGTCCGAGAAGGCAAGGATCCTCACAGGCGAGCAAGACGAGCGTCCGAGAGAGTGGATTCATCAACAGATTCACGCCATTCCCGTTGAGCAAGTGTCCGAGTGGACGACCTGGTGGGATGGACTGTCAGAGGATGAGCAGGAGGCCACGCCCTGGTACGTGGTGTGTCACGAACACAAAGTCGCTGGTGAGCGCTCGGTGGATTGCGGGTGCGGAAATCCCAGTAATTCCAACGATTTCCGGTAATATGCGGGAGCATGGTGAGAAGTCCAGTTCCGTACTTCGGTGGAAAAGCCTGGCTGGCCGAGCGGCTGGCTTCGGTGTTACCCGCACATAAACACTACATCGAAGTATGTGGCGGGAGCTTGGCCGTCCTGCTGGCCAAGAAGCGGAGCAGGCAAGAGACGGTCAACGATTTGGACGGTCATCTGATGACCTTTTGGCGGGTGTTACGTGACAGGCCCGGCGACCTGGAACGGGTGTGTTCTTTGACCCCTCACTCACGGGCTGAAAGGGCTCTGGCACAGGAGATTTCGAGTGAGTTGGACGAGTTGGAGATTGCGCGGCGGGTGTTCGTCGCACTGACGCAAGGGCGTTCGGGCTCTCTCACTCGCACGGGTTGGCGGCACGATTTGCGGCCTGTGAGCACCCCGATGCCCGTCACCCTGCAACGGTACGCTGGACGAATTGGTGCTGCCGCCAAGCGGATTCAGCGTGTGAGCCTGGAGTGCCGTCCCGCTGTCGAGCTGGTCGAGGCGTACGGGAACGACCGTAACACCCTGTTGTATGTGGACCCGCCGTACGTAGTGGACAAGGGGATCAGGAGGGGCGGCGAGTACAGAGTTGAGATGCGGAGTCTGGGGGCTCACCAGGAGCTGGCGGAGGCGTGCCTGGCGGCGGACGCGGCGGTCGTGGTGTCGGGCTACAGCTCGGAGTTGTGGGACTCGGCGTTGGCGGACTGGTATCGCTGGGAGATTCCGATGATCACGTCGCAAGGGTCGGGGGACGGTCGGCGGACAGAAATCGTGTGGAGCAATCGGGTGTTGGAGGGGCTTGGCGAGGCGGGTGAGTTTCCGTTACAAGGGGAGGCTGGCGTTACGGAAACGCAGCACCGCTGCTTGGGCTGTCAAGCGGTGTTACGACACCCGAAACGGGGTCGTCGGCGGCGCTGGTGTTCCGAGGCTTGCCGGGTCGCCGGCTGGCGTGCACGGCGTGATGACGAGGGTGCGTCGGTCGAGGGCGGCGAGGCTGCGGGATGAAGCGGCGGGCTGCCTGATCTACTGGAGGGGTGATGGATGTGACCAGGTATCGGACGTTTGTGGCTGACCCGCCCTGGCGGTACCAGAACACCAGCTCGCGAGGTGCCGCTGAGAACCATTACGACACGATGAGCATCGACGACATTCGCGCGCTCACCGTGGTGGCGGACAGCGCCGCCGATGACGCCCATCTTTACTTGTGGTCTACCTCGCCGCACCTTCCTGAAGCGTTCTCAGTGATGGAGGCGTGGGGGTTCGAGTACCGCACGCAGCTCATGTGGATGAAACCGCAGATGGGCATGGGGAACTACTTCCGTGTGGGCACGGAAATCGTGTTATTCGGCACCCGAGGCGATGCCGAGGTGCCTGTTGAGTTGGGCGACGAGCAGGAGGGCGCGGGGTTCATCTCGCCACGGCGTAAGCACTCGCAAAAGCCATCTGAGTTCCCAGAAATGGTGATGGACCTGAGTCCTGGTCCCTACATGGAGCTGTTCTCTCGATGCAATCGCACGCGGGACATTGACGCCGAGTGCGGGTGCACGAAATGCCGCTTCGGGTGGGCCGTGTGGGGAAATCAGTCCTAGAGAGTGGTGTTATTGCGGAGAAGTCGTGCTCGGCGGCGTGCAGGTCTGCGGCCTGGCGGGAACGCCAGGGTTGATGTGCGGTCTATCCATCCAACACTGTGGGAATGAGGTCACGGGCTCGTTGGGTGTATTGGTTCTGGGTGTCTTCGAACGCTGTGACCATGCGTGTGATGCGTTCGCGGTAGGTCATTGCGCGCTCGGCGCGGATGGTCTTCTCGGCCTCGCGCTGCACAAGCAATTCGGGGTCAGCGTCGCCCTCTAGTGGTGTCCAGGTGTGAGTGTCGGTGATTTCCCAATCGTTGGCGACCGCGAAGCCTTCCGATTGCAGGCAGTCGAGGAATTTGACCATCGCCTCGCGGCGCGGTCCCACGATGTCGGCCCATTCGGTGATGAGGGTGTCCAGTGCCGAGAGGGTGTCCACCAGCGCCGAGAGCGCCTCCACCACCACGGGCATCTCGATGATGAGTCGAGGGTTCACGGCTTCTTCTTCGGGGTATCGGTCGGCGATGACTTGTGCGCGCCGGGTCAGCTCGTTTAGCACCTCGTGGACAGCGACCCCGACTTCTCCTGCGTGGTGGCTTAATTCGGCTGCCATGTCGCGGCGTGCGCGCAGCAGTGCCAAAAGCTCGTGCGGACTACCTTCCACCTGTTTTACCTCTCCACAACACGTGATTGGCAGGTTATCCCAGCACGTACCAGTCGTCTCCGATTGCCGTGCGTAGGAACGCCATGTGAACGTGGATCTGGAATAGGTGGGCGCTGTCTACATTGGATGCGCCGCCAATCCGCAGGCCTGGCGAGAATCCGTACACCTCATCGAACTGCAATGATCCAAGATGTTCATGGACCCGATCGAACATGGGCTTCTCATTGCGATCGAAGAAATCGAACTGCTCTTTTCCTGATGCCGTGAAGAAGGACTGCATCGCGCGTTCAATGCCTTTGGGCGGTGCCCAGAAAAACACGGTCCCACGGGCTGGCTCAACGGTGAGTGAAATTCCGTACCCCGGTGTCCAGAAGAAGGTCTTACCGAAGGCTCCTCTGGCGAACGGAATGTATTGTGCACCTTCACCCAACCGTGGATGCTGGATTGCGTCGAGAAGAACCTCCTCGGTGGTGACCTTCCATTCGAGCGGATCTACGAGCCAGGCCACGCCGTTCCCAAACCCCGAGAATCCGAACTCCTGCCAGTATGCGATAAGGCAGTCTGGGACAAGGCCGGTGTAAGCGCGAACGTGTTCGTCGGTGCATGGGGGACCGGGAACGGAAAACGGTAGTTCTTCGAGGAAGCACTCGAAGTATTCGTCCGGCACCTCTTCACTCCCTACCGAGTCTGATGTTCACGATGGCGTTCGGGTCTTGGGTTTCCAGCCATGCCCTGAAGGCGTCCCTCTCCTGCTTGGTCAAGTTACCAAGGGCATTGTTGACCTGCCAATCACCATAGGTGAGTCCCTCGGTGTAGCCGCCGAATTTAATGTCCGGGTTGTGGATTACTGGCTGTGGGATGAGGCCCGGACTGGACGGGAACTGTGCGTCTGCGTATTCACGAGCCAGGCGCTTTGCCTCGGCTGGGCTGTATCCGGCGTCGATCAAATCTTGCGTGCCGCGAACGCCGAGTTCTGTACGAAGAGCACTGCGGGTATCCGTGGTCGCCGGGCGTTCAGCTTCCATGTGGTCAAGCACTTGTTGGACGCTTTGGGTGTTGAGCCCGTGTTCCCACATTTGAGTGTGGCGGTCGATTTCAGCGGAGTGGTTCGCCTCATGCTTGTCGGTATACGACGGGGAATCAACATCGTATTGGGGTGTGCGGGGAAGTTCGTCAACCGATACTCCGTGGTGGGCGGCGAGGTCTTGTAGATTCTGTTCGCCTCTGTCCCAATCCATCTGGTCGCGAAGGGCACGGTGGGAATCTCGTGCTTCGTGCAGGATGTCGTCGGCGCTGCGAAGTGGCCCGACAGCGTGCTCAGCGGCGACTGCGCCAGGGGCATGGTCGCCGGTTCCGCCGCCCGGCGGGGTGTGCTGTTCTGGCACATCGGGGACGTGCCCACCGCCTGGTATCTCAGGGTGGGGAGTGTGGGTGAGGTCTCCGAGGAGCCCGCGAGCACCTGCGACAGCTTCACCACCCACTGCCCCTGTGGCTGCTCCTGCTGCGCCTTGGACGAGTTTTTCCCCGACGTACCCTCCGGGGTTGTCAGCGGCACGTTTCACTTCATCGCCGAGCATTTCGAGGCGTTCTTGCGGGGTCATGGTGGCGTAGTCATACAAGCCTTTGGCGGTGTCTTTGGCCAGGGCTCCCCATGCTTCGGCCACACCGGGGGCTCCTGGGCCAGCTTGGCCGGTGAGTTTTTTGCCTTCGTCGAGCATGGCGTTACCGGCAGCGGCCCCGTGGTCGCTGGCCTCGGCGTTGAACCTGTGGAATTGATCTGCGAAATCCCTGTCGATGTATTTCGGGTCGGTCGGGGAGGCGGACGGAATGTCGGCGGTGCGGATCAGGCGGGGGTTTTGCGCGCTTTCGACTGCCTTGTTGACCTGAGCTTCGATTTGGTCGGCGGGAACGCCTTGGCGCGCTAGTAGTTCGCGCTGCACGGCTTTGAAAGCGGGCACATCCTTGGCTTGCAGAGCGGGTGCGAGTTTGGCGGGTGGTTCGCGCCCGCTGGCGACATCGCGCACCCCGGGCACGGCTCCCACGCCGCCGAGCTTGGAGGGGTCAACGTTCTTGTCGCCCACGGGTATGTCTTTGGGATACAACTTCTTGTAGTCAACCGTGTCCCCGATGGGGGCGGCGGCGGGTTTGGTTGTTCCGTCGGCTGCACCCTCGCCAGCTTGGCCCCGTAGTGCCGCGAGGTAGCCGTCGGGCTTGACCGTCGAACCTGGCGTGGCGCGCGGTGCGTTGTCTGCGAGCACCTTGTTGATGTCGAAAGTTCCTGCCGCCGAGTTCAACACGCCCTTGATGTTCTGCTGGGCGGCAGCGACAAGCTGCGCGATCTGTTGCGTGCCCGCAAACCACTTGTTCGCCGAGGCGGTCAGTTCCTTCTGGCGTGCTTCAACGAGTTTGGTGTTCTCCTCGATGACCTTCTCGCTGGTGCCTGGGACGGGTGTGTAGGTGAGTTTCAAGTCCTCCGAACAGGTAATACCCTTGTCTCGCTGGGACTCTGCGTTCTCGATGATGTTCTTGGCGTTGGACAGTTCGGGGACGATGGTGTGGTCGATGATGGGCGTCGCGTCGCGGTTGTACTGCCCGATGATGTCCTCGACGCGGGCGGTGAACTTCCAGCCAGACTCGGTGTTACCTTGTCCCGCCTCTGCGGTGGCTCCGTCCCAGTAGGTGCCGCCAGGTTTGGCGATACTGCCTTTGAGTTTGGAAATCACGGACTCGTAGTGCGCGGCAATGGGTTTGAACTGGTCTAGCAAGCCCCGATACGAGTTGAGGTCGGCGGTCAGTATCGCTGATTTCGATGGACCCTGCATGGATTCCCTAGCTGTGCAGGGGGCTGCCGACCGCGCGCATCGCGGCCGTGCCCTGCTCCTCGGTGAGCACCAAACCCTTCTGGAACGCTGCTGTCACGTCCCCTAGAGCGCCCATCCAGCCGACGAGGACGGTGCCGACCTCGGCAAGGGTGTCCGAGAGCAAGGAATGCATGGCGGCGATAGCGGGATCAGCGCCATGCGGTGCGGTGCTGGCCGGGGGAATCTTAGCCTTCAGCTCCGAGGCAAGCTCATCTATCTCTGGTTTGAGCTTGCCTAGCGCAGCCAGGTCAGCGGCCAACACCTGCCCCATGCGCGCCCCCTGTATCGGTTAGCTAATCAGAGGCAGACTACAACCATAGTGACGGGGACACCACTGATTGGCCGACTGTTCCAGCAATCTGTCACACTCGGTGTCGGGTGCCGCTCTCTGACGGTCCCCCCGTAACCCCCAGTGAACAGGGTGCGGTACCCACCCCCTCTTTGATCCCTGTGCCGACAAGCTCGCGTCTTACTGCTACCGCAGGTGATTGAGGGGTTTTACCAGCTCACTGATGTTGACCTGTAACCCGATGGCCAGGCGTAGCAGGGCTTTGGCGGTGGGGTTCAGCTTCCCGTTTTCATAGCGGTGAATGGTGTTGCGGGGGATGCCAGTGCGTTCGGCAAGCCCTTCCAGCGTCAGTCCGGCATCCACGCGCTGCTTCTGAATCCCGATGCCTAGTGCGCTGATGTCGATGGTGTCCAGGTCGGGGACGGGGGACACCTTTTTGCTCGGCACCCGTCAAGACTGGGTGGACAGAACCCCCTGGTCATCGACCTATAAGTAGACAAATCTACGGATGGGTTGATACGTTTGGCGTAACACCTACGAACCGAGCGAGGCGGACCAATGGCAGTGTGCAACAGCGGGACCGTGAGGACGCCACTGCTGGCTGCGTTGACGGGCATCGGAGTGCTTGGCGCGGTGGTGTTGTCCGGGTGCGGCTCCGATGACCAACCTGGTTCATCCTCGAAATCTCTGAGCAGATCGTCTCTGGAATACGAGCTGAATCAACTTCAAGGGTCGCAGAACAATCCTTTCTACGCCGAGGTGCGCGGCGCTTCTTGCCGAGGAGGAATCGAAGTCAGGAACGGTGCGACCCAGATTTGTGATGTCACCACTCACGGCAAGACCCGCACCTACACCATCACGGTCACGGACGCGAGCGACCTCATACCCCACTTCGGGGCCACACCACGAAACTGACCACTCAGTGTCGTTGGGTGACAGCGCTATCCATTAACCGAGAGGTTTCTTCTGATGCCTGGTCGCAACACGGCGGCAACGACGGTGGTGGTGTTTCTGATGGCTGTTGCGCTGTGCGCGCCGGCCGCGCGTGCCGACACCATGGAGGCAGACGCGGTGCTGCCAGGTATGTCGATCTTCCAAACCACCCCCGACGGCGACGAAGCGTCCTGCACGGCGGGGTTCGTGGTGACCGCCTCCGATGGCAAGAAAGCGTTCCTGACCGCTGGGCACTGCGCGGTGTCCTCGGGTTTGGTGTCCATGCAGTACATGCCCACTCATGAGCGCAGACCCGTGGGCACCTATCGGGCGTCGGTCCAGGACGACAACCACGACATCGGACTGGTCGGTATTGCCTCGTCTCGGGTACCCGTGAACCCTCGCGTCAGAGGAATCAAGCCCGTGGTGGACATGGCTGGACCCACTGAGCTGAGCGGGAACACCACCACCGCGATCTGCATCATGGGTGCCCGCTCACAGACCACGTGCGGTCGCAGCATCAAAATCGTGGGCAACCAGCTCTGGTTCACCGCCCCCGCCGTCCACGGTGACAGTGGCGCGCCTGTGTTCGCTGTGCGCGACGACGGCGCTTTGACCGCCATCGGGATCCTGGTCAGCCATCCAGGCGGAGACCAGAGCATCACCGCCGCCGAATTCATCGAACCCTGGATGCGCCGATGGGGACTGCGACTCAACTGAACGGCTGGTGAAAGGGTGTCGCCTGCACCGAGAGCCCGCTGGCCAACCCTTTACCCCTCCTCAGTCGCCAGGGGCACGTCTAGTGGCTTCCCCGGTAACTTGGCTGACCAGCACTTTCACCGTCGCGGGGGACTCGACAATGCCTGGTAGGTGGGCCTTTCCGAGGGCGCGGCATGCCCCAATATACGGTGCCCGCGAGCACCCGTACGGCGGAAAACCGGAGGTGCGGGGCTGGAGGAAGGGGCACGACTCTTAGGGTGTGGCGGGGACTTCCCACTGCGCGATGAGCGTGTTCGATGAAGTTGGATCGCGCAGGTCAAGGAGGGTGGGTGTCGCGGACTCCAGCACGTAGAACGAGATGTACCCTGCGGTGTTTCCGGTCGTTTTCGACCCCAAGGGTGGATCGTTGGAGTGGTCATTGATCTTCACGTCGGGGTCGTGAGGCACGACGGCGGTGGGGTTGACGGTCTCAAGCGACCAGTCCGATGTCGGGAAAGCGCCCTTGGTCGAGGTGACCCTGACGTTGAACATGTAGAACACATGCGGTTCGTGGTCTTGCACGTTTGTGGCGTTCACCTTGCTGACGAGAAAGGCATTCACCAAGCCGTCATACCCGTCAGGCCCGCCCTTGGTCACGTGGAACGGCTGTCCGAGTGGATGTGGTGAGGTCGGCGGCGCGGTCGGTGACGGCGGGCTGCTCGTGGTGGTCGTGGTGGCTGTGGTGGTGTCGTTGGTGCCTGTGCAAGCGGTGAGTGCCAGCACGGTTCCTACCACCACAAAGCTGTGAAGTATCGCGTGTCGTATGTTCTGAAACACCGTGTCCCTTTACCTTTCGACGGTTTAGCGCTCGTGCTGGGTGGTGACGATGGCCTACGTTGTCCGTGGCTCTCGGGATGGACAGAGTGCGACACGAGAGCACCCCAGTACGCGGGGACTCGACATCCGCAGGTCAACAGGCATTCTCAGCTCCCACTGTTGTTGTCGCTGTGGCACTTCGGGCGAAGCGGGGATTGTCACACGTGAACAATGGTCACGCCGCCGGGGCTGTCTATCGTCAAAGTCTCATCTTTCAACGTGAAGGTCCAATAATCTCTGACCTTTATCGACTGTCCGGAGTTGAGTTGTTGACCACCGTCGGGGCGATACACCGCGCGCCCAGCATTGGCTACAGGTGGGACGGGAATATCAAACACTGTGTCGGCCGCGCAGACTGTGAGGCCCTGAGCGCTGACTTTTGAAATGATGCCGACGATGACGTTCTTGCTGTTCGCGGCGATGACTGAGTCACTTATCATGAGTGCGTTGCAGTTTGCAATTGCCACGTTCGGGTCTGCGGTGCCAGCGTTCCGACAATTACTAGTGTCGATGAAAACCAGATCGCCTGCGGCGATGGCTTGAGGGTGCTTTCCAGGAGCGAACCCAGGCTCTACGCCGCCTTCTGGGTTGTCTGTCCGAATGAAAGAGAACGCGCGGTTTCCCTCGGTGGTCAGGCCCTTGTGCTCCATCGTCACGCACGCAACGGTCTTCTGTCCGGCGAGGCAGCGAACACCGCTCGCGCCGATATTTATCGTGTCGGCGGTGCTCCCTTGGACGCTGGGTGCAGCGTGTTCCGATGATGTGGTCGTAGACGCCGCTATGGAGGACGACGATGTGGCGGCTGGGTGGTCGGAGTTCGTGCTGCACGCTGTTGGCGCGATGACCAGTCCCGCCGCAAGAAGTGCACGTAGAGCGTTGCTTTTCATGGAATTGCCTTTGTTCGATGAACGGGAAGGTGATGCTGCAATCGAGGGATCCGCGTCGAGTGGTGGACGGTGCATCCCCGAGGGAATGACGGTGTTGACGCGACACTAACAGCGAGGCCCGACAATTTAGGAGACTCTGGACTGGGGCTCTAGCGAAAGGGTTGTCCGGTGATCGGCAACCTGGTGGGCTGGGCTTGGGGACTTGATAACCCCAGGTCAGTGGGCATTTCCGAGAGTCGCGGGCAGATTCTGCCCGCGAAGTGCCCGCCCACTTGCCCGCCAAAAAGGTCTCTGACCTCGGGTTATTGGTCACGCGGGCACTTTTGGGGGTGTTTTGCCCATTGCGGCATATATACGAACTTTTCAACTCCACACATCACTCGATGGAGAGTTTTTCTTTTGAACCTATTTTCTTAGGAGAAAAGACCCAAAAGTGCCCGCTTGGACGGATAAGCCCAGGTCATGACCTATTTTTGGGCGGGCACTCACGCGGGCAAGTTTCCTTGAATCTGCCCGCCTCCCCTCATAGTCGCAGGTCAGAGGGCTGGTCAGACGGGCAGGTTCGCGGGCACTTTCAGCCCTGTGCTTCCGTCATCCCCGCCTCTTGGCTCCGTTACCAAACTGTGACCTTTGTGTTCCACCCCCTCGTCGCACTGAGGGTGTTACGCGTGGGCAAGCGAAATCCCTTGTGGCTGTTATGTTTAGCGAAACACGCTGTCTTGCAACGGGTTTACGCATCGTGCCTGGTAGTGAGTGGTGCCCGTCTATTCAATCCTCCCGAGGGTGAGGTCACAAGCCCATCGGTCAGCTAACTCGATGGGTGTTTCGTTTTGTCGAACAGGGGGAGTGTTCATGCACTTCAGTGCGGTAATAGTGGTGGATTTCGGTAGGCAGATGGCTACTAGTTGGCTACCATGGTGGTATGGGACGAAAGGTCAGCGTAAGCCTCATCGCGATGCGGTCGCGTAAGGCGCGATGCACGGTACTCAAGGCTATTTCCGAGGGCCGCTTGCCCGCCGAGTCGCTGGAAATCGGCGGCGGGCGGCGGGTCTACCTCATCGACCCTGCGGACGCCGAAGCCCTGTGGCCCACAGATATTCGAGTTTCGGCTTAGACAAAAAATAAGCGCTCACCGGCCAGGGTGAGCGCTCGCTATCGGAAAAGGAAACCACGCCAATGGCATTGCCCGATGACATCATCGTAGCACCGACCGAGCAGGTGGGGCAGCCCTTGCTTGCCGACCACCTGGAATACCTTGTATCCAGTGGTATCTCAGAGGCGTACCTGAAGGCAACCCCGCTGATCCGCAGCGTGGAGACCCAGGCGGACCTTCCTGACTACTTCCGTGAGCGCGAGGACATCGTGCGCCCAAGAGGAATCCTGTTCGGCTGGCGCACCAAGGACGGAAGTATCGAATGGCAGCTCCGCTTGGACGAGCCCCTGACCGACCCGGACACGGGGCGGGTCAAGAAGTACCTGATGCGCTCGGACTCGGGCATCAGGTATGGGCTCATCCTGAAGCGCAGCGGCTCGAAGGTGCTGATCGTGGAAGGCACCAAGCAGGGGCATGCGGTCGCTGCCGCTATCGACATGAACACCACCGTCATCCAGATTCCGGGGTGCACAGGCTGGTCACGTGACGGGTGGCAGGTGCCCAACGACATGATCCACCTGACCCGTGGGCGGCAGGTGTTCATCCTGCTGGACGCGGACGCCGCCGACAACCCCGACGTGTACACAGCGGGCGAGAAGCTGGGAAATGGACTAAAGCCGTTGGCGAAGAGTGTGCGGTTCGTCCCATGCCCGGGCGGAGGCAAGTCGGGCATCGACGACTTCCTGTCCGAACACGACATGCGCGACCGCAAGGGGCTTGTGGAAGCCCTGGTGGGGAACTCCACGACCAGGCCCGCGCCGCATCGCCCCCCGCGCCCGAAACTTACCGTCCTTCCGGGTGGTCGTGACGGCGAGAAGTCCGACAACAACGGTTACATCGGTGACCAGGAGTGGGCGTGGTCGCCTAGCGGCAAGCTCCGCTACGACACGGTGTCCCGTCACATCATGTCCGAGCACCCGGTCGCGCTCGCCGGGGCTGACCAGCTCGCCGTGTACCAGGACGGCGCGTATTCGCTGAACCCGTCCGCGCTGAAGGCGTTGGTGGGTCGTTTGTTGCGCGATGAGATGGACACCGCCAGGTTCAACAACCTGACCCTGCGCCTGCTCGGCGTCGCGCATGATGAGGGCGCGTTCCTTCGAGATCGACTTGATGAACCGTTGGTGCCGGTGCTGAATGGCGTGGTGGATTTGCGCACCGGGGCGCTCCTTCCGCACTCGCCGGACTATCGGCTGCCCTACAAATTGAACATCGCGTACGACCCGGACGCCACGTGCCCGTCGTACGAAACGTGGCTGCATGACGCCACGTTGGTACGGGGCCACGATCAGGTGGCGGTGCTCGAAGATGTGGTGTGTCAGATGTTGGACTTGTCGGCGCGCCCCGAGAAAGCGTTGTTCTTGATTGGGCCGACTGGCTCGGGCAAGTCCACGTTCCTGCGCTTGTTGACGTTGTTGGCGGGTAGCGACATGTGTTCCAGCACGGGTTTGCACGACCTTTCCGATGACACGTTCGCCGCCGCTGACCTGTACGGAAAACTGGTGAACGTGGACGCGGACATGCCGGACGGATACGTGCCGGACACGTCGGTGTTCAAGAAACTGCTGGGTGGCGAGGAGGGCGTGCGCGCCAACCCAAAGCACAAGACCCCCTTCACTTTCATCAACAACGCCATGTTGGCGTTCAGCGCCAACGTCATGCCGACGGTAGGTGAAAAGAGCCGCGCGTTCGTGCGCCGTTCGATTCCGGTGTCGTTCCCCCATTCGTACGTCGGCGCTGAAAACCGCGCACTCGGCAAGCAGCTCGAATCCGAGCTGCCGGGAATTTTCAATCGCTGGATGATGGCCTGGCGGGCTCGCCAGGCCAGGGGCGGAGCGTTCCTGGCTCCGAACGCGGCGGTGATGTCGGCGTTCGAGGAGTCGGTGAACGCGATCCACGCTTTCGTGAAAGAGGCGCTGTGGGTGTGGCCGCAAGCGTCCGGCGAGGGCTGGACGGGTGAGAAGACCATCGACATCAAGAACTCCATGCAATGGCGGGCGCTGTTCGAGTTGTATGACGATTGGGCCGCTCGAACCCGCCGTGGGGCAACCAATTTCAAAAACTTCCAGGAACGCTTGTTGCAAGTTCCCGGAATTACAGATCTCGACAGGGACTTGCGGGACACGGCACGGTATCGGTCGGTCAACGTCAGCCCCATCCCGAACGCCGATTGGGGTCGTCCCAAGATCGCCATTTTGGGCAAGACGACGAAACCCCCGGCCACGCCCGCCGAAGTTCCTGTTGTCGAAGTGCCGCTCGTCTCCCTGCGTGACATGGGGCCGATCGTGCTCGACGACACCATGTCAGCGCCTGTGGCGACAGCCGCGCCTGTGAAGGTCAAGAAGGCCCCATGTCACGCAGGGAGACGAGCGGCACCGCCGATCCCCACCGTGGACTGGGACAGCACGGCCTTCGTCGTCCCCGCATCGAAGAACGGAGTGAACCGATGACCACCGTGACCGTGACCGACAAACTGCTCCGGGAAACCTTGAATGCCAACCCGTACTTGACGATGGACGGCTTGCTCGACCCGAGCGCGCGGTGGTTCACAGAGTGCCGCGCGCGGCTCGAAGCCACGACCGCTGAGCGCATCCAGTCGGTCATGAACCACCTGATCGCCGACTACCCATCGGCTCCGTTGACCGACCGCGACCGTGTGATGTCGCATCGGCTTCACCGATGGTTGGCGGTTCGCCATCCCGAATTGGGATACGTGTACGAGGGGCCGCTGACCCTGGCCGCGATGCTTGCGGGATGCGAATTGACACACGAGCCGGCGGGCTGGCGTGGGTCGCGCCTCTCGGAATCGACTTGAGCGTGTTCGGCGCGACCAGGGGATTGGTGTTGACCGCGCCCATCGCCGCCAGAATGAAAGTCGGCGCGCCCGCACCCCGCGCCGCGTCTCCCCAGGTCGGCAAAGTCTCCGCGTCCACCACCGCGCCGCGCCCAACCACCTCAACCGCGCCGCCCGCCGCGCCAGCCGCGCCGCCCGCCGCGCCAGCCGCGCCGCGCACCGCGTCCCCGGCCGCGTCCAACACCCCGCGCCCCGCGCCTTCCGCCGCGTCGCAGGGGAGCCCCACCGCGCCGACTCCCGCGTCCGAGCTGGTCGCTCTGGCTGAGCGCATCGTATCGAGCAAGACCGTGAGGCAGCCCGTGGGCGTGGTCGCCAGGATCTTGGCGATGTCGGAGAATGAGAGCCGCAAGAACGTCATCGAGAAGACGCTCGGTGTCCACCACAGCGTGATCACGAGGGTGCTGGCCGAGGCCGAGCAGGAACGCCGAAACACCCTCAGCCTGGCCTCCTGACCCCCCTTTGCCCGACCGCTGGAACCCCGCACCCCCTCATTCCGTAAGACCGCGCGGAAGGCACGACGTAAGACGGCTCGTAAGGTGCTCCGTAAGACGCTCCGTAAGATTCATCAGCCCCTTCCCCGAACCCTCGGGCACTGCTCTATATGGCCTGCTAGAGAACCCCTTCTGCACACATTCGAGCACCACCCGACGACCCGCTCCCGAGCCCTCTTGGAAGCCCGCCCGTAAGACGGCTCCAACCACCAATCCTGGAGCCCCAGAACGGCTCTCGGGCACCCGCATCCCCGTGTCGTAAGCCCAACTCAACTCCCAGCACCCGCCCCGATGCTCCCACCGCACCGAGTCTTCGACTCGGCACGGCGCTCGCGGCGAACATCCTGGATGGCCGAAACCACCTGTGACCTGGACTTTTCCGTCAGATTTACAGATACCCTCAGTAGCATCTATAGCTTCTGACCTGCGGAAATGCACCGTCCTCGCAACTTCTCATGTCACCCGCCATCCCTGAAACCCCAGTTCAGGGGCACTTTATGCACCGATAGCAAACGGTAGTGTTAATGTCATAGTAACGGGAAGTGCTGGTAGACACCGGAAGTCGTGAAATCAAGGGTTGACAGGGCAAAGATTTTGGTTTTATAATCTCAATTAGCCCCAGTACAGCCCCTTCGGGTCTGCCCTGGTAGCTAGCCCGAAGGAGGTGCCCCATGGGAAAGTGGATTTTTGTTGTCGTGCTTGGACTTTCGGGGATGTCGCTCCTTTCGGACTATCCCCTCATCGGCTTCGGGATGCTGGCTGTGGCTGGGCTCATCGGATGGATGAGCGTCCAGGGGCGGCAGTCTTCCCGTCCGACCCCCCATGTCCGACCGACCGAGTGGGCACAGGCCCGCCAGGAGTCCGCGCTGCAAGTCGCGCGGGCAGAGCGCGAGGCTCGCGCCATGGTGCGTCGCGCGGTGCTCCGTGCGGACAAGCGCGGGCAGGCTGCCGTGCAGCGCGCCGCCGCCCAGGCGCAGTCTGAGCAGGGCTCGGGGTGGTCCGCATGAGCCGCGACGCGCGCCGTGCCGCGCTCGCCCGCAAACATGAGCGCCGCGAAGAATTTCTGTGGCAACGCGACTTCCGCATGCAGGACGCGAACTCGTTGGCCATCTTGAAAGATGGCGAAAAGGCTGACATCGAGCGCGAGAAGCTCAGCGAGAAACTCGAATCCATCGCCCAGCGCGCCGCGACCGACGCGCAGCGCGCGGTGTCCGAACGCGAGAAGTTCTGGTCGGGCGAGGAAAAGAGGATCCTGAGCGCGGCGAGGACTGTGCGTACGGGCGGCTCGGCGGGCATCCCTCCGATTTGGCTATGTCACTGGCGTGCCGCGCTTCCTGCTCGACTCGCCACACGGCTCGGAGCCTCCGCATCCGATGCAGGGCCAGTGCTCGTGCTGAAGCCAGGCGGCGGGATCAGCGAGTCCGACGTGATCTCTCATGTTGTTCGCTGCGAGGCTCCCGATCTGTCCAGCGATGCGGCATTCGTCGCATGGGCTGACGGGGTAGAAGCGCTGCTGCCCGACATCGCGCGGCGCTATGCAGTGCTCGAAAGAGTCCGCGACGACGCTTGGTTGGCTCGGCTTCTGGAAGCCGCTGGCGTGACGACGAGCGAGACCCGCACGGAGCAGATTTCAGGCGAGTATGGCGTGTACGAACGTCGTCTGACGGTGGTCGATGTGCCGTCGTTGGTCGCTGTCGAGGTCGATGAGTCTGGGCTGGTTCTACGCTTCGCGCATCGCACGGGCGACTCGGCGGACAAGTGGTCTAGGGGATTGTCAGCCCTGCGGTCGGGGTTCTCGGCGGCAGGCGTGAAGTCGGAAAACCTCCGTGTGCTCGACGGCACGGAGGGAACCATCGAGCTGCGTTTCGAGGATGCGCCTGACGTTTTCCCGAGGGCGCTGGCACCTGAGCCGCCGAGTGCTCCCGTGAGCACGGTGAGCGAGGCGATTGGGCGGTATCACGCTGCCGAGTGGGTGATGGGCGTGGATGCACGCGGCCAGTGGTTGACCTATCCGCTGGCCGACCACCCCCACGCGTTCGTGGTCGGCGGCACGGGAGGTGGTAAGTCGGTGTGGGTTCGCACGCAGGTCGAAATGCTGCGGACGGGATACCGCGATCCTCGTAGCGGCCAGGACGCGGGCGGGGGCTGGCGGCTGTTCGTCGCTTCGGGTAAGCCGTCCGATTTCGCGGGCCTGGAGGGACTTCCGGGGATTCAGATGGTGGCCACCGACACCGCACAACTCGTCGTGATGCTGCAAGCGGTCAAGTCCGAGATGGACCGTCGAATCGCCGCCGCTGCACAGGCCAAGCGGGAAGGAAAAGGCGCGACGGCGTTCGACTTCCCGCCCATCGCTGTCATTCTCGATGAGTTCGGATACCTCGGCATGGGCATCGTGAGTGAGTACGGAACCAAGGGTTTGAAGTGGTTCCGCCTGTTGGTTGATTCCCTTCTCCGCGTTGCGCGTGAGACCCGAATCCACGTCGTGCTGTCCACGCAGACCGTACGCAAAGAACAGTCCGACCCTGCGAGCATTCCAGGCTCGTGGCAGGCGAACATCTCGCTGGCGGTGTCTCTGGGTAACCCCGACGACAGCGAAACATTGAACAACGCTTTCGGTCCTGCCACCCGTGAACGTGCCGCGCAACTCGGACCTCGCCTGGTCGGGCACAAGGGGCGCGGCATGACGGGCGATGAGTTGGGCAAGAAGGTCATCATCTTCCAGTCGCTCTACGGGTGGAGCCCAGGCACTACATCACTCGACCCTCACGCTGACCCCAAAGTGGCTCCGCCGACCGAGCAGGTGCGTGCAGCGTGGGAGCAATGGGAGCCCATCAGCGCCTCCGTGCCGTGGCTCGCGCCGCGACTAGGAATCCATGCAGCATCACCCGCCTGGTCAGACGGCGAGTTGGAAGAAGTTGCCCAGACACCCGTCGTCCCACTGACCGACCGCGACGGCAACCTCCGTCCCGGTATGGAGAAGCGCGACCCCATGAACCCATCGTGGCTCGGTGCACAGACAGCCAGTCTCGCCACGGCGGCACTCGACTTCGCCGATGAAGACGCCTCGATGAGCAGGGTTTCCACCCCCGAGCCGCAACCCGAGAGTCGGGACGTGACAGCACTTTCCGAGCCTGCTCCCGAAACTCCCAAGTCCCCTCGCACACCCCGGAAGCGGGCGACCCCCGCTCCCACGAAGAAGGAAGAAACCGTGACCGAGCCCACCGCGCGGCCAGCGCCGCGCACCGACCTGGATGGGTGGTGAGCATGTCTCGCAACGTGATTGCCTTGGACGTGACGGTCACGTCGGTGTCCATCGCCCGCATCGCCGAAGGCGAGTCGGTGCCTTCCACGGGGCTGATTGTCGCCCCGCCGAGCGGTCGGGATTATTCGCTCGCGGCCACCCGCGCCCGCACGGACACAACGAGCGAAATGGTCACGGATGCTGTGCTCAGCAAGGGATTACCGACCCTTGTGGTGATGTCGAAATTGACTTTGGGTGACATGAACCGCGACCCGAGTGGTGGTCGCAGAGCGGCGCTCTGGTGGTCGATCACCACTCGCCTCTTGGACGCGGGGATCCCAGTGGGCGAGCTTGCCACGGCGACGGCGATGAAGTGGATGTGCGGCCACGGAGCGGTCGGCCATCGGGGCTACGACGTGCTCGACCGAGCTGTCCGCGACACATGGCCGAGCGTACGGGACCGGGGCGAGAGCTATCGGATGAGCACTGTCGCCCTCGCCGCTGCGGGTGCCGCCGTCATGGGAATCCCGACCGTCGTGCCGTGCACGGACGCTCGGCTCAAAGCGCTGAGCCCGATGGTGCTGCCAAGTGGTTGGCACCTACCAGAGACGAAATCAGAAGTGGCTTAGGAGGAATTGATATGTCACGAGAAGTTGAAGTACCCATCGAGGTCGCCCGAGCGCTGGACAAAAGGTATGACCAGCACGCCGACCGCTACGGTCCAATCGGTTTCGTAGGTCTAGTGGCGGGCATCATCGGCACGGGCGTGGCGCTCTCGAACCATCCCGCGCCCACGTGGTCAGTCGCCGCCGCCGTGATTGGCTGGTTGGTGTGCGTCGGTTCGTTCGTCGTCGCCATCGGTGCGAGCCGACGAGACACCGTGGCTGTCATGGGCCGCTACGACCGCCCTGTTCAGGACTACGACGACTGGGCCGACGATGACGACTTCGCGGACGAAGACTTCGAGAAGGACGAGGAAGGCGAGTACCCCCGCGCCGTCGAGCCGCCCCAGTCCCCGATCACGCCCGCACCGCCAGCAGCGGGGAACCTGCTCAGCTCGTTGCGCCAGCAGAGCAACTAAGACCGTCTACCCAGACAAAACATTCACCAGACCGACCAGCACGAGAAAGGGAAGAAACATGAAGAAGAACCTGATCCTCGCGGCTGCGAGCGCCGCGCTGACGGTCGGTCTCACGGCGTGCGGGAGCAACAGCACGCCCAGCGCCAGACCCGTCGCCGCCGACTCGAACTGCACGGAGGTAGCCCGTCCCGCTGACCCGCACGGTCTCATCGGGAACGAGTGGCCGTGGCCCGCTTGCAGCGCTCTGAGCGATGTGCAGCCAGGAGTGGACCAGCAGCGCGCGGAGGCGGTCGTGTTCGATGCACGACAGCACGTCGTCGCAGCCAAGATGGCTATTTCGATGATGGCGACCACGGGGAACAAGGATTCCAGCCCCGACGCGCAAGCCAAGTACCACTCCTACATCCAGGACGCGCGTGGACGGCTGGCCGGAGCGCTGGTTGACTCGACGCTGGCGCTCAAGGGCACTCCACCCGAGGGCTTTTCACTCGACTATGTACGAGGTGGAACTATCCACTCGGCGTCCCCTGGACTGACGGAAGGACAGGGACGATGAAGACCCTGCTCGCCGCCAGCTTCCTCTCACTGGGCATCCTGACCGCCCCGCACGCTGGAGCCGACCCGAGCCCCTGGTGTGAATGGTCACCAGAACTCGACACCAGCTCGTGTGACCTCATCGTCGGCGTGCCCCCGCAAGGCACGCTCGTCGATGGGCCAGGTGACTGGTCTCAGCCCGAGACTCGCACGAGGGGATAGCGTGTCAAGCATGAACAACACGCAATCCCGGACGGGCACAACAGTTCTCGCAGCACTGGTCGTCGCGCTCGGCGTGGGACTCTCGGTGGTGGGGTGTTCGTCGCATCCCACCACCCCCACGGGGGCGGGGGAGACCAGCACCACGGCTCCGTCTCGGGCTCTGGTGGATGTGTCGCAGGTGTGGGCGAGCCACCCGCTGCCGCCGTGTCCACGGGTGATTATCGGGAATGAAAGTGCCCCAGCGAGTCTGGAGCTTCCGAGCGATGAGTCGGTAGCTGCCCAGTTACAGGGCGTTCGCAGTCCAGGGAGTGAGTCTTGGGTACGGACGAAACTCGGGTGGGTGACCATGTGGTTGAGCAAGACCAGGGCGGACTTGATTGCGTTCTCTGGCTCTCCTGGGGGAAGCGCAACAACGAAACAGTTTGACCACTACGTCACGCACGTGAATACCGAACTTGCAGCGGGACACGATATTTCAGATTCGGCGCTTGACAGTAGATTCCCTGATGGATGTGCATGATGCCTCAACAACCAGATATTCCGAAGCCTGCGGATGACCAGTTCTCTCTTATGGAGGACAACTGGATTCAGGAGTCCGAGAACGCCTATCGGACAGCGGAAGGTGTAGCCGACGATGCAAGCTCCTCTGCGGCAGCGCAAGCCAACGAGGCGCTGACCGCAGAGAGCAAGATGGTCGATGAAAAGGGGCTCACCGCCGAGAGGGTGGCGGACGGATATGCGAGTGCCGCCACAGACTTGTTGGAGCAGTCGCGGAACCTCACCGCCGTATCGGGGTGGATGGTCGATGCTGCAAATAGAGTCTCAGGGGCGAAGGGGCGGATTACCGACCTCGTGCTGATTGGAACATCCGAAGTCCGCGCGGCTCTTGAATCAGAACTCCGAGGGACTCCCGCCAGCCCGTCATCCAATGAACTCATCGCCCAGTATCGGGCCGACATCTCCTCCCTGAAGACCACATTGGAATCGGACTTGGACGGCATCGGGCACTCGCTCTCTGGCACCCCAGGCTCTTCCCGCACTCCGAGCTACACGAGCATCCCCACGAGCCCGACCGCCGAGCGGCCTGATCCTCGCGCGACCGTGACGGCATACAACTCGGGTCGGACTCCCGAGGTGACCCCAAAAGCTCTCCCCGAGATGCCCCGCGCCGTGACAGCCCCGACCACCGAATCACCGAGCGCACCAAGCACTCCCACCGCACCAGCGGCCCCGCACCCCACGCTCTCCAACCTCGTCGGTGGAGGGCAAGGAAATCAGAACGCCACGGGAACCCCGAGCGCAGCCTCGCCGCACACCCCCTCCTCCCCGAGCACGCCGAGTCCGCAAGCGCACCAGTCCACCGAGCAGCACCACCAGGCTCCGAAACCCGCTGGGCTGCCGCGCATCCCGAGCCTCCCGCTCGATGGGCTCCCCGCTGCCGCCGCCGAGTCTGTCGCCACTATGGTCACCAGTGCCAGCGGTCACCAACTGTCCACGGCTCCGAGCACCACGAGCACCACGATCACACCGAGCGTTCCCGCGTCCACTGGCATCACCCCTGGCACGGCGGGCACCCCACCCGTGACCCCCGTGACCCCTGGGCTCACCCCCATCGGAGGAGGGGGTCTCAGCACCCCGCCCCCTGTCACGCAGCCCGCAGCACCCGCCGTGCAGGGGACACCAGCGAGCCCCACCACACCGAGCCCTACCCCGACTCGTAGCCCCGTGGTGGATGCCGCGTGGATTCAACAGCGATATGGACTAGCCCCTGGCATCGAGTCCCCGAAGTCCGAGACAGCTCTTGTCCCAGCACTGTTCATCACCGACCTCCCTGACGACGAGGTGCACTTGCACCGCGTGCTGGCTTCACTCTGTCACCAATTCGAGCAGGCGGGGTGGGCTCAGCCACTCGCTGTGGCCAGCATTCGGCGGGGATTCGAGACCCGCTGCGTGTACGTGACAGCGGACGGGGTATCCATCCACCCGCACGGTGTCCTCCTGCCCGATGCGGTCGGCGGCTGCGGGGCTGCCCGTCGTGAACGCGGTCGGCGTGAGGGCGGGACACGCGGAGTTGTTGGAGTCGGCGCTGGGGGAGACGCGGAGGGTGTTGGGGGAGCTGGCGCGCGTGGCTGACATCGGTGCTGGCGGTGCGGAGGCTCTGGGGGAGCAGGACACGGAGAACGGTCGGAAGTTCTCGGGCTGGGACGCTCCCGAGAGGCAGCGCAAGGGTGAGTGGCATGGGGAGACGAGGGTGATCTGAGTGAGGAAGGAGATGGAAGTGGAGAAGAACACTCAATGTGGGTGCGTGGAGTCGTCGGTGTGGACGGTGCTGGATGAGATGGGCGTCGAGTACGAGCGCGTCGAGGAGTGACAGATTCTGTGGGCACATTTTGGGCACAAACGTGCCCGATTGAGCCCGAACCCATCCGATACCGTGGGGCTTCTAACCTGCTCAATAGCTCTTTTCGAGCCCCCTACCTGCACATGAAAAAGGGTTCGAAACCCTCCGCGCCCACCAAGAAGTGCGGGTCTATCTCGCCGTCTGCCACAGTTGTGGTCGGGTTCTTTCGAGGTAGTGCCCCAGGTCTGTTAGGGCCTGGCTTGCCGATCCGCCGTAGAAGCGATGCAGGAAACGTTCGTGGGGATCGGCGGTCTGCACTCCAGATAGGTTCCAGTTCAGAAGCGTGCCGCCATAGTGATCGGTGAACTCTACCTGCTGCACCCACCGGGCGGAAGGCCCTCGCGGAGCTTCCGCTTCTAGCGTGGTGGCCCAAAATCTTTGTGGCTCAATGCTAATGACTTTGCAGTCGAAGTTGCCATTGAAGCGTGTGCCCAAGATCGGCAGACACTTGAGGTTGAACTTTTTGCCGACGACGGGCTCGTAGTCGGTTGCGTCGAACGACCAAAGACCGGGCTCGTCGGGGCCGAGATTTTCGAGGCCGACGAAAACGGACCACACTCTATCCACGGACGCCGGGTAGCAACGCTTGATGAACGGCATGTGACCTCTCGATGCGCCTTTGCCCGACCGCCACTCACTCTAGCCGGACTGCATTGAGAGCTTTGCTGAGGTATCGAAAAGTCGATAGGAGCGCCGAGGGGTCGCTAAAGGCCGGCGTCGTCAGAACATTGTGTTGCCGTTGGCTGACTCTGCCGGAACGTCCTGAATCACGTCCCAGTGCTCGACGATCTTGCCCCCGTCAACGCGGAAGATGTCGACCACCGCTTGTCCGCGGTCCTGTGGGTCATTGGTCGAATGCACGTGCAGATAGACCAAGTCGCCGTCGACTGCGCTGCGCACCACCTTGGCCGCTGCTCCCGGATGCTCGGCGAAGAATCCCGCGAAGTAGGACACGAACGGCGCCTTGCCATCCGGCACATTGGGGTTGTGCTGCCGGTAGTCGTCGGTCACTACCTCGGCGGCCCGCTGCACCTCGTGCTTGTTGAAGAACCGGTCGTAGAAGTTGAGGACAAGCTGACGGTTGGCCTCTTGGCGGCCACTATCGCGCCCGTCGGATGCGGAAACGTCCGAATGTCCGCACGCGGACACAAGGCCGGTCGCGCCGGACAACATCAGTGCCAGCGCGACTGTGGCCAGGGTCAGTGGTCTTCTCATCTGGCTACTTTCCCATCCCGCACGAGGCTCAGTCCAAGTCGGCCAGAGCCTTGCGCGCGGCCTCGAGTTCGGCTTCCAGAGCGGCGACCTTGGCGGCCTGCTGCGATCGCGCTTCCTCGATTACCGCGTCGATAGGGGTGGAGAGATCCTCGTGCAGTTCCTTGGCGGCGCGGGAGACGGCGGCCGCCGCGACAGCGAGGTTGCGGGCCAGGTAGGTGCTGCCCTGTTTGAGTTCGGCGTGCCATTCGCCGTCGGCGGTGCCGGTGACGGTGAGAGTCAGTTCGAGAGTCTTGGTTCTCTTGCCCGTGGCCTTCTTAGGGGTCGCCTTCTGCGACTTTTCCTCGGTAGGAGCTTCGGCGGTCGACGCAACAGGGCTCACCAGAACCTCGGGAGTGCTTGGCTCCGTGTCCAATATGTCTACTGCTGGACTATCTACGGTCATCGTCACAATGAGCTCCTTCTGAAGGTTCGCGCGCAGTGGGCGGATAGTGAGAGTCATTAGAACACACGTTCGATAGATTGCGGCAACTCGCCGCGCACGCGGCTGGGCTAGTCGGCGGCGGGGCGTGAGAGGCTTCGCGGCCTCATCGGTGCCGGTTAGCAGGCAAACGCCTTGATGTTGCCTTCTAGCAACCTGCGGCATGGACTGCTGTTCATGTTTGAGTCACGGCGAAGCCTGCCTCTCGTGACATTTCCGCAGATCCAGGGTGGCTGAATGACCGAATCCTCTGGTGGATGGCCGAGCCGCGTGTTGGGTGTTCGCTGCAGTCGCTCCGGAAACGCTTTCGATAGTGATGCTGACACCTTTTTGCCCCTATAGCCGGTGACCTCGTCATAATTCGCGATCTTGAAGGCGCAAACTGTGACGAAACAGTCTCAGTGTTGACAAGAGAGGGTCTCGGCCTTAGATTCTCCACCATTGCCATGTGATGTGTTTTCGCAGTAAGACGCACTGAGTGGCATTGCCCATCGAAGGGCAAGCGCACGGGGGTTCGACCCGATCGGGTTAGGACGGGACACGGAGGGGTTCGGTTTCATGAAGTTGCCAAATTTGGCACGTCGAAGCTGTTTCACTTCCATCGCAGCGTCTGTCGCTGCTGCGATGGGGCTTATGGTGGGCGTTTCTGACGCCGCCGCGGATCCGCAGGGGATGCCGGACCAGTACCAGCAGTTCGTGACGGACGACGGCTGGACAGTTGGCCTGACGCTGACCAACGAGGTCATCGATCACATCGACAACATCGCGGGTGCGAGCAACTCTTGGCAGGCGCGCGTGTCCTATCGGGCCGAGGCGACCATCACGGGCTCTGGGTCTGCGGTCATTCAAGACGCGCAGTTGGAGACCGGGTACTTCGTGGGTTGCCGCACCGACTCCTCGTCGGGTGTGGAGTTGGGCGGGGACCTCGGTTTGACGCTCTCTCAGCAGGTTTTTGGCCAGGGCTATGGCGGTGGCTACGGACAGGGCAGTCAGAGCGGTGGCGGTGGTGGAGGCTTCGGTGGTGTGTCCGGCGGTGGTTCGTTGGGCGCCCAGGAGCACATCGGCGGCTACATGCGCGTGCTGCTCAAGCCGGGTGGCTTGGCTCAGCTGCCGATGGACCGGATCAACTTCCGGAACATGCGGGCGGTCTCGCAGGTGCGTAACCAGAACGTCGAAGCCGATGGTTGCGGTGGCCAGGTGAAGATCCAGTCCTTCGCGACGTTCCGGATCCGCACCGAGAACGGCAATGACACCCAGACCATCTACGGCGAGCCCAAGGATCTGTGATGACTATCCGTACCCGTGGTGCCGCGCTGATGGCCGCGCTGGCTTTCGTTTCTGCAATCGTGATGGCTTCTGCTCCAAAGACTTTGGCAGATCCCATCCAGCCGCCGCCCCCGAAGCCGATTCCGTATCCGGTGGCCCAGCCCGATGATCTGCCGCGGATATCCCCGATCGGTGGGGCTCAGGTGAAGACGAACACGCCGTTGGGCCTCGGACCGGGAACCGGTCGCCCGTTGGCGGCGGGACGCGAACGCTCCAACGTCACGATCTCGCCATCGCCGACCGATGGCACCCACCTGCCGACGGCGATCGCCGGTAAGGATGTCGTACTGCACTTGCCGCAGGAGCGTGAGCTCACGCCGGCACAGTGGGGAGACGGTGGCGCGGCGACTTTCACCTCGCGTGACACCGACTACCGGATTTCCCCGTTCGCCGGGGGTGGCGCCGATGTGAACATCATCCGGCGCACCATCTTCACGCCGGAGAACTTCACCTTTGGTCTGCGGGTTCCTGAGGGCACCCATGTGCGTCAGGGCAGCAATGTGGTGCTGGTCGAGTCCGACGCCGCGCCGGGACTGCCAGCCACGACTATTGCGACGTTGTCGGTGCCGGTGGCACGCGATGCCAAGGGCAATCCGGTGCAAGTGAACCCGGTGATCCACGGCGACTACATGTATCAGCAGTCCAACTTGGCGCTCGATCTTGGACCCGCGGATATCTTCGCCTTCCCGATCACGATCACGCTGTCCTACCGGGCGTCGTCGATCCCGGCCAGCGGTCAGCTGGCCACCGACTGGGACGGGCTGCCCGAGGGCGGCGGCCCGCCAGAGGCGAAGAAGGCCGCGCAAATCATTGGTGCACCAGGCGATTACGTGGTTGATCCGGGCGGTGCTTACCGGCCCGCCAGTGTCGATCCGGTGCTGTACGCACAACGGCATGCCGATCGCTGCCTGTCCGGGCCCAACGAGTTCCGATCCGAGGACGGACGGACGGCCGACTTCTGGACTTCGTGCCAGCGGCAGGCGATGTGCCTGGATGTCACGCCGGCCCAAATGTCGGTGGACGTATGCAAGAACCAAGCGTTCGCCAACATGTCGGCGCAGTGCACCGCCACGTTTGGACAGACGGGGCCCGACTACGAGGCATGCCTGAATGTGGCCAACGGTCATGCGGCGTGGTCCAAGGAGAACTTGCTGGGCGGCTGGGTATGCCAACCCGCCGGGCCAGGTACCAACACCAGGTTCTTGCCCTCGAACAACAACCGTTATTGCAGTTGACCGGTCGGGGGACAACGATCGCAGGCCGAGCCTGACTTAGAAGAGAAAAGGCAACTGCTGATGACGCCGATGAAGGCGCGCAAAACGTCTGTACCCGAGGGGATTCGGCGCAGCTTGGCTGCTGTCGCGGTGACCGCTGTGGCTATGGCGGGCTGGCACATCACCGACGAGCCGACAGGGATCGGAGCCATCAACCTGGTGCCGGGGGCCACCGCGGACCCCACAGGTCCTACGGGACCCACCGGCGGCATGACTGACGGCGGCGGATCGCAATTTCAGCCCCCAGGCGTGCCCAGCTCCATGCCGGACTACCAGGGTGGCAATCGGGCGCCGTTAGACCAAAACAATGGGATCAGCATCTACAACACGGGTGCCCCGCAAGCTGGACAACAAGCAGGGCAGCAAGGCCAGCAGACCCAACAGGGCGCGCAACAACCCCAACATGGCACCCAGCCCCCCAATTACCAAACCGCTACCCCGTACACCCAAGGGCCTGGCCAGGCGAACCCGGACTATCAAGCGCCACAACAGAACACACCACAACAAGGTTCGCAACAGCAGCCTCAACAACAACAACAAGCCGATCAGCAGCAGGATCAGCAGTCTGATCAGCAGCAGAACCAGCAGGACCGGGACAACCAGGATTCTGAGCAGCGGCGCCAGCAGTGCGATGAAGTTGCACAGCATTACCAAATCGCAGAGACGGTGTGGAACACCGGAGCCAGCGGTGGCTCTTATGTTGGCGGGCAACTGGTGCCGGGCCGGGAAGGCCCCGGTGAAGACGGCTGTAACTGCTCGAATACACGCAACAACCAGAAGCAGTCCAAGGACGAGGAATCCCAGAAGTGCAAGGGACAGCCCGTCAACGTGCCAGATGGCCAGGCCGCCTCAGCGATCGCATCGGGCCCCAACGATGCAAATACGGCCTTACGCTCGCAGATGGCCGAGCAGAAGAAATGGCTGGAGAACCGCCGCGACGAGATCAATGACAGCTTCTTGCGGCGCAATATCGGCAACCGCGGGGAGCTATCCAACATCAACGATCGACTCAATGAGATCAAGTCGATTGAGAACGCATTGGCGCAGTCGCCGAATACCTATCTGGTGGATTTCAATGGCCCGGGCACCCCGACGACCGGCCGCGGGATGTGGGACACCAGTGAGCGGATTCTGGCCGCAATTTCAGTGGGCAATCCGGCGGTGGCCGATCACGTCTCGGTGACGGTGCCCGGCATCACCAGCTGGACATCCTCATCGCTGTCGAGCATGGTTCCCGAGGCTTACAACCTCGCTGTGGAAGGCGGCAAGCAACTGCAGTTGTCAGGTCACGGCGGTGAGACGGTAGCGTCGATTGCGTGGATCGGCTACGACGCGCCCGGCATCGATCTGGGGGCCGCCACCCCGAGTAAGGCCGCCAAGGGCGCTCAGAACCTGAAGCTGTTCTTGTCCATGATGCAGGTGACTAATCCGAACCAGACAGTGGCCTTGTTTGGTCATTCGTATGGTTCGCTGCTGAGTTCGTATGCGCTCAAGAACGGCGCGTCGGAGTATGTCGACTACGCGGTGCTCTATGGCTCGCCGGGTCTGGCCGCGGGCACGCCCGGCGGGCTGGGGATGAGTCCTGATCGGGTGTTCGCGATGCTGGCCGAGAATGATCTGATCGGCGGTATTAACCCGTTGTGGTCCAGCCCCTATAAGGGGAATTTCAAGCAGCTGCTCGCTGATCAGGGAGGTTGCAGCCCGCTGGATAATCAGTTCCGCGAGCGTGCCTACGGGCATTCGGAATATCCGCGGAAGGGCTCCAACAATTTGCTGCGTATGTCGGGATACAACTTGGCTACCGTGCTCATCAACCAGCCGGGGCTGGCGATACCGGCTGAACCAGGAATCATCACCAAGGAAATGAAGTGAGCTTCCAAGTGCGAGAGTATCGCCATTACGTCCACGCAGGAGGATCTGTGCATGCCACGTCCAGACGTTCACGTTGGAGTGCCGGGGCTGCGGCACTGGCAGCTGCGGTCGTGGTCATGAGCGGTTGCAGTAGTGGTGATTCGGGCAAAGGACCAATGAGCGCGGAGCGCCTTCAAGAAGAAATCGCCAAGCTGGCTCCGAAAGGCTCATCGGAAGAGGGTTACGCCGCTGCTGAAGCTGCTATCGCCCAGATGGCCGACCAGATCGCAGCCCTGGTGCCCGGCCTGACCTGGAAATGGCACGATGACGGGCTCCACTGGCTTAGCTGCCTCCAAGACACCCGATACGAGACGCCAGCCGAAGAATCAGTGCTGGCGGTCACCCGCAACACACGGTCTGCATTGTTCAGCGGCCCGATCCCCGAGGACGTGTGGCCAGCCGCCGTCAAGATCGTCGAGGACAAAGCGCGCGGTTTCGGAATCACACAGTGGGCAGGAAACACCGATGTGGCCCAAAACCACGACATCGTCATCCACGACAACGACTACAACCCGGACCCCAACAACCAATGGACGAACAGCTTCGAAATCGGTACCCGCGTCGTAGCGAGGCTGGCAGGGTCAGTGGGCTGTCGGCTATGGCAGAAATCTCTGGACCGTTACCAGTCTGAACAGGGCAATCCTCCTGCCAGCGGCACCCGGTAAGGCCCAGAACGTGACTGACTCTATAAACAACGACACTGACGAAACGCAGCGGAGCCAACAGCTCGGAGACGACGCGGCCACGGGCCCGGTCCAATCCGGAAGCCACCATCGGCAGATGAGCCGCCCACCGATTCGCCGCTGGACATTAGTTGCGAGTGCAGCCCTCGTAGTTGTGGCAGCCCTCGCCATCGCCGACATGATTTGGTGGCGCCGTGCCGGGCAAGGCATTTGGTGGTTCCTGGTCGCCGCGCTAGCGGTGGCGGCGGCCTGGCTGCTTGCTACACGTATCTCGCACACCGGGCGCCGCGCCCTGGCTGCCGGCGTAGTCACGATAGTGGCCGCAGTCGCGGTCGGAGCCGACTATCTAGCCATCAGCCAAGGATGGCTAGTACGTCAGACCACCGACAAAGAAATAGCGGCAGCCTGGGAACAAGCGTGGAAAGACGTCGATAAGGCTCCTCAGGCACCGCCTGACTTCACAATCCTGCCGCGCCAGTACCCCGACCCCGCACAAAAGGTTTCCACAGCGGACACCGCTGCTCCGGTAGGTGCCTGCGCGCAACTCGGCGGCACCACGGCGCACTCAACGCTGTCGGTCGTGCCCTGCGACTCCGAGCGCAGCAATGTCAAAATCATCCAGCAAGTCAGCCACCCTCGTGAATGCGTCCGCGATGCTGACCAAAGCTACTACCACAATGGCCCTGATGGGCAATGGACTGCATGTCTGGACTACGCCTGGCAAACCAGCCGCTGCCTAGCAATCAGCCCCGGGAAAATCATCAATGTCGCGTGCGACGACCCCGCCATACCCAACAAAGAAAAACCGGTACGAGTCTTCCGTAACGTCAACCACACCCACGACTGCACCGAAGGCGGATTCGCCCACCCCGTACGCCTCTACACCATCTGCACTGAGACCCAGCCTTAGCACACGCTGCCGCGTCGGTGGGCTGCTAAGGACATCTCGGCAACGATAACTGCGCAGCTCGCGAACCAACGGGCTACACGTAGGAGTGCGTACGAGAAGCTGGCCACACCAGGTGTTCGGTCCTACTCGAAATCCCCGCTGCGCCAGAGTCTGCGTCTGAGATACCAGGAGAGTGGGGGATGAGTATTTCGCCGCCACGCGACGGACAGAGACGCTGTTGCTGGGCCCATCTCCATGAGCCAAAACAGCCTCAGCTGGCACGAGGTCTGTGCCGGTGTGAGTACACATATCCCGCGGTTCGAGTTAACCGTTTGTAGTCAATCTCTGCCTTAGGCTGAGCCAATGATTCAGGCACCTCGGTGGATGCTGGCTGCGATGTGCGCAGCGACGATGCTGGCTTCGGGATGCACGGCGATCGTCGACGGTGAAGCGATAGCCACTCCCGGCGAAGAGGGCAAGCGGCTCACCAACCCCAAGTGCAGCTCGGTGTCGGTGCCGCTTCTGGAAGTGCCGTTGGACAACGACTCTGAGCCGCGCGTCGAGGTTCCGCAGCCCGCGGGGTGGGAGCGCGTGAAGCGGTTTGAGAGTGGAGTGGTGCGGGTCTACTTGTCAGCCCCGGATCTTCAGGCCAAAGGGTTTGTTCCGAACGCCACGGTGGCGATGGCCGATCTGACCGGCAAGGTGTCGACGGAGGAGGCAGCCTTTGCCGCCGAGCAGCAGGGGCTGGAGATGTTCGGCATTACCGATCTTGTCGAAGCGACGGGCACTATCTGCGGGTATCCGTCGAAGACGTTGACCTACAACATGGGTCTGGGAAAGATCCCTGTCCACCGGGTTACCACCACCGTTGTCGCGGTGAAGAATGACCGCAAGATTTTCACCATCGGGGTATCGGTGCAGGCGCTGGATGACACCGTGGGCGATTTTGACAGCGCACGTGAAACCATTCTCGCAGGGCTACAGGTCAGTCCGCCCGCTACATCCTGATATCGGTTGCCGGAGAGGCCCATTGGGAATCGATGATGGTGGTGCGCTGCGGTAGCCGGGGTCGGTAAGTGTCATCTTCTGCCATACGGTCGGCAACGCTGGCGTGAATCCAGGCACCATCGGGAATGCGGCGGTGACGGAATATCGGCAGTGCCCAGAGCCAGTTGACTCGATGAATCTCGCCCATGGCGTAGGTGGGTTCAACCGAGCAATATCGTTGGTATTTTTCAGTATTGAGCAGCAAGCCGTGTTCGGCGGCACCGTCGATCACCCATTTGAGTGCGATGTCGGACAGCCGGTCGTCGTCGGCGTAGTCGCCGCCCACATCGGAATGTATGCCGGTGAACCACGCTTCATCGACGAGCCGTTGATCGCCGAGGTACTTGATGAGGTACTCGCGGTACGGTCGGCGTTTCTCGTCGATCGCCACCGCATGTCGACCAGCCAGTGCATTGGGAACACTTGGTGCATAAGGCCATTGCATACTGCGCTTGAAGATGCCGGGCGCGCTGACCGTGTCCCAGAGCCCTAGGTAGGTGATGGGAATGGCAAACTTTCCGTCCTCGCGTCGGGCTACGGTGCGTGAGAACGAGTGCAGCTGATCCCAGCGTTCCGCTGACCAGCTTTCACACGACTGCGCATACAGGCTCACTGCGTAAGGCACGAGATTTTGTGAGCCGGGGCGCAGCATGCCCACTGAGTTAAGCAGCCCGGCAAGGCCTCTCGCGCAAAACGCGCCGCGGCTGAACCCGAAGATGAAGATGCGGTCTCCGGGCTGCCACCGTTCGATCAGATATGTGTAGGCCTGGGCCAGCTTGGCCCGCAGGCCAACGCCGAATGCGATACCCAGCATGCGAGCGGCGAATTGACCTATCGGGGTGTAGGTGCCGATGGCGGGATCGGTGCCGACTCCGGGGTCGTAGTACGAGATCTGCCGGTCGGTCAGATCATGAATCACCATGTCGTAGCCGCGGACGACATTCGTGTTTCCCGCAGCACGGATTTGGTTGCCCGTGCCGTCGAAGCAGATGACGATGTTCTTGGTCATCGTCGCGTGGTGCTAGTCCTCGCCGTCGTAGGGCTTCGGATCGTAGGGCGAGGCGTGAGGATTCTGGTAGTCGACATGCTCTTCGTTCCACACGCCGATGACGGCGGGAGACACCTTGGGCAGCGGTCCGATCAGCTCATTGCCGTTGTCGAGACTCACCAGGAACTCCGGGGTGAAGTGCTGATCCTCGTCCTCCTGGTGATGCTGGCCTGCGGCGCCGGGCGTCATCATGGTCGGCGGCTGAGCGATGCCCATGCCCGACATTGGCGACACTGCAGGTGCGGCCGAAAGTCCCATGCCGGCACCCGCGGTGTATGAACCGGCGATGATCGGCCCGGCAGCGAGGGGAGTCAGATCGGCGTTCTGGTCCTTGTCCTTGTTTTCGTCCTTATTGGTGGTCGGCTTGCCCCACCGGCCGATGCCATAGGTGCCCGGCACTGATCCTGTGTTTGGACCGGTTGCGGTGGTGCTTCCACCTGAGGATGGTCGGGTTCCGGCGCCCGCTCCGGCGGCAGCGGACGCTGCGGCCGCGGGGCTTCCAGCGCCAGCTCCGGAACCACCACCCGCCGCACCTGCGGCGGCTGCGGCAGCACCCGCGGCACCGGAGCCACCTGCGGCAGATGCTTGAGCGGGATCTGCCAGAGCCGCGGCTGCAGCGGCGCGTACCGCAGCTTCATCGATGGGTTTGATCTGGTCGGGCTTGATGTCCTTGCCGGAACCCAAGCCGGATAGCGATGATGCGGCGTTGACCGGCATGGCTGCGGCATCTGCGAACTGCGGAGCGGGAGGAAGAGCGGGGAGACCGGAGGCCGCCTGCTGTGACACGGGGGACCAGACATTCCGCATGATCATGCGGGCCTCGTCTTGCTTCTGCTGCGCGAGCGCTTGTTGCGCGTAGTGTTGCTCGTAGTCGGCCCGTGTGTTGCCTTTGAGCTCTTGCACTTGGACGACATCGGGCATGAGGCTCTTGATCTGCGTCATCGCCGTTTCGACCTCGGCTGGCTTGGTAGCCATGAGTGACAGTCCGTCACTGACCTTTTCGGCGTGAGTTTTGTAATCAGAGACGCCCTGTTTGGCGGCCTCCGCGCCCTGACCGGTCCACTGCGCGCCTACTGCGACGTCAAACGTCTGCTTGAAGTCGTCCAATGCTTTGCTGAAGCCGGTGGCCAGCTTCTCCCAGTCGGCAGAGACCGCTAGAGCGTCTCCAGGTTTGAAGTCGTCGGATGCCGCCTTGATTGCAGCATGCGACCAACCACCGAATTCCTCAGCCGGGACACTGACCGACTCGGTTCCACCATCGATGTTGGCCCCATGCTGGCGCTGTCTTGCGTAGACCACGTCGCGTTCGCGATTACCCCTGGTCCAGCCATCTTCTTCTCCAGTCATGGCCCCTCCTTCGTGTGGTGGCGTGCAACTAGCTCTTCAGGTACAGACGTGGCGTGTGGTGATCCGGTTCCATCATTTCGAGGATTCTTATGACGGAAAGTATGGGAGGAAGGCCTCCAGGTTCGCGCGTGCGGCGGTAAGGCAGTCCGGGTAGGGACTGAAGTCGTCGTGAATCGTCCCCAATACAACCCCGTACACGCCGGTCGAAGCGGCTACGTCCATCGAGCATGCGTGTTTCTCCGGTTGCGGCGACGTGTAGGCGCTAAGTACGCGGCGTCCATTGAGTTCGAACTCGCTTTGATCCCAGTGATTTGCAGTTTTCTTGAGCATCTCGAGTGTGTAGTTCGATGCAGAGACGGTGAGGTAGTACTCGTTCTGTGAGCGGTACTTGCAGAAGACATTTTCTATGTCGCCATTGGTTTGGCTGTCAGACCGAGGTGTCCCTTTGTTGAGCTGTTGCCTCTCGATAACACTTGCAGGGACAATGGTGCAGGGATCGACGGTGATGTGAATGCGTCCGGCCGTATTGGTTGAAACCGGTGACGTGACGGGTGCTCCAGGAACTGGATCCGCACAACCAGCGAGGATGAGAAGCAGCGATGCGAAGATCGCGAACCGAGACACGTGTCTATACCTGGTTATCCGCCGTGTGATCCAAAACTATTGGCGTTTTTGGCATCAGTTGCCTTGTATCCGCGACGTAGCGCAGTAAACAGGTCCATCATCTCATCGACCTGATCGATATGTGACTGGAAGGCTTTAGTTGCACTCGAACCGTCACCAGACGCCTTTAGTTGAAAAGCTTTGGCGAGTGCGGCGCCTGATCCGAGGTGTCCCTCAGAGAACCCAAGTGGGTACGTGCTCAGGATCTCAGCATCCTGCGTCAGATCCTTTAACGCTTGCTTGTAGGCGACACATGCGGCCAGGATGTTGTCGATCGCGCCGTCCTCAAGGTGCAGGACGAGACTCCCGTTCGCGGCACTCTGTTTGAGGTTTTCTACAGACATCGAGCCCCCTCAGGTCATGGCCGGATTTGGCCAGGTCAGGTTCATCGTATGTGTATAGGACGTCGATCGTCCCGGATCGGTTCCATCGAATTTCGACGGGCACGCCGACTCGGCTATCCACCCCAGCGTCTGCGCACTCCGGTGTATCGCCAGCCCAGCGCCGCCAATGCCCACGTCACGATGAACAACGCCACGATCACGTAACCCATCGCGGCCAGATCCAGCCCGCCCACCGCAGCCAGCGGACCCGTCGTGATGTTCAGCTTCTCGGTGAGAATCGAAATGATCTCCTGCGACCCGATCAGCACGGCCACCGCCACCGACAACCCGGTGATGACCAGGTTGTAGTAGATCTTGCGCGCGGGCTCTTGGAACGCCCAGTCGTAGGCGAAGTTCATCAACGATCCGTCGAGCGAATCGAACAGTGACATCCCGGCACTGAACAGAATGGGCAGCACCAAGATCGCGTACCAGGGCAGCCCGGTCGCCGCGGCCCCGCCGGCGATCACCAGCAGTGACACCTCGGTCACCGTGTCGAACCCCAACCCGAACAACAGGCCCACCGGGTACATCTGCCAGGGCTTACGGATCGCCGCCATCAATGGCCCGAAAAGCCGGTTCAGCCCGCCGCGATTAGACAGCTCACGCTCCAGCGCCGCCTCATCGACCTCGCCGCCGCGCATCCGCTTGGCGATCCGGTAGATGCCGATCAGTGACACCAGGTTGAGCAACCCGATCAGCAACAGGAACGTCCCGGACACCGCCGTCCCGAATAGGCCCGTCCACTGCTGCAGTGACGAGTTTTCGTCGGAAACATTGGCCGCCAACGTCTTAACGCCGAGCGCCAGTAGCCCGACCATGACGAACACGATCGACGAATGCCCCAGTGAGAACCAGAAACCCACCGACATCGGGCGCCTGCCATCGGCCACCAGCTTGCGGGTGGTGTTGTCGATCGCCGCGATGTGGTCGGCGTCAAAAGCGTGCCGCATGCCCAGCGTGTATGCCGTGACTCCCAGCCCAACCCCGAACACGCTGCCCTGCACCGTGAAATGCGCGGGCGTAACGAGGAAGAGCAGCATGCCCCAGCCCAGGACGTGCAGTGCGCCCACCGCAACGCTCATTCCGATGACGCTGCGCCGTTGACCCTCGTCCAAACGACGCCACGCGGTGAGAATCTGCACGTCTGCGAGCCTAGACGACCGGCTTACCCATCCGCTCGCGCAATCGCATGTCCCAGATGAGCACGGAGTAGGACAAGGTCCACAACCGCGCGGGCAGCATGCGATCGGCGATCCGCAGCGCGCTCAGCAGCGCGTCGAAGCGCCGCTGGTCGCGACCCGACCACGGAACCTGCAACAGGTCCCGGAACTGCGGCGGCAGAAACCCTTTGGTGGCAAAGAGATTGAACCGTCCGGCGGCCCGCAGCGGCCAGGGCAGCATCTTGAACGACGCGACACCCAACAGATGCTCGCGAACCGGCGCATCGATGCGCAGCCCGTCGAGGGAACGTTTCCAGTAGTCGTTGAACGCATCCCGATCCGGCGGCCACTGCTCGGGCCGCACCTGCAAGGCCGTGCCGATTCGTGCGCCGTCGCGATAGATCTCGTCGGCCGTTTCGTCATCGAGTGGACCGTGCAGTGACTCATAGGCCTGCACGTAGTACTGATACAGACACGCCGCCACCCACAGCTGCAGATCAGGATCGAAGGCGTTGTATTTCACCGGGCTGTTAGATGTCGAACGCACCTGCCGGTGCACCGCGTCGACACCGCGCTTCATCACCTCGCGGTCATGGCCGCTGCCCATCGTCGCGACCGCCAGAAACATCCCGGTGGTCCGGGCCCGTTTGAACGGATGCTTGTAGACGTTGCCGCTGTCCACGGGGCTCTCCAGCACCCCGTATCCGACACCGGGATGTGCGAGCTGCATGATCACGTTCGAGGCAGGCAACAGCAGCGACGCGGGATTCACCAGGTCCACAAGCCTGGCAGGCGAGTGCTTCATTGCACAGCAAATTCTATAGGGTGTTTGCGTGTCGCGCCGAGGATTTCGCGCCGCGGGCATAGCCCTCGGCTACGCCCTGGACCTGCGCTTTGGCGACCCACAGCGGTTTCATCCGGTCGCCGGTTTCGGGCAGGCCGCCGCGGCGCTGGAGTCGTACACCTATCGGGACACCAAGCCCGCCGGCGCGGCCCACACCATCGCGCTGCTGACCGCTGTTACCGTCGCCGGGTGGGCCGCCGAACGCGCGGCACGCCGCTCCGCGACGGCCACCGTCGTCGTGACGGCCGTCGCGACCTGGGCCACGCTCGGCGGAACCTCCCTGGTTGGAGTCGGCGCCCGGATGTCGGACCACCTGTATGACAACGACATCGACGACGCACGCGCGCTGCTGCCCTCCCTGTGCGGCCGGGACCCGAGTCTGCTCGACGTCGACGGCATCGCCCGCGCCACCGTGGAATCCCTGGCCGAGAACACCTCCGACGCCCACACCGGCCCACTGGTATGGGCGGCGCTCGCCGGAGTGCCCGGTGTGCTGGCCTATCGCGCGGCCAACACCCTGGACGCGATGATCGGCCACAAATCGGCCCGATACCTGCGATTCGGCTGGGCGGCAGCACAGTTGGACGACGTGCTCAACTTGCTCCCGGCCAGGGTCACCGCGCTGGCCACGGCGATCGCGGCCCCCTTTCTCGGGGGCTCAGCCGTCGCGTCGCTGCGGGTCTGCCTGCGCGACGGGCATCACCACCCCAGTCCCAACGCCGGCGTGGCCGAGGCGGCATTCGCCGGTGCCCTCGGTGTGCATCTGGGTGGCCCGGTTCGGTATCCGTATGGCGAAGAGGTCCGTCCCACCTTGGGCCGTGGCGCCGCGCCTAGGGTCGGGGATGTGTATGAGGCAGCTCGGCTTTCGCGCGCCGTGCAGCACGTGACGGCCGCTATCGCGGTGCTCGCCGCGCTGCGTCAGCGCCGTCCGTAACGGTCGGCCAACCGCTCCTCGGCAGTCTTCGGTACCCCGGGTTTCACCGCTTTCACGGCGGCGGCCGCGGCGCGGCGCTGCCTGATTTCGGAGAACACGAAGTACCCCAACCCGATTGGTGCCAGTATCCCGAACGCGATCCACTGGATCCCGTACGACAGGAACGGTCCGGCGTCCAGCTGCGGCAGCGGGATGGCCCCCAAGCCGCCCGGCTGATCCTCCGAGAGCTGTAGATATGGCCCGACAAGCGGAGTCTTCAGCAGCGTCGCGACCTGCCCGGGAACGATCGAATACACCTGGTATTCACCGTTTTCCAGGAACGGTGCCTTCTCCGACTGCTGTTCGGATTCCCGCAGCCGCGCGTTGATCGTCACCTGCCCGGTGGGCGCGGCGGGTACCGGCGGCGCGCTGGTGCCCTGCTCGGGGCGCACATAGCCGCGGTCCACCAGAATCGCGGGACCATCGTCGACCTGGAACACCGTCAGCGCTTCGTAGGCCGGCTTGGCATCGATTACCCGCAGCCGGGCCAGCACCTGGCGATCCGGCAGATAGTGGCCCGTGGCCGTCACGCGGCGCCATTCGGAATCCTCGGGCATCGAATGGTCAGGCCGGAGCTCATCTTTCAGTGGCACCGGGTCGGCGCTCACCGAATGGGCGATGCGGTTGTTCTCCCGCGAAGTCTTGGTGTTCTTGCCCAGCTGCCAGGGAGCCAACACCGTGAAGCACAGGTATGCGAAGGCGACGACCACCAGCGCCAGGGCGATCCATCCCGGGCGCAGCAGAAACGCGAGCCGTCGCATCAGCTGCTCTCTCGCTCCGCGAGTGTCTTGTCGACCCACTCGTGCAGGCCGGGCATCGCGGCCTCGATGACCGTCAGCACATCCACGAAATCGTCGCGGCCGCCGTAATACGGGTCCTCGACATCCATGGCCGCCCGGCTGGCCCGCGGATCGAAGGACCGAAGCAGCCGCACGCGCTCGGGGTCGGCTCCCAGATGCAGCAGCATCCGGGAGTGGTTGCGTGCCAGGGCGATGATGAGATCGGCGCTCAAATGATCGTCGTCTACCTGGGCCGCGCGGTGATCCGTCGGATAGCCGTATTCGGCCAGCACGCTGGTGGCGCGTTCGTCGGCGGGCTGTCCGGCATGCCAGTCTCCGGTACCGGCACTGCTGACGCGGACCCGATCGCCCAGACCGCGTTCGGCCAGCTGGTGCGCCAGCATCTTTTCGGCGATGGGGGAGCGGCAGATGTTGCCGGTGCACACGAAGGTGACGTGCAGCTCAGACATGAAGCTCCTCGCGCAGTTCCTGCGGGGTTCTGACGCGCCCGATGATCCATTCGGCAAGTTCACCGGGATCGCCGTCGAAATCCGTTGCTCCATAACCCCAGTCGACGATGACGGTGCCGATACCGTGGGCGGCGGCGCCCTCCACATCGTGCACCCGGTCACCGACCATCACCACACCGGTCGCCGGAACCTCGTCCAGCTGGGACAGCGCGTGCGCGATCACATCGGCCTTGCTGGACCGCACGCCGTCCGGGCTTGCGCCCGCGATCACCTGGAAAAACTCGGCAAGCCCGAAATGCTCGAGGATGCGCGCCGCGATGGGCTCGGACTTGGATGTGGCCACCACCATGGGCACCCCTGCCTCGTGCAGCCCGGTCAGCACGTCGTGGATGCCCTCGAACATCGCATTGACGGCCCATCCACGTTCGCCATAGTCGGCGCGGTAGGCCGCAATCGCGTCGTCCGCACGGTCGCCGAGGCCCATCGAGCCGAGGGTGATGTGCATGGGCGGTCCCACCACCCGCGACGCGATATCGCCGGTGGGTTCGGGGGCGCCGACATGGCTGAGCGCGTGACGGAAACTGGAGACGATCCCCGGTGCAGAGTCAGTCAAGGTGCCGTCGAGATCGAAGATCACCAGCATCGGAGGAGCCACCCCCCTACATTAGTGTCGAGACATGACTGGGCCGCGAAAGGGAGTGCGCTACCACGGCGACCAGGCGCTGACACCCGGCGTCCTGGATTTCGCTGTGAACGTGCGCGCTGCCGCGCCGCCGCAGTGGCTGCGCGACCGTCTGGCATCCCGGCTCGATGACCTGGGCGGTTACCCGCGCCGGGCCGATGAGGAGCGCGCCATCGCGGCGATCGCCGAACGACATGGCCGAACGGCCGACGAGGTGTTGCTGCTGGCCGGCGCCGCCGAGGGCTTCGCGATGCTGCCTCGGCTGAACCCGCGACGGGCCGCGGTGTTCGCGCCGGGCTTCACCGAACCGGAAGCAATCCTTGCCGAGGCGGGTGTCCCCATCGACCACGTGGTGTTGCCGCCACCGTTCACTCTCGGCTCTCAACATGTCCCCGGGGAGGCCGACCTGGTGGTCATCGGGAACCCCACCAACCCGACCTCGGTGCTGCACCGCCGCGCGGACCTGCTCGCGCTGGGTGGTCCCGGCCGAATCCTGATGGTCGACGAGGCCTTCATGGATGCGGTGCCCGGTGAGCCGGAGTCGCTGGCCGGGCAGCGACTGCCCGGGCTTGTTGTGCTGCGCAGCCTCACCAAAACGTGGGCGCTGGCGGGATTGCGCGCGGGCTACGCCGTCGGTGATCCCGAGGTGCTGGGCAGGCTCGCGCATGGTCGTGCGCATTGGCCCTTGGGCACAATGCAACTCGAAGCTCTCTTCGCCTGCAATACCCCGGAAGCGATCGCACACGCCGTGCAGGACGCGCAGCGTCTTGTCGAGACGCGTCGTGAGCAGGCCGACGCGCTGCGCGGTCTGGGGTTGACGGTCACCGATGGATCCGCACCGTTCCTGCTGGTGGCTGTGCCCGATGCGGAATTGATGCGAAAAGGGCTGGCGGTCAACAACATCGCTGTCCGCCGCTGCGACACCTTTGTGGGGCTCGACGGAGACTATCTGCGGGTGGCGGTGCGATCCGAATGGCCGGAGCTGGTGCAAGCGATGAAGGAGATTCTGTAGTGGGTGTGCGGCTCGCGGACATCATCGACGTGCTCGATGCGGCGTATCCGCCTGGGCTCGCCGAATCGTGGGACTCGGTGGGTTTGGTCTGTGGTGATCCAGACCAGCAGATCGACGCGGTAACCGTGGCCGTCGATGCGACGGCCACGGTGCTCGACGAGATGGACAACACCGGTTCACATCTGCTGTTGGCGCACCATCCGCTGCTACTGCGCGGTGTGGACACGGTGGCAGCCAGCACCCCCAAGGGCGCGTTGATACATCGCCTCATCCGATCCGGCGGTGCCTTGTTCACCGCGCACACCAACGCCGACTCGGCGAGCCCCGGCGTGTCCGACGCGCTGGCCGAAGCCCTGGGGCTGACAGTGACCGCGGTGTTGGCGCCGCAGTTCGCCGACTATGACAAATGGGTGGTGTTCGTGCCCACCGAGTCGGTCGACACGGTGCGCCGTGCCATGTTCGACGCGGGTGCCGGGCATATCGGCGCCTACTCCGACTGCTCCTGGCGCGTCACCGGCACCGGCCAGTTCCGGCCGCTGGACGGTTCGGACCCCACTATCGGTGCCCATGGCGTCGTGGAGCAGGTCGTTGAGGACCGAGTGGAAATGGTGGCCCCGTCGCGGCTGCGCTGTGCCCTCTACGCGGCGATCCATGCCGCACACCCCTACGAGGTGCCGGCCATCGACGTGTTGCCCATGGCGCCGGTCCCGGCGGGCACCGGTTTGGGGCGCGTGGGTGTACTTGATGAACCAGAACCCTTACGCGACTTTGTATCCCGAGTGGGTTCCGCCTTGCCGGAAACCGTGTGGGGCACCCGTGCCGCCGGCAATCCGGACGCGTTGATCAAGACCGTCGCCGTCTGTGGTGGCGCTGGCGACTCGTTACTGAGCGCAGCCATCGGAGCCGGGGTCGACGCCTACGTCACCGCGGACCTGCGGCACCATCCCGCAGATGAGCACGCACGGGCAAGTAGCGTTGCACTCGTTGACGTGGCGCATTGGGCCAGTGAATTTCCGTGGTGCGCCCAGGCGGCGCGGGTGCTCGACACGGAGTTCGGCAAGAAGTTGACGACCAAGATCTCACCGATACGTACCGACCCGTGGACATTAGGAGTCAAGGCATGAAAGCCAATCCGGCACAACAACGTCTGCTGGTAGACCTGGCATCGGTAGATGCCGAGTTGACGCGCATCGCGCACCGGCGGGCGAATCCACCGGAACGGCAGGAACACGGGGAGTTGCAGGCGCAACAGCGGACAATCCTCGACGAGGTGGGTGCGCTCGGCATCGCCTTGGAGGATCTGGACGTACAGGTGGCCAAGCTGGACGCCGAAGTTACCGCCGTCCGTCAGCGGGAAGACCGCGACCGCTCCCTGTTGGCTTCGGGCAGTGTGAACCCGAAGGAACTCAACGATATTCAGCACGAACTCGACACTCTTGAGCGTCGTCAATCCAGCCTGGAGGACTCGGAGCTGGAATTGATGGAGCGCCGTGAGGAGCTGCAGGCCCAACAGAACTCGGCGCAGGCCAATGCCGACAAGCTCGCGGAGAGGGTGGCGGAGATCGAACGGATCCAGCGTGCGGTTGCCATCGACACCGACGCCGAGGAGAACCAGATTAGGCAGCGTCGTGATGGCCTATCGTCCTCTATTGACGGACCGCTGCTGGAAACCTATGAACGGCAGCGCCGTTCGGGGGGTGCAGGAGCGGGTCTGTTGCAGGGCAACAAGTGCGGCGCGTGCCGTATCGAGTTGGACCGAGGTGAGCTGGCCCGAATCTCCGCCGCCGATGTCGACGAGGTGCTGCGGTGCTCCGAATGCAGTGCGATCTTGGTGCGCCCGTGAGAGTTCTCGTCGAAGCTGACGGTGGTTCGCGCGGCAACCCCGGATTGGCCGGATATGGCGCAGTGGTGTTCGCCCCCGATCACGAGACGGTGTTGGGGGAGGCCTGCGAGGCGATCGGGCACGCCACCAACAACGTGGCCGAATATCGCGGTCTGATAGCGGGATTGGCGGAGGCAGCGCGCCTGGGCGCCACCGAAGTCAGCGTCTCGATGGACTCCAAACTCGTCGTCGAGCAGATGTCCGGCCGCTGGAAGGTCAAGCACCCCGACCTGATCACGCTGTACCAGCAGGCCGTCACCGCCGCGATGCAGTTCGAATCTGTCAGCTATCGGTGGATACCCCGGGAACGCAACAAACATGCCGACCGGCTGGCCAATGAGGCGATGGACCGCGCGAGCGGCATCGAACCCAAGGCGCCAAAGAAGTCGAAGGAAACCAAGGAGTCCAACGAACCCAAGGCCGCCGATACCGCGCCGGGCTGGACGGGTGCGCGCGGCAAGCCCACCCGAATGCTGCTGCTGCGCCACGGCCAGACCGAACTGTCGGTGCAGCGCCGCTACTCGGGGCGTGGAAATCCCGAGTTGACCGCCCTGGGACGTGAGCAGGCCGCGAATGCGGCGCGCTATCTCGCGAGCCGCGGCGGCATCGCCGCCGTCATCAGCTCCCCGTTGGGTCGCGCCAAGCAGACCGCTGCCGCGGCTGCCGACGCGCTGGGAGTTCCGTTGACCGTCGATGACGATCTGATCGAAACCGACTTCGGCAAATGGGAGGGTTTGACGTTCTCGGAGGCCTCCGAGCGCGATCCGCAGCTGCACGCCCAGTGGCTCAGCGACACGTCGGTGACTCCGCCGGAAGGGGAGAGCTTCGACGCCGTGCATCACCGGGTGCGGCGCGCGCGCAATCGGATCATCGCCGAGTACGGCGGCGCAACGGTTTTGGTGGTCTCACATGTCACGCCGATCAAGACGCTGCTCCGTCTGGCGCTTGACGCCGGACCAAGCCTGCTGTATCGGCTGCACCTCGATCTGGCATCGCTGAGCATCGCCGAGTTCTATTCAGACGGGCCGGCATCGGTGCGACTCGTCAACGAGACCTCATACCTGACTTAGGCTGTCGCCATGGCTTCTCGCGATCACGGTGATCCGGGCGATGCGCCCACCATTGCCCCGCCCCTGGAAGACGTCGCCAACCCGGCCCGGCCCTCGGCCGCCGAGGAGGCCAGAACGGTCGCGGCGTCTACGAACACCGCGACGCTGGCCAGTTTGTCAGCCGACGGTGACCCGTGGGCTTCATTGGTCACCTATGGGCTGCTGGGCGGAGCCCCCGTGCTCTGCGTATCGAAGATGGCCGAACACGGACGCAACCTGATACGTGATGCCAGAGCCAGCCTGTCCATCGTGGCGCCCAACGCGCCCGAGGATCCGTTGGCCAACACCCGGATCACCCTCGCCGGGAAGGTGCGGCGGCCTAGCGCCGAGGAGTTGTCCGCGGCGCGCGAGGCGCATATCGCGGCAGTGCCCGCCGCGCGGTACTACATCGACTACAGCGATTTCGCCGTCTGGATTCTGGATGTCGAACGCGTGCGCTGGGTGGGCGGCTATGGCCGCATGGACTCGGCCACCGGCGCCGATTACGACTCGGCCGCACCCGATCCCGTGTCGACGAAGGCCGCCGGTGCGGTTAGTCACCTCAACGACGACCACGGGCAGGCGTTGCTCGCGATGGCACAACGACTGGGTGGCTACCCCGATGCCACGGAGGCGCGTTGTGAGGGAGCGGACCGGTACGGGTTGGACATTCGGGTGAACACACCACGCGGTTGGTCCGTGACCCGAGTCGGCTACGTCAACCCCATTGACTCGCTTGACGAACTCCGGGGTGCGACCGTGCAACTGGCGCGGCTCTCGGCCCCGGGTACATAGCGCGCGGAGGTTTCGATGTCCACGAATCGGCAAGATTGTGGATAACTCGCGGTGCGGTCGAATGACTGTGGATAACAACAGAAGCCGACGTGTATCGAACTGATGTTCGACTACCGTTGTTGATGTGCCTCAGAGTGATCCGGCCGTGCGCGCGGCGTGGCTCGTCGAACGAATCGCCGAGCTAGAGCGGGTGAAAGCCGCCGCTGCCGCGGAACAGGCCTACGCGGCAGTGCTGCTCGACCGAGCTCGGCGCGAGGACGAGGCCGCTACCGGGGTGCCACGGCGACGCCAAGGCGTGGGTGTCGCCACCGAAATCGCCTTGGCGCGTCAAGATTCACCGGCCCGCGGCGGTCGTCATCTCGGCTTCGCGAAGGCGCTGGTGAACGAAATGCCCCACACGCTTGCGGCGTTGGAGTGCGGAGCGCTGAATGAATGGCGCGCGACCATTCTGGTGCGCGAGACCGCGTACCTTGCCGTCGAAGATCGGCAGAAGATCGACGTCGAGATGTGCGCGGACTCGTCCCGGCTACGGGGGATGGGCGATGCCCGCCTGACCGCGGAGGCGAAACGTCTGGCGTACCGACTCGATGCGGAGGCCGTGGTGCGCCGCGCGCGCCGGGCCGAGAACGAACGCCGGGTATCCATCCGACCGGCTCCCGACACCATGACGTACCTGACGGCGCTGCTCCCGGTGAAACAGGGTGTGGCGGTCTATGCGGCTCTCAAACGTGCCGCTGACGCATCGATGGATCCTGTCCGCGGCCAAGGGCAGATCATGGCAGACACTTTGGTGGAACGAGTGACTGGTGTGCCGTCGGCCGAGGCGGTTCCCGTGGGTGTGAACATCACGATCTCCGATGAGGCGCTACTGGGCGGCGGTGCCGAGCCCGCGACGATCGCGGGTCATGGGCCCATCCCGGCCGCTGTAGCGCGCCGGCTCATATCGGATGCCGTCAGCGCCGGTGTGAAGGTTCGCGCACGACGGCTGTACCGGCATTGCGGCACAGGCGCGCTGGTTGGTGCCGAGTCGCGAAGCCGTTTGTTCCCCAAGGCGCTGGCGGAGCTGATTGACCTGCGCGATCAGACCTGCCGGACGCCGTACTGCGATGCCCCGATTCGTCACCACGACCATGTTGTGGGCAGTGCTCGGGGTGGGGCTACCTCATTCGTGAACGGTCAAGGCCTCTGCGAGCGTTGCAATTACGTGAAGGAGTCCCCGGGATGGAGACATACTGTCGCGATCACGACTCCGACGGGATCGGTCTATCACTCGACCGCCCCGCCGCTGCCGTGAGTAAACGGCCACAAGGCGAGAACAAAGATGCCGACTACGGCGACCGGCGCAATGAACGGCAGCCAGGAGGAGTGTCCCGCCGGTATGGCTGCTGCGAGCAATGCCACGCAGCCGAAGAGTAGTGCGGGAAGGATCTGAGACGGCCATCGCCGGGTATACGCGACCGACAGGCATATCACGGCGGCCAGGCCGCAGAGCATCGCGACTACCGGGGAGACATCAGTGCGCGCCAAGACGACGATGACCAGCAGCACGGCCACGACCGCACCCGCTTTCACCGGCGTCGTCCCACTCGCGGGCGCCGCGGCAGCAAGTGCATGGCGTGGTTCAGTCCGGAGTCGTGGCTCCACCTGACCACGTCGACTCCCGTGACGGCGATATTGCGGTACATCCGTGAGCGTTCCAACCGCCACCAGCGGGCGACGATCGGATCAGGTTCTTCACGAAAGGGGGAATGGTCGAGCACGTCGACGACCAGGACCGGGTGCCCGCGCCGTCGAAGGTCGGTCAGTGCCAGCCCGAAATCGGCGTTCAGCAGGGTGGAAAATGCCACCACGATCGCGTTGGGTGGCATGGCGGCGCGCGGGGCAAGTGCACTGGTGCTGTGCGAATGCCACTCTCCGGCATCGAGAATGGCGTCAAGCAGGCGATAGAACTGATGGCGACCGATATCGGGGGTAAGCCATCGCGGGGCACTGCCCAGCAAGACCACGCCCGCCCGGTCGCCACGCTGCAACACCGACTGCACCAGCTGGGCGGCGCCGCGTGCGGACCGCTCTGTCGCTATCGTCGCCGGGCCCGACGGTTGCGGGTAAGTGTCGATCAGAACGACAACGTCGGCGGCGCGATCGGTGAGCCGGTCGGTGACATGCAACCGTCCCCGGCGCGCACTGACCCGCCAATTGACCGTGCGCAGTGAGTCACCCGGGACGTACTCGCGGATATCGGCGTACTCGACGCCGGGACCGTGATGCCGCGTGAGATGGGTGCCGATGCGGTCCGGAAGATCGGCGGGCGGCAGCGTGACGTCCTGTGGATCGGCCAACGGGTACACCCGCAGCTCGGCCACGGGCAGGCTCACCGGAGCCCCAACCCACAACCCGGATGCGGAGAGCGTCTGAACCTCAACGGCAAGGGTGTACCGGCCCCAGCGTTGCGCCGACGCACGCATCGTCACCTGGTTGGGCGCCGTCGCCTTATCCACGACGATCTGCAGACCGTCGACCGGCACCGCGCGCAGCCGGCGCACCACCGCCGGTTCGGCCGCCGCCACCGAGGCGGTGATCGTCACCGACTCAGACTCCAAGCACCGTAACGCTTCTGACTCGCCACAGACCCACACCCGCGCGGGTGCAGGTCGTTTGGCCGCCCCGACCAGCACACCGATGATCGGCGCCGCGAAAACGGCCAGCTGCCACCTGCCCGTCGCCATCGCCAGCGTCAACGCGATGCCTGCGCATGCGGCCAGCGCCGATACCAACGGAGATGCGCGCCAACTGATCATCCGGACGCTCGCGGTACCGGTAGCCGGTGCAGCAGCTCGTCGACCACATGCGCACCGGTGATGCGACGCACCCACATCTCGGGGCGCAGACTGATCCGGTGCGCCACCGCGGGCACCGCAAGCGCCTTGACGTCTTCGGGAATCACAAAGTCGCGGCCCAGCAGCATGGCGCGCGCCCGCGACATCTGCACCAGGTCCAGCTCGGCGCGCGGGCTGGCACCCACCTCGACATGTGAGTGCGTACGCGTCGCGGCGGCCAGCGCGACAATGTAGCGAAGCACATCCGGATGCACCGAAACGTGTTCCACGGCTTCCCGCATCATGACGAGGTCTTCGGCGGCGATCACCTGTGAGACCGATGGCTGTGCCGATCCCCGGCTCAGCCGGCGCTGCAGCATCTCGATCTCCAGGCCCTCGCTGAGGTATCCCAATTGCAGGCGGATCGCGAATCGGTCCAGCTGTGCTTCCGGCAGCGGATAGGTTCCCTCATACTCGATGGGGTTATCCGTTGCCAGGACCACGAAAGGTGATGGCAGTCGGCGAGTTTCACCGTCGATGCTGACCTGACCCTCCGCCATGGCCTCCAGCAGTGCCGATTGCGTCTTCGGTGGGGTCCGGTTGATCTCGTCTGCCAGCAGGAGATTCGTGAAGATCGGCCCGGTCCGAAACTCGAACCGCCCGGACGACATGTCGTAGATCGTGGAGCCCAGCAGATCCGCAGGCAGCAGATCGGGAGTGAATTGCACCCGGGCGAACTCGAGCCCCAGCGCGGCCGCGAACGACCGGGCGATCAGGGTCTTGCCCAGGCCCGGCAGATCCTCGATGAGGACATGCCCACGCGCGAGGATCGTCAGCAGAATCAGTTGCAACGCATCGCGTTTCCCGACCACCACCCGCTCGATCTCGGTCAGCACCGCGTCCGCGTGCTGGGTCGCGACGGAAACCGGAAGTGTCGTCACATCTGCTCCAAGCGTTCGAGTATCGACTGCAGTACCGCCCGGCCCGGGGCGGGCTCGGCGCGGTCCGTATGCGACGCGCCGTCCGGATCGACCCAACGCCACAACTCCGGGCCAAACGTCACGCGGCCGGTCTCGGCAAGTGCGGCGCGATCTTTCGACTGTCGATGACCCGCCGCCGTCTCGAAGTCGGCCGCGATCAACGGGCGAAGGTGCCTATCCCAGTCGCCGCGGGTCCGCTCCGCCCAGCTGATCCTCGCCTCGGCCCGTGCGAGCCATCGATACAAGGTCTCATCGGCCGCAAGGCTGGCCGGCGGTAACGGCTTGGGCCCGGGCGCGCTCCGCAGCTGCCTCCACAGCAGATAGAGAGCGACGGCGACTACCGCGCCGGTGATCGCAAGAGTGTGCGCGCGCAGCGGGCTGGCAGCCACACAGGCCTCGGCCACGATCACCATCAGCAGTACGGCCGCCACGAGCCACTTCATGGCCTACTCCGCAGGTCATCCAGCACGGTCTGGAGCCATCGCACCGCGGACTCACGATCGGTCTGGGTCATCCGGTGCGGGCTGAATCGGGCCTCCGAGAAGAGCGAGACAAGCTGAGTACCCGCCTGCGATTGCAGGGCGCCGAGATGGACCGCTCGCTGCAACACTTCCGACGGGGTATCGGAGGCAAGCGGCGCTGCCTCGGGTGCCGCAGTAAGCCCCTGCTCCATGGCCGCGTAGCAGGCGATGATCGATGCGCGCGGATCACGCCCCGGTTCGGCCACCTCGGCGAGACCGAGTTCAACGAGGTGAGCCAGTGATCCTGGTGCGGCATCGGCGGCCCCGGCTTCCCCGGACGGATCTCCGTCGGCCTCCACGATGTCCGGGTCGTTGCGCCGCAACACGAAAACCATGACGGCAATACCGATCAACACCACCCCCAGGACCACCATGGGCATTCCGGGCTCGTCCCGTTCCGGCACGTCGCCGGGTGCCTTGCGCGGCGGGGCGTCAGCGGGCCGGCTCGGCGCGGACGTGCCCGGAACAGATTCCCGCACCGGTGGATTACCGGTCGGCCTGCTCAGATAGAGCGACATCCATGCCGCACCCATCAGGACAAGTGCGCTGGTGGTCGCGATGAGAGCCTCGCGTCGGGTCAAACCCCGGAACCTTAGATACGACGGGCTCTCCGTCGGCACCGGCATGCCGGGGCGGCGCTTGCGCAGACTCAACAGGATGAGGATGGCTGCGACGCCACATAGCAAGAGCTGCAACGCTATTGAATGTGACTCATCGCGAGGCTCTTCGGGCCGGGGGAGCACCTTGGTGTCCGGCGGCAGGTAGCTGCGCAGTGCGACAACCGATAACGCGACCAGGACGATGACCCCGCTCGCTCGTAAGAACAGTCTGTTGTCACTGTTCATGCCTCATCGTCACATGTAGAGGGCCGTTCGCGTCAGCAGACGGTCACGAATAGGTGCCCTCGGGAATGAGGTTCGTGATGCAGAAGGGGTGACCGGCCGGGTCGATCAGCACCCGCCATCCGCCCGGATTCGGCTGGGTTTCGGCCTTGGTCGCGCCGAGCCCCAGAATGCGCGCCTCTTCGGCATCCAGATCTGTGGCCGCCAGTTCGAGATGCAGTTGTTTCGGGACCGCGCCTGCCGGCCAGTCCGGCACGCGATGGTCTGCCACGCGCTGAAAGGTCAGCAGCACTGCGGCACCCTTCACCGCGACGAACTCCTCGCTTTCGAACAGTATCTCCAGGTCAAGGACCTGCTGATAGAACCGGGCCAGCGCCGCCGGGTCCGTGCAGTCGATCGATATCGCGCCCAGTCGAGCTGTTGTCGTCATGGTGATGAGCTTGTCACGAGTACGATGACCGCGCGGACGAGTTGGCCGGGCGGCCGCGAGCGGCGGGAGAAATCCCGCGGCACGAGGAAAGTCCGGACTTCACAGAGCAGGGTGATTGCTAACGGCAATCCGAGGTGACTCGCGGGACAGTGCCACAGAAAACAGACCGCCACCCGCAAGGGTGGTAAGGGTGAAACGGTGCGGTAAGAGCGCACCAGCGGGCCGGGTGACCGGTTCGGCTCGGTAAACCCCACCCGAAGCAAGGCCAAAAGGTTGTGCTTGCACAGCTGCGGAAGTGTTTGAGGGCTGCTCGCCCGAGCTTCCGGGTAGGCCGCTTGAGGTACCCGGCGACGGTGTGCCCAGATGGATGGTCGCCGCTGCGCGGCCGCGGCTAGCCCGCGGCTGTGCGGAACAGGATCCGGCTTACAGGCCAACTCGCCCGCCTCTCAGCCTGGATTAGTCTGGGTTGGTGACGTTGAAGCGGCTGGTTGCCCGCGACCTCGGCTTCGACGGCATTCGTGCCGAGTTCACGCTCCCCGCCGAATTCGGCCCCGACGCCCAGCGCGACGCCGCCCAGGCCGTCGACCGTCACCACGCCGAGCGCATCGACCGCACTGATCTGGAGCTGGTGACCATCGATCCACCCGGAGCGCGCGATCTGGATCAGGCTCTGCACCTGGAACGCACCGCCGACGGATATCTCCTGCATTACGCCATCGCGGACGTGGCCGCGCAGATCGAGCCCGGCAGCGCGCTGGATATCGAGGCGCGACAGCGCGGCGAGACCATCTATCTGCCCGACGGCTCGGTGCCGCTGCATCCCTTGGTGTTCTCCGAGGGCTCGGCGAGCCTGCTACCGAACGAAGTTCGGCCTGCCGCGTTGTGGCGCATCGAAACCGATGCCGCTGCCAACCCGGTCAGCTGGAGCGTCCAGCGCGCCCTGGTGAAATCCGTGCGACAGCTGACCTACCGGGAGGCCCAGGATGCGGCCGAGGCCGGCAATCCTCACCCCTCGATTGCCCTGCTGCCTGAGTTCGGCCGCAAGAGAAGAGATCTCGGTCTCGCGCGGGGTGCCATCGAACTGAACCTCCCCGCACAGGAAGTGGTGCGCGGATCCAGCGGCGACTGGGAGCTGGCCATCGAGGCGCGCACCGACACCGATGGCTGGAACGCGCAGATATCGCTGCTCACCGGCATCTGCGCGGCGCAGATCATGCTCGACGGCGGCATCGGCATGCTGCGTACGCTGCCGCCCGCGGACGGCGACGTGCGGCGATGGATGCGTCGCACCGCCGAGGCGCTGGGGCTGCCCTGGACAAAGGACACCCCGATCGGAGCTCAGCTGGCCGCACTCGATCCCTGCGCCACAACAACATTGGCGATGATGACGCAGGCCACAACGCTCCTGCGGGGTGCCTCCTATCTGGTGTTCGACGGAAACCGGCCGGACGATCAGGTCGCGGGGCATGCGGGCATCGCCGCTCCCTACGCGCACGTGACCGCGCCGTTGCGACGGCTGGGGGACCGGTTTGTCACCGAAATCTGTCTGGCACTGTCGGCCGGCACACCGGTGCCGCAGTGGGCGCGCGACGGTCTACCGGATGTCAGATCCTCGCTGCTGACCTCGAATACGTTGGCCAACAAGGTGGAACAGGCGTGTGTGGATCTCACCGAGGCCACCGTGCTTGCCCCGCAGAAGGGGCAGACCTTCGATTCGGCGGTGCTACGCGGCGCCGAAAAGAAGCGATTCGCAGAGGTCTTCGTGACAGATCCGCCCATCCTTGCCCGCTGCGAGGGCGATCCGCCCGAGGGGCAGCGCGCGAAACTCACCCTGCGTGAAGCAGATCCGGGCACCCGGACCGTGCTGTTCGGCTTCCCGGCAGAGGGCAGCTGATCACTTTTTGTGGCGCACGGCCTTGCGGAGTGCCTTGAGCGTCGCCTCCACCTGGTGGCGTGCGGTCTCGGCGGCATCATGCTCGCGCTGGTACAGCACCCCGTAGGTGAAGGTGTCCTCGCCGGCGGCGTGCGCCTCGTTGGCCTGCGTGGCGAGATAAGCGCGGCTCACGGTGCTGTCCTGATGCTCACCCAGTAGTTCCTGAATGTCCTTGGCCGCCTGGGAGACTCGCTTGGCGCCCTCTGCGCTGGCCACATAGCGCAACCGCTTGGCCGACTTGCGGATGCGATGCAGGGCCTCGTCGCGGTATTCGCCCTCGGCACGCGCGGCCGCCCGCGCCGCCCGGCGCACCTTGCGGTACGCGGCATCGAGCGTTCCGCCTTCGTCCGAGTGGTGAGTGTCCGATGCCGGTCCGGCGGAGGTGACCAACGCATCCAGGGAATCGAGCAGCCGGAAGTAGCGATGACTGCGCATCGCCGCCAACGACCGGCGTAACCCGTTGTCGTAGTTCTGCCTGGCGGCGTCCACCAGTCGTTCGTGCACCGGGCCACGGATGAGTGTTTCGGGGAGCTCGGAGAGTGCTGCGTCATACCGCTGCGCGAGTACCTCCGCGTCGCGTGCCACCCCGAGAATGTTGGCCAGCAGGCGGAGCTCATCGAGCGCCTCGGGATTGGCGTCCAGACCGAAGCGCTCGGGGTTGGACTGCAGGAGGCTGCGGATGCGCCGGATGGTGACCCGCATCTGGTGCACCGAATCGTCGGTGTCCACCCGTACCGCTCGGTCCCAGCCGAGCAGTTGATCTAGCTGTTCGAGTAGTGCGCGCTGGATCGAGTCCGTGCCTTTCCGCTCGCGTTTGGGCACGTCAAGAACGCGAGCCAACTTTGATCCGTGGCCGGCAGGGGCCGCCCCGGCATCCAGCAGACGTGCGGTGACCCTGTCGAACAGCGTGGGGTCCCCGAACTCCGAGAGCTCCAGCTCCCATTCACGCCAGCTCTGTTCAGAGTCTTCCTCGGCACCCATGAGCCGCGCGGCGGTCACCTGGTCATCGCAGAATTCGGCGAGCTGCTCGCCGTGGGCACCGATCAGCCGGGACACGGTGCGCACGGTGCTGATGCGGGCTATGGGTGCCAGCGCATCCTCGCGCACGACCGCGAGCACGGTGTCCCGCAGCTCTTCCGGGACCGCGTCCTCGCCGTCATTCAGGGGCAGCCGCAGCTCTGTTCGGGTGTCCGGGCCGGCCGGCAACTTCAGGTGCCATCCGGCGTCGGTGCCGCCGGTGCGGCGTCGCAAGGTGATCTTGTGCTGAGCCAGCCGCTGATCGGGGGTGTCAAAGTACACGGCGTCCAAATTTTGCTGGGGCTGCAGCTCGACCTGCGCGACGGCGGAAATTCCGTCGAATGAGGGATTGATGGTCGCGTCCGTGACGTCGAACTTCCGCTCGACCTCGACGTGTTGAGATGGCATGAGAGGTGTGCCCTGACGGTCGAAGGGACGGGATGCTCAGCGTGTGCGGGCGAGGCGAGTATGCGACACGGTGCCACATTCAGGTAAACAATGGTCACGAGTCGTCACGGGGTAATCTAAGATTCTCTTAGGGTTCTCATAAGGTCGGGGTATCAGATTTGGGAAGCGATATTCGTCTAGCACCGCGTGTGGTGCCGGGTGTCAGTGTTGCCTGGTCGGTATTGTCCCCCTTATGGGCCGCCAGTCGTGTTCACAGCTAGACCGAGGTCACCATGAAGTTACGCGTTGAGGAGTACTTGGACGGCAAAGGTGCCATCACCTTGCCAGACGGTTACACCGTCAACTACTACCTTGAGCGTGCCGTCGAACAGCTGGGCGACACATTCGCGTACCGATACCTGGACTTCAATGCGAACTCCGATGGCGAACCCAACGATCTCAACTGGACACAGCTTGGCCAGCGCTCGCAAGCCGTAGCGGCACGGCTGCAGCAAGTCACCAAGCCCGGTGATCGTGTCGCGATCCTGGCTCCGCAGGGCATCGACTATGTGATCGGTTTCTATGCTGCCATCGAGGCAGGCAACATTGCCGTTCCACTGTTTGCTCCGGAGCTTCCTGGCCACTCCGAACGGCTGGATGCGGTACTCACCGATGCGCAGCCCACCGTGGTGCTGACCAACAATGCCGCCGCGGAATCGGTCAGCAGATTTGTCCGCGGGCTGCCCCGGGAACGGCGCCCCCGTGTGGTCGCGGTCGACAGCGTCCCCGATTCGGTGGCCGCCACCTACGTCAAGGTCACACCGGACACCGATGACATCGCATACCTGCAGTACACCTCAGGATCGACCCGGGTTCCCGCCGGTGTGGAGATCACGCACCGTGCGGTGATGACCAACGTTCTGCAGATGATCATCTCGGTGGGCCTGGATGACAGCATCCGCAGTGTCAGCTGGCTGCCGCTGTACCACGACATGGGCCTGCTGATGATTCTGTTCCCGCTGTGCGGCGGCCGGATCACCTTGATGTCGCCGGTGTCGTTCGTGCGCCGTCCCGGACGGTGGATCAAGGAACTGGCCGCCGAGGCGCACCTGGGCCGAACCTTCGCCGCCGCACCGAACTTCGCCTTCGAGCTGGCCGCCGAGCGCGGTCTGCCCAAGGACAACGAGGAACTCGATCTGAGCAATGTCGCGGGTCTGATCAACGGTTCCGAGCCGGTGAGCATCTCCTCGATCCGCAAGTTCAACGACGCTTTCGGGCCCTACGGACTGCCGCCGACGACCATCAAGCCTTCCTACGGCATGGCCGAGGCGACGCTGTTCGTGTCCACCATTCCTTCCGACGCCGAGGCCTCGGTGGTGTACCTGGATCGCAGGGAGCTGGGCAACGGCCGTGCCGTCCGGGTCGCCGAGGACGATGAGCATGCGGTTCCGCAGGTGTCCTGCGGCAAGATCTCCCGCAGCCAGTGGGCCGTGATCGTCAACCCCAATGCCGATACTGAGCTGGCCGACGGCGAAGTCGGGGAGATCTGGCTGCACGGCGATAACCTCGGCCGCGGTTACTGGGGCAGGCCCAAGGAAACCGACTTCTCCTTCCGTAACAAGCTGCAGGCCCGGCTCGACCAGGGCAGCCATGCCACCGGCACCGAGCCCGGCGCTACCTGGTTCCGCACCGGCGACCTGGGTGTGTACCTCGACGGTGAGCTGTACATCACCGGACGGGTCAAGGATCTGGTCATCATCGATGGCCGTAACCACTATCCGCAGGACATCGAGGCCACCGTCGAGGAAGCCTCACCGGCGGTGCGACGCGGTTTCGTGGCGGCGTTCTCGGTGCCCGCGGACGAGCTGCCCGCTGGCGTCGATCAGGGTAACGGCACGGGGGAGCGGGTGGTCATCGTGGCCGAGCGTGCGGCGGGCGCGGGCCGTGCGGCACCGGAGCCCATTGTCGATGCGATCCGCGCGGCGGTATCGCGGCGGCACAACCTGCCCATCGCGGACATCCAGCTGGTTCAGGCAGGCGCTATACCGCGTACCACCAGCGGAAAGCTCGCACGCCGAGCCTGCCGCCAGGAATACCTGGACAACAAACTCGGCGTGCGCGCCTAGCTTGGCGTGATCTGTCAGTAGCTGTGCTCGGGAGCGGGGAAGACCCCGCGCGCCACCTCGTCGGCATACTGCTCGGCGGCCTTGCGCAATTCCGCGCCGACCTGGCCGAACTGCTTGACGAACTTGGCGGTCTTGCCGCTGGTCATACCGGCCATGTCCTGCCACACCAGCACCTGGGCGTCGCATTCCCGGCCCGCGCCGATGCCGACGGTCGGGATGGTGAGCTTGCCGGTGATCTGCGTTGCCAGCTCGGCCGGCACCATCTCCATCACCACGGCAATGGCTCCGGCTTCCTGTACCGCGATGGCATCGTGAATGAGCTGTGCGGCGGCATCGTCGCGGCCCTGAACGCGGTATCCGCCAAGGCCGTTCACACTCTGCGGAGTGAACCCGATATGTGCCACCACGGGAATCCCGGCAGCGGTCAGCGTGGCGATCTGCTCGGCAACACGTTCTCCGCCTTCGAGTTTCACCGCATGCGCGCCGGCTTCCTTCATGAACCTGGTCGCGCTCGCCAGGGCCTGAGCGGCCCCACCCTCATAGGAGCCGAAGGGTAGGTCGGCGACCACCAGCGCCTCGGTGGCCCCGCGAACCACCCCGCGCACCAAAGGAATCAGCTCGTCGATGGTGATCGGCACGGTGGTGTCGTACCCGTACACCACATTCGCGGCCGAATCCCCGACCAGCAGAACGGGAATCCCGGCCTCATTGAAAATCCGTGCGGTCGAGTAGTCGTACGCGGTGAGCATCGACCACTTGTGGCCCTCGGCCTTCCACTTCTGCAAGTGGTGCACCCGGGTCTTGGTACGAGGCTTCTGGGAAGTCTCGGAAGCAGCGCCATACAAGGCAGATTCAGACATCGGTGTCTCTTTCGTTCGTCTCCTCAAGGCCCATCCGGGTCCCTGGGTTTCTAACGATGTTCAGTCTGCCACCGGGCGGCGAAGAGATGAACAACTGAGCGGGTGGACTTGGTCACACCTGCGGTCACGGCATTCGGGCACGAGGGGCTACCGGCTCGCCTAACATCGGCCGCATGCAGCGGCTTTCCGGACTCGACGCCAGTTTTCTCTATCTCGAAACACCGACTCAGCCGATGCACGTGTGCGGCGTACTGGAACTAGACACCACGACTATTCCTGGTGGCTACTCGTTCGAGAAACTGCGAGCGAAGCTGATCGAACGGGTCGAGGGCATCTCCTCATTCACCGAGAAGCTCGCCGACAGCCGCCTGAACCTGGACCACCCGGTGTGGGTCGACGATGACGACTTCGACATCGACCGGCACCTGCACCACGTCGGCCTGCCCGCGCCCGGCGGCAAGGCCGAGATCTCCGATATGTGTGGGCATATCGCGTCATTGCCCTTGGATCGCGCCCGGCCGCTGTGGGAAATGTGGGTCATAGAAACCGGCGACACCAATCGGCTCGTGGTCATGACCAAGATGCATCACGCCTCCGTCGACGGCGTCACCGGAGCCAACTTGATGTCGGCGCTGTGCGGTCTGGAACCCGATGCCCAGGCGCCCGAGCCCGCGCCAGGAGTCGGCGGCGCCAACAGCCTCGAGATCGCGATCACCGGCGCCATCAAATGGGCCTCGCGGCCGCTGAAATTCGCCAAGCTGCTGCCCTCGACCATCGGAGTCATCCCGGCCTGGCTGGAGCGCTCCAAACGCGGCGAGGCCATGACGGCGCCGTTTTCGGCGCCGCGCACCTCGTTCAACTCCACGATCACCAGCCGCCGCAACGTCGGCTACGCCCAACTGGATCTGGAAGACGTGCGCGCGGTCAAGAACCACTTCGGCGTCAAGGTCAACGACGTCGTGATGGCCATCTGCGCCGGTGCTCTGCGCAAGTACCTGGACGACCGCGGAGAGCTTCCTGACAGCTCGCTGGTGGCCATGGTTCCGGTCTCGGTGCACGAGAAATCGGACCGCCCGGGCCGCAACCAGGTGTCGGGCATGTTCTCCCGGCTGGAGACCAACGTGGACGACCCTGTCGAACGCCTCAACGCGATCTCCGAGGCCAACACGGTGGCCAAGGAGCACACCGCGGTATTGGGCGCGACGCTGCTGCAGGACTGGAGCCAGTTCGCGGCGCCCGCCGTGTTCGGCACCGCGATGCGTGTCTATTCGCGCATCCGGCTGGCCGACCGCCATCCGGTGATCCACAACCTGGTGGTCTCCAACGTGCCGGGACCCCAAGTGCCGCTGTACTTCTTGGGTGCCCAGGTGGTCGGTATGTATCCGTTGGGCCCGATCTTCCACGGTGCCGCACTCACCGTCACGGTGATGTCGCTGGACGGGAAACTCAACGTCGGCCTGATTTCCTGCCCCGATCTGATGCCCGACCTTTCCACCCTGACCGACGATTTCGGCGTGGCGCTGCAGGAGCTGAAGGCTCGGATCTAGTCTCTTCTGGCACCATGGCTGAATGATGTTTCGTGGTCGGCGGGTTGCTGCCGTATTGGCTCTTGCCTCGGTAGTAGCCGTCGTCTCTGGTTGTGTGCGGTCAGTAGAAGGTCAGGCCATGGCGGCTCAGCCGTCGGAAACCACCCTCAGTTGGGGGGACTGTGACGGCTTCACCCCGGAAAACACGACGGTGCCGGCGAGCACCGTGTGCTCGGAACTCGAGGTGCCCGTCGACTACGCCAAGCCGGACGGGGCGAAGGCGCGGCTGGCGATCATCAAGTACCCGGCCAAGGGCAAGCGCATCGGATCGCTGCTGATGAACCCGGGCGGCCCCGGCCAATCGGGCATCGAGGCCGCGACCGCCATCGTCAAGCAGGTACCCAAGGACATCCGTGACAGCTTCGACTTCATCGGATTCGATCCGCGTGGTGTCGGGTCGTCCACGCCGGCCGTCGAGTGCAACTCCGACCAGGACGTAGATCGCCTGCGCGCGCAGAACGACACCGACTACAGCCCTGAGGGCGTCGCACGCATGGAGCAGGACTCCAAGGACTTCGTGAAGCGCTGCGTCGACAAGGTGGGGCTGGAGTTCCTCGCCAATGTCGGCACCGTGAACGTCGCCAAGGATATGGACCGGCTCCGTGCCGCTCTCGGCGACGAGAAGCTGACCTATCTGGGCTACTCGTACGGCACCCGGATCGGTACCACGTATGCCGAGCAGTTCCCGCAGAACGTGCGGGCACTCATCCTCGACGGGGTGATCGACCCCAACGCCGATCCCACCCAGGCAGATATCGACCAGATCGCTGGGTTCCAAAAGGCTTTCGACAACTACGCGGCAGACTGCGCCAAGAGCCCGAGCTGCCCGCTGGGGACCGATCCGGCTCAGGCGACCGCGCGCTATCGGGCGATGATCGATCCGTTGGTCGATCACCCGGCCAAGACCAAGGACGGTCGTGGCCTGTCCCACGGCGACGCCATCATCGGAACCATCATGGTGATGTACTCACCCACATTGTGGGAGGCGTTCACCAAGGCGCTGCGTCAGCTCAGCGAGGGCTCCGGCGACATCCTGCAGCTGCTCGCCGATGCGTATATGAAGCGCGATGAAGACGGCCACTACAGCCACGCGCAGGACGCGCAGACCGCCATCAACTGTGTCGACGAACCGCCGGAGACCGACCGTGCCAAGGCCGTCGAGAAGGACCGCCGCATCCGTGAGGTGGCACCGTTCCAGGACTACGGCCAATTCACCGGGAACGCACCGCTGGGAGTGTGTGCGTTCTGGCCGGTACCGCCGACGAGCAAGCCGCACCCCATCAACGTGCCCGGTCTGCCCAAACTGCTGGTGGTCTCCACCACCTTCGATCCGGCAACCCCGTACCAGGCAGGCGTTGAGCTGGCCAAACAGCTTGGCGGAGGCCTGCTGACCTACGAGGGGACCAAGCACACCATCGTGTTTGACGGGAATCAGTGCGTCGACAAAGCGGCGGAGACATATCTCATCAAGGTCACGACTCCGGCTGAAGGCGCCCGCTGCTGATCCCTTTTGGCGTCCGACATGGCACGATGTGGCCCATGATGCGGATGCGCCGGGCGTTGCCGGTGATTCTTTTGGTGTTCTCGGCTGCGTTCTCGGCGGGCCCCGTCATCCCGGCAGCCGCCGTTCCGTTGCCGGCGCCGAGCCCGTCGCTGCAGGCGTTCTACGACCAGAAGGTGGTCTGGGGCGGCTGCGACGGCTTTGTCAGCGACACCAGCCGCATCCCGACAGCGCGGTGCGCCAAGGTGAAGGTGCCCGTCAGCTACGACAAGCTGATGGGCGCGGTCGCCGAGCTGGCCGTGCTCAAGGTGCCCGCCTCCGGCAAGCGCATCGGCGCACTGCTGGTCAACCCGGGCGGCCCTGGTGGATCGGGTGTGGACCTGGCGGCCGGTATGGGCGCCAAGCTCGGTGACGCCGCGATCGGGCAGAGCTTCGACATCGTTGGATTCGACCCGCGCGGTGTCGGCGGCTCGACGCCCACCCTGCGGTGCCGCACCGATGCCGAATTCGATGCCTTCCGCAAGGAGCCGCTGGCCGACTACAGCCAGGCCGGAGTCGCCCACATCGAGGACGTGTACCGCCAATACGTCAACGAATGCGCGCAGCGGATGGGGCTGGACTTTCTCGCCAATGCCGGAACCGCCTCGGCGGCAAGGGATATGGACATCATCAGGGCGGCAGTCGGCGACAGCAAGCTGAACTACCTGGGCTACTCCTACGGCACCGAGCTGGGCACCCAGTACGCCGAGTACTTCCCGCAGAATGTGCGCACGATGGTCCTGGACGGTGCGATCGACCCGACCATCGACCCCGTCGAGTCCAACGTGCGGCAGATGACGGGATTCCAGGTGGCGTTCAACGACTACGCCGCCGACTGTGCCAAGGATCCCAAGTGCCCGTTGGGGACCGACCCCTCGCAGGCCGTGAAGCGTTTCCACCAGCTGATCGATCCGTTGGTGGCCAAGCCCGCGAAGACCAATGATCCACGCGGCCTGAGCTACCAGGACGCCATCACCGGCACCATCCAGGCGATGTACACGCCGCGGTACTGGAAGTACCTCACCTCCGGGCTGGCAGGACTGGTCGACGGCAGCGGACCCGATGACCTGCTGTGGCTGGCCGACCAGTACCAGGAGCGTGACGATCAGGGGCGCTACGACAACCTGCAGGACGCCTTCAACTCGATTCGGTGCGTCGACGGGCCGACCCCGAGGGATTCCGCACCCTGGGTGGCCGCCGACAAACGACTGCGCGAGCAGGCGCCGTTCTCGAGCTACGGCACCTTCACCGGCTACGCCCCGCGTGATTTGTGCGCCTTCTGGCCGGTAGCCCCGACCTCATCCCCCCACACCCCGTCGACTCCCGGACTGCCGCCGGTGGTGGTCATCTCCACGACTCACGACCCCGCCACCCCCTATGAGGCGGGAGTGGCACTGGCACAGCAATTGAACGGATCGCTCATCAGCTACGAGGGCACCCAGCACACCGTCGCGTTCAACGGCGAGGCATGCGTCGACGAAGCGGTCACGCGCTACTTCGTGGACGACATCGTGCCCCCCAGGGACTTGCGGTGCTGAGCATCCGTGCTCGTCTAGGCCGGATGTAATAGCCTCTGACCATGGATCGTCAGAAGGAATTCGTGCTGCGCACGCTGGAAGAACGAGATATCCGTTTCGTCCGGCTGTGGTTCACCGATGTGCTCGGTTACCTCAAGAGCGTGTCGATCGCACCCGCCGAACTCGAGGGCGCGTTCGAGGAGGGCATCGGCTTCGACGGTTCGTCCATCGAGGGCTTCGCCCGTGTGTCCGAATCGGACACCGTTGCGCACCCCGATCCGTCGACGTTCCAGGTGCTGCCCTGGACCACCAGCGCCGGTAAGCACCACTCGGCGCGCATGTTCTGCGATATCAAGCTGCCGGACGGATCGCCGTCCTGGTCGGACCCGCGGCATGTGCTGCGCCGTCAGCTCGCCAAGGCAAGCGATTTGGGCTTCTCCTGCTACGTACACCCGGAGATCGAGTTCTTCCTGCTGAAGAACATGCCCGATGACGGGTCGGCACCCATTCCGGCCGATGACGCCGGATATTTCGACCAGGCCGTGCACGAGGCGGCACCGAACTTCCGCCGCCACGCCATCGACGCGCTCGAATCTATGGGCATCTCCGTGGAATTCAGCCACCACGAGGGCGCGCCCGGCCAGCAGGAGATCGACCTGCGCTACGCCGACGCGCTGTCCATGGCCGACAACGTGATGACCTTCCGCAACGTGGTCAAGGAAGTCGCGATCATCGACGGCGTGCATGCCACCTTCATGCCCAAGCCGTTCAGTGATCACCCCGGCAGTGCGATGCACACCCACATGAGCCTGTTCGAGGGCGATACCAATGCCTTCCACAACCCCGACGATCCGCTGCAGCTGTCCACCGTAGGCAAGTCGTTCATCGCCGGAATCCTGGAGCACGCCAACGAGATCAGTGCCGTCACCAATCAGTGGGTGAACTCCTACAAGCGGCTGGTGCAGGGCGGAGAGGCCCCCACGGCGGCATCCTGGGGCGCGGCCAACCGCTCGGCGCTGGTGCGGGTTCCGATGTACACGCCCAACAAGTCGTCCTCACGCCGCATCGAGGTGCGCAGCCCCGACTCGGCCTGCAACCCGTACCTGACCTACGCCGTGCTGCTGGCCGCCGGACTGCGCGGCGTGGAGCAGGGCTACACGCTGGGGCCCGAGGCCGAGGATGATGTCTGGGGCCTGACCCGGGCCGAGCGTCAAGCCATGGGCTACAAGGAACTGCCCAGCACCCTGGAGAACGCGCTCATTGCCATGGAGCGTTCCGAGCTGGTGGCAGAAGCCTTGGGGGAGCATGTCTTTGACTTCTTCCTCCGTAACAAGCGGGCCGAGTGGGCGCGTTACCGAAGCAATGTGACCCCGTTCGAGCTGCGGGCCTACTTGGGTCTCTGAGGTGACTCGAGCCTCCACCGAGCGTTCGAAGGTTCCCAGTGTCGGGCGGCTGGGGCTCGTCGATGCGCGGGCTGCGTCTCTGCTCGAAGAGCTGGGTTGGACCACCGAAGCGCACGTCCCGCTGTTGTGGTCGTTGTCGAGGTCACCCGACGCGGATGCCGCGCTGCTGACCCTGATCCGGTTGCACGAGGAGATGGGCGCCGACTGGGCCGCGCTGGACCGGGAGCTCAGCGCCGACACCGCCCTGCGCGGGCGGCTGCTGTCGGTGATCGGGTCTTCGCTGGCGCTCGGCGATCACCTGGTCGCCCATCCCGCCCGTTGGCAGCTGTTGGTAGGGGATATCGAGCTTGAATCCAAAGAGGCTCTGCAAGAACGCTTCTTGACGGCTGTTGGTGCTGTAGGGGGGCGTGCCTCGGTATCCGAGGGCACCGCGATCTCGACGCTGCGCGACGCGTACCGAGACCGGCTGCTGGTGCTCGCCGCACTCGATCTGGCCGCGACCGTGGAGAACGAACCGGTGCTGCCTTTCCCCGTGGTGGGCCAGCACCTGGCGGATCTGGCCGATGCCGCGCTGACGGCGGCACTGTCCGTCTCGGTATCGCTGGTGGTTCCGGAGGGACAGGACCCGCCCCGGCTCGCGGTCATCGCGATGGGCAAATGTGGTGCGCGCGAACTCAATTACGTCAGCGACGTCGACGTCATCTTTGTGGCGCAGGAGGCCGATTCGCTGAGCACCCGCGTCGCCGGGGAGATGATGCGCATCGGCTCGAGCACCTTCTTCGAGGTAGACGCGGCGCTGCGCCCGGAGGGCAAGGCGGGCGCGCTGGTGCGCACCCTGGATTCTCATGTGGCCTACTACCGGCGCTGGGCCAAGACCTGGGAGTTCCAGGCCCTGTTGAAGGCGCGGCCCGCCGTCGGCGATCCGGAGCTGGGCCAGGCATACCTGGACGCCCTCATGCCGATGGTGTGGGCCGCCTGCGAGCGTGATGATTTCGTGCCGGAAGTACAGGCCATGCGCCGCCGGGTGGAATCGCTGGTGCCGGCAGACCTGCGCGAGCGCGAGATCAAACTGGGCACCGGTGGGCTGCGTGACGTCGAATTCGCGGTACAGCTGTTGCAGTTGGTGCATGGCCGGGCCGATGAGTCGCTGCATGTCGCCTCGACGGTGGACGCGTTGGCGGCGTTGTCCACCGGGGGATACATCGGGCGTGACGACGGTGCGAATCTGACTGCCTCGTATGAGTTCTTGCGCCTACTGGAGCACCGGTTGCAGTTGCAGCGGCTCAAGCGCACCCATACCCTGCCCGCGCCGGAAGACACCGAGGCCATGCGCTGGCTGGCCCGGGCCGCCCACGTGCGTCCCGACGGGCAGAACGACGCGGTCGGGGTGCTGCGCGCCGAGATCAAGCGACAGGCGGTGCGGGTGTCGCGCCTGCACACCAAGTTGTTCTACCAGCCGCTGCTGGAGTCGGTCACCGAGTTCGACAAGGAGGCGTTGGGGCTGTCCAACGAGGCGGCGGTGCGTCAGCTCGCGGCCCTGGGCTACCAGCAGCCGCAGCATGCGCTCAGCCACCTGTCCGCGCTGACCAAGGAGGGCGGGCGCCGCGGGCGCATCCAAAAAATTTTGCTGCCAACGCTTTTGGATTGGCTGGCGGATACCCCCGATCCGGATGCCGGACTGCTGGCCTATCGCCGGGTGAGTGAGGCGCTGGTCGACCAGACCTGGTACCTGCGCACGCTGCGTGACGAGGGCGCGGTGGCCAAGCGGCTCATGCTGATCCTGGGCACCTCGGCCTACGTGCCGGACCTCATCATGCGTGCGCCCGAGGTGATTCAGCTCTACGCCGACGGGCCCAATGGGCCCAAACTCCTTGAGGCGGAGCCAGTCTCGGTAGCGGGGGCGCTGATCGCGTCCTCGGCGCGGCACACCGATCCGGAGCGTGCGATCGGGGCGGCACGATCGTTGCGGCGCCGGGAGCTGGCCCGGGTGGCCTCGGCGGATCTGCTGGGCCTGCTGGACGTGGTCGATGTCTGCGGTGCGCTGACTTCGGTGTGGGTCGCGGTGCTGCAGGCCGCCCTGGATGCGCTGATCAAGGGCAGTGTTCCCGACGGTGAAGAGGCCCCGGCAAGCATCGCCGTCATCGGGATGGGGCGTCTGGGCGGCGGCGAGCTGGGCTATGGCTCCGATGCCGACGTCCTGTATGTGTGCGAGGCGCGCGGTGGTGCCACCGACGACGAGGCCGTCCGCTGGTCGGCCACGATCGCCGAGAAGCTGGGCAAGCTGCTCGGTGCTCCGAGCACCGACCCGCCGCTGCAGGTTGACACCGGTCTGCGTCCCGAGGGACGCAATGGGCCGATGGTGCGCACCCTGGCGGCCTACGAGACCTATTACGCCCAATGGGCGCAGCCGTGGGAAGTGCAGGCGCTGCTGCGCGCGCACAGCGTCGCAGGAGATGCGGACCTGGGTCTGCGGTTCCTGCACATGATCGACAAGACGCGATACCCCGCCGGTGGCATCGCCCTGGATGCGGTGCGCGAGATTCGCCGGATCAAGGCGCGGGTGGATGCCGAGCGGCTGCCACGCGGCGCTGACCCGAACACCAACACCAAGCTGGGCCGTGGCGGGCTGGCCGATGTGGAGTGGACAGTGCAGCTGCTGCAGCTGCGCCACGCCCACGAACATCCGTCTCTGCACAGCACCTCGACGCTGCAGACGCTGGCGGCCGCAGCGCAGGCCGGGCTCATCGAGGCCGAGGACGCCGAGCTGCTGCGTCAGGCGTGGCTGACCGCCACCAACGCGCGCAACGCATTGGTGCTGGCGCGGGGTAAGCCCACCGACCAGCTGCCCGGACCCGGCCGGCTACTCAACACGGTGGCCGCGGCCGCCGGCTGGCCGGACAACGACGGCGGCGAGTTTCTGGACAACTATCTGCGCGTGACCAGGCGCGCGAAAGCGGTCGTACAGCGGGTGTTCGGGGAGTAGCTTCGTGCGGATCACGGTCCCTTTTCGCGGATCCACATCCCTCAAGGAGCGGCTATGAAGTACACATCGATTGTCGTGGGTCTCGGTGTCGTCGCCGGTGCCCTTGGCGTGGCGGCGCCCGCCTACGCCAAGCCGGGTGATTGCACCGTCTCCGAGGAAGCGCGGCTCGATGCGGTGGAGGCGACCAAACGCGCGGAATACCTGGAACGCCATCCCGACGTCAACACCGGGATAAGCGATGCGCTCAAGAACACGCCCGGCGACGGCGGCGCCAAGCACGAGGCGGTGCAGGCGTATCTCAATGCCAATCCCGCGGCCAAGGCTGACCTGGATGCGATCCGTCAGCCGGTGCAGGACTTCAAGAACCGCTGCTGGCCGGGGGAGTAGGGGCCCGCCGAACTCCACGGATGTAATTTTTGCCGCGCTTCTCATGGTTTCTTAACGTTCGAGCCATGACCGTCCAACCAACGCTCGATAGCGTCCCGGACGGGCCGGCACCTCGTCGGCTGTAACGCTGAACAAGGAGTTACTCCATGAAGTTCACCTCTGCTGTCCTCAGCGGTGTCGTCGGTACCGGTGCGGTCGCCAGCGCCCTGGCATTCGCAGGCGCCGCTGGTGCGGCTCCCGGCCAGTGCACTGCCGCCGAGTTCGCCCGTACCCACTCGACAGTGTCGAGCCAGGTCGCGAGCTACCTGGACAAGAACCCGACCATCAACGACGGCATCACCAAGGCCGCCAAGGGTGCCCCCGAGGGCGAGCGTCGCGAAGCCATCAAGACCTACCTGGATGGCCAGCCCGCCGCCAAGGCCGAGCTCGACAAGATCCGTCAGCCGCTCACCAGCCTGAAGAGCAGCTGTGGCGCGGACACCGATGACGCGGCCCCGGCCGCCCCGGCCGGACTGGTTGGCCAGCCGGCACAGCCCGCCACCGAGAACGCCCCCGCTGAGCAGCCGCAGCAGCCGTGGAACCCCTTCGCGCCGCAGCAGCAGCCCGCGCAGGACGTCGCGGAGAACGCCGGCACCCAGCCGGCCGCCCCGGCCAAGCCGGGCTCGCCCGCCGTCACCGCGGTGGTCGATCAGCAGGACGCCTAACACCTCTCTCAGACGGGCGGCTTAGCCTTAAGCAGCGATGACTCAGGAAAATGCCGCCCGTCACAAGGTGTTGATGGTCGATGACGACCCGGACGTCCGGAACTCGGTAGCCCGTGGGCTACGCCACTCGGGTTTCGACGTCCGGGTCGCTGTCGATGGCCGCGATGCACTGACCCAGCTCGCGGCCGATGAGCCCGACGCCTTGGTGCTCGATGTGCAAATGCCCGAGCTGGACGGAGTAGCGGTGGTTACCGCACTGCGGGCCCTGGGTAATGACATTCCGATCTGCGTGCTGAGCGCACGTGACACCGTCAACGACCGGATCGCCGGCCTGGAGGCCGGTGCCGACGACTACCTGACGAAACCTTTCGACCTCGGCGAGTTGGTGGCCCGCTTGCGCGCCCTGCTGCGCCGTCGCGGCGCGGGCGGCGGCGGTCTTGCCACCTCGGCCATCACCGTGGGACAGGTGACGGTCGACGTGGCCCGCCGGCTGGTTTTCAGTAACGGAGAGCGCGTCGAGTTGAGCAAGCGCGAGTTCGATCTGCTGGTGGTGCTGGCCGAGAACACCGGTGTGGTGCTGAGCCGCACTCGGTTGCTGGAACTGGTGTGGGGCTACGACTTTGACGTCGAGACCAATGTGGCCGACGTCTTCGTGAGCTATCTGCGCCGCAAGCTGGAAAACGGGGGAGCCTCACGGGTCATCCATACCGTCAGAGGTGTGGGATACGTGATGAGGGAAGAGGCGTGAAACGCTCACTGTCTCTGCGTACCCGGGTCGCGGTCGCGGCCTTCCTGGCCGCGGGCCTGGTGGTCGCGCTCATCGGCATCGTGGCCGGTATCGCGCTGGTGCGCAACGACACCCGACAGCTTGACCGGCGCCTGGACATGCTGACGGATGCGGTTCAGGCCACCACCCGTCATGGCGAGACCACCTTCGTGTTGACAGTCCGGGACTCCAAGAGCGGAGGCCTGGTGATCTTCCGCGGCGTCGAACTGCCGAGGCTGCCGTTGGGGACGGGGAATGTGACCGTCGGCGACGTGAACTACCGGGTGCGGACCATCGAGAATCCGGAAGAGCAGACCGTGATTTCACTCGGGACGCGGTCGGACACGGTGTTGGTCAACCACCGGGGAATCCCGGTCTTCATCGCGCTGGGTGTGCTGTCGATGCTGTTGGCCGGAGGCTTCGCGTGGCTGTTCGCGGGCCGGGCGGTGCGACCACTACACCAACTCACCGATCAGACCCGGCAACTCGACACCGACGGTCTGCATGTCGCGGCGGTACGCGGCGCACGGGAATCCGAAGAACTTGCCGACGCCATGGCCGCCATGCTCGGGCGCGTCTCGGCAGCACAGTCAGAGACCACCAAATCCCTTCTGGCGGCCCGCGATTTCGCGGCCAGCGCCGCCCATGAGCTACGCACGCCGCTCACCGCGATGCGCGCCGACCTGGACACGCTGCGCGCGCATGACCTTTCGAATGAGGAACGCACCGAGGTCATCGGCGACCTGCAGCGCGCCCAGCGCCGCGTCGAAGCCACCATCACCGCGCTCGGTCAGCTCGCGTCGGGTGATCTCGCCCGCGCAGAGGATCGTGAACTGGTGGACATCGCCGATCTGCTGGACCGGGTGGAAGCGGATGCGTCGATGCACCGTGCCGACATGCCGGCGATCACCGTCAACACTGATGACGGGGGCGTGGTGCTGGGCTGGCCAGATGGGCTGCGGCTGGCGGTGGACAACCTGGTGCGTAACGCCATCAACCACGGCAATGCCAAACATGTTGTGCTGAGCGCGAATCGGGTCGATAGCCGACTGGTGATCGAGGTCGACGACGATGGCACCGGACTTCCCGAGGCTGATCGGGAGCGGGTGCTGGGGCGGTTCGAACGTGGCCCTGGTGCCAAGCCCGGCGGGCTCGGGCTGGGTCTGGCGCTCGTCGCGCAGCAGGCCGCGCTGCACGGGGGAGATGTGGTGCTGTCGGAAAGTCCGCTGGGCGGGCTGCGGGCAACGCTGACGATTCTGGCTGAATAGAACCGGCGACTAGTTCTTGCGCGATCCGTACTTGGTGAGCCAGTCGCGGGCCTCGTCGGGAAGTCTCCCCGACGTCTCGGCGGCCCTGCACCAACGCCGCACCATCTTGACCATGTTCGCGGGGTTGTAGGCGTCCTCCTGCTGCGACCACAGTCCGTTCCCGGCGTAGTGCAGCACGGTCAGGTTCGGTTCGCCCCAATGCTGACCGTCGCCCGGATCGCTCATCACGTTATCGATTTCGCAAACTACCCAACCCTTTTCGGGGTCGAAGACCGTCCAGGTGGCAGGCAGGCTCGGCATGTGGTTGCCGGGGAACTCCGCCATGACCGCGGTGATGTACTGCCGAATCGCCTCCTTGCCATGCAGGCGGCCCACGACGTGTTCGATGTAGAGGGCGTCGTCGGTGTACATCTCGGCGTAGGGGTTCCAGTCGCCGGTTTCGATACAACGATGGACGGTGGCCTGGTGTTGCGCGAACGCTTCCTCGAGTTCGGCGCGGCTAAACGACGGCATGGGTAAGAGAGTGCCATAAGGTACCGTCCCTGAGGTGCGTGGACGGACCGCCGTGGGGGCGTTGGGTTGGCTGCTGGCCGTCGTTGCCATCCTGGCGATCGTGTCGCGCTGGGCGCGATCCAGTTGGTCGCCCCTGATCGGACTGACCGCCGGCTGGCCGGTTACCTGTCTGCTGATGATCCTGGGGCTGTTGCTGTTCCTTTCGGTGCGGCAGTGGTGGGGGGTGCTGACGGCGACCGTGGTGATCGCGTTGCAGGTGCTGGCCATCGCACCGCTGTACCTGGCAGACACCCATCCGCAGGGGACAACCGTCACCGTGCTGCAGACCAATCTGCGTTTCGGTGCCGGTGACGCCGGGGCAGTGGTGGCCGCGATCCACGAGCACGACGTGGGCGTGGTGACGGTCGACGAACTCACCCCGGAGGCCCGAGTGAAACTCGTTGCCGCGGGTATTGATTCAGTGCTCCCGTATTCGTACACCGTTGCCGAGCCGAAGGCTGCCGGCACCGGTATCTGGAGTCGGTATCCGTTAACCCCGGTGCATCAGGACGACCAGAGCTTCGCCATGCGGCAGATCTGGGCGGAAGCCGAGATCCCCGGGGTGGGGCCGGTGATGCTCGTCGCCGTGCACACCCGCCCGCCGGAGAAGGATATGAGTTCGCCGGGCTGGCTCACCGAGCTGGACACCATCGGCCGTCAGTTGCAAGCATTACGCCCGGACGTGAAAGTCATTGTCGGTGGCGACTTTAACGCCACCTACGATCACTTTGTGTTCCGGCAGATCCTCACCGGCGGCTTCGCCGATGCCGTGGATCAGGCCGGGGCCGGCTGGCTGCCGACGTGGCGTGAGGGGCGCTGGTACACCCGGCTGATCGGGATCGATCACGTACTGACCCGCGGGGCTGCCGCCACCTCGGTGACCACCCAGGAGATCTACGGCACCGACCACCGGGCGCTCATCGCCACGGTGGTTGTGCCTAGCTCTTCTTGAGCGCCGCGTCGATCGACAGCGATCCACCACCGGTAAACACCAGCAGGAAGAAGGCCCAGCAGAACAGGACGGCCAGTTCGCCGTTGTTCTCAATGGGAAGCAGTCCAGCGGACTGGTGCTGGGTGAAATACGCGAACGCCATCGTGCCGGAGGCCAGGAACGCCGCGATGCGGGTCCCGGCGCCGAACAGAATCGCGACACCGGTGAGGAACTCGATGGCGCCCGCCCACCAGCCCAGCGACCACGACTCCACCGGGGGCATCGAGGCCAGGTCGGGCCAGCGGAACAGGATGGCAGTGCCGTGCACGGTGAACAGGAATCCGAAGACGATGCGGAACAACGACAGGACAACGGGTGTGGCGCCGTCGAGCTTGGCGACTGAGCTGGAGGTGCTGGAAGAGGCCATGGCCAGGATGCTAAACCAATTCTGGCGTAAGGACTTAGCGCTTAGCGCGGGTAATGAATCGGTCGAGCGATAGTGACCCGCCGCCGGTGAATACCAGCAGGAGGAAGATCCAGCTGTAGAGAGCGGCGCCCTCGCCGTTGTTCTGGATCGGCAACAGCCCCTCGGGCTGGTGGTAGGTGAAGTAGGCGACCGCCATCGCGCCGGATGACACGAACGCGGCGATCCGGGTGCCGAGCCCGAGGATGAGCGCCGCTCCGCCAAGGAACTCGATGATGCCGGCCCACCAGGGCAGGGTGCCGACGGGCTGCAGGTACGAGGCCAGTGGCCACCCGAACAGGTGAGAGGTGCCGTGTAGGAAGAACAGGAACCCCACCACGATCCGGAATGCCGACAGGGCGACCGGCGTCAGGCCGGTGAGCTTGGTTTCGATATCAGCGAGTGCCATGCGTCTAACAATAGGACCATAGTCCGCTTTATTCCTGCCTAGCCGTCGGTGACCGCGTTGACCAGGGTCTCCGCCGCCAGCAGGCCGAGGTTGTTGGATGCCAGCGGGCTGTCGCCGGTGAGTAGTTTGCGGTCGGCGTGTGTCTGCCCGGTGATCCCGGTGTTGAGGATCGTGACGCCCTGCTTATGCAGATTCTCGCCGACAAGCCACGGCATTTGCCCTGGGATGTAACCGATTTCGGTGTTGACGCCGGTGTCCAGGCTGTCCGGGAACACACACAGGCTGTAGCCCTGAAAGGGTGATTCATCGCGGTCCAGTCCGGCGGCCAGCAGCGCGCCCGGGCCATGACAGAGGGTGATGATGTATTTGTCGTACTCCAGCGCCCAATCCAAGACCGTCCGGACTTCCTCGCTGTCCGGGATGCCCAGAAGCACGCCGTGACCGCCGGGAATGAACACGGCGAGGTAGTCCGAGTCCGGACCCAGGCTCTCGGCGATGATCCGGGAGAGCTTCTGCGGTTTCTTCAGTTGGGCGGACAGCTCGGCGTAGGTCTTCAACACGGCCTCGTCCTGGTGGGGCATCGCCCAGAGCTCAAGCTTGGCTGGATTACCGGACACCGTGGCGACATCGATTCCGAAGCCCGCGGCCTTCAGGTGGTGCAGGGGCAGCAGCATCTCAACGGGATGGTTTCCGGTGGAGAACATCGTCCCGTTCTGCATGAGCATGTAGCGCTCTTCGGTGGCGATCATCAGGATCTTCCAGCGTCCACCGGTGTAGGCGTTCTCATAACGCACGCCGGCGAAGTCTGTCTTGGACGGCACGTACTGGCTCAGCGAGTACGGGGACGGAAAGAAGGCATTGTCTTCGGCGGGGTCGGGGACTGGGGTCCTGTTCAGTTCCTCGGCTGCGTTCGGCACGGATTCCACGCTCCTCGAAAAGTTAGACGGGACATCTACTTTCAACGTACGCCGCTCCACCGTACTCCGTGCCGCGAAAACGACAAGGCCCCCGAGGAGATCCCGGGGGCCTTGACGATGTGCGGATTACACGGCTCTACACGTCGAAGTAGAGGGCTACCTCGTACGGGTGAGGACGGATGTTGATCGGCTCGATCTCGTTCTCGCGCTTGAACGCGATCCAGGTCTCGATCAGATCGGAGGTGAAAACGCCACCCTCGGTGAGGTATTCGTGATCCTTCTCGAGGTTGTCGATCACGGTGGCCAGGTTGGTCGGGGCCTGCGGAATGTTGGCGGCCTCCTCCGGAGGCAGCTCGTACAGGTCCTTGTCGACGGGCGCCAGCGGCTCGATCTTGTTCTTGATGCCGTCGATGCCTGCCATCAGCATGGCCGCGAACGCCAGGTACGGGTTACCCGAGCTGTCCGGGCAACGGAACTCGAGGCGCTTGGCCTTCGGGTTGTTGCCGGTGATCGGGATACGCACGCACGCCGAGCGGTTGCGCTGGCTGTAGACCAGGTTGATCGGGGCCTCGTAGCCCGGCACCAGCCGCTTGTAGGAGTTCACCGTCGGGTTCGTGAACGCGAGCAGCGACGGGGCGTGGTGCAGGATGCCGCCGATGTAGTGACGGGCCACGTCCGAGAGCCCGGCGTATCCGGCCTCATCGTGGAACAGCGGCTTGCCGTCCTTCCACAGGGACATGTGGGCGTGCATGCCCGATCCGTTGTCACCGAACAGGGGCTTGGGCATGAAGGTGACGGTCTTGCCGTTGGCCCACGCGGTGTTCTTGATGATGTATTTGAACAACAGCACGTCGTCGGCCGCGGCCAGCAGCGTGTTGAACTTGTAGTTGATCTCGGCCTGCCCACCGGTGCCCACCTCGTGGTGACCGCGCTCCAGGGTGAATCCGGCGTTGATCAGGTTGGTGGTCATCTCGTCACGCAGGTCGACGAAGTGGTCGTACGGGGCGACGGGGAAGTAGCCACCCTTGGGGCGCACCTTGTAGCCGCGGTTCGGGCTGCCGTCCTCCTCGTAGGGCTCGCCGGTGTTCCACCAGCCGGCCTCGGAGTCGATCTCGTAGAAGGTGCCGTTGATCTTCGAGTCGAAGCTGACCGAGTCGAAGATGTAGAACTCTGCCTCGGCGCCGAAGTAACAGGTGTCGGCGATGCCGGTACTGGTCAGGTACTGCTCCGCCTTGCGGGCCACGTTGCGCGGGTCACGCGAGTAAGCCTCGCGGGTGAACGGGTCGTGGACGAAGAAGTTGACGTTCAGCGTCTTGGCGGCGCGGAACGGGTCGATCTTGGCCGTCGAGATATCGGGGAGCAGCAGCATGTCGGACTCGTGGATCGACTGGAATCCGCGCACGGAGGATCCGTCGAAGCCAAGGCCGTCTTCGAAGACGCTGGCATCGAAAGCAGATGCAGGGATGGAGAAGTGCTGCACGACGCCCGGCAGGTCACAGAACCTGACGTCCACGTACTCGACCTTCTCGTCGGCAATGAACTTGAATACCTCGTCGGGGCTACTGAACGCCATGCTTCTCCTTAATTGCCTCTTGTTCCACTGATCCATGAACGCGCGAATGAACCTATGGAGCCGGTGTTGCCTGCCGGTCAACCATATGTTGCGCGGATGTTACGCGTAACCACAGTTCGGTTGGCATTTACGCTGTGAGTATGGCGCGAGACCTGGGTTCATGGTTGTCGGGGCTTGGTTCGGTGCAGGGCGCGGGCAACTCTCGGTACCCGGGAGAGCAGCTCGGTCTGCCCGCGACGGGGCCCGGATCGGCGGCACCGATGGCGCGGCGGCTACTGGCGCTGCTGCTCGATTGGCTGATCGCCGGTGGCCTCGCGCTGCTGTTCGTCAAGGGAAATCTGTTGTCGCCCACGCTTTCCTCGGCCCAGCTGCTGACCTGGATCGCGATCGGAACGGTCGCGGTGCGGCTGTGGCGGTTCACTCCGGGCCAATACCTGGCGGGCTTGCAGGTCGCGCCCGCCGACGGGACCAACTCGGTGGGCATCGGCCGCGCATTCATCCGGAATCTGCTGATCGCCCTTATCGTGCCGCCGCTCATCACCGACGTTGACGGCCGTGGTCTGCACGACCGGGTGACCCGCACCGTCGTGATTCGTTCCCGCTAGATGATCCTGCTCGCCGTCTGCATGGCGGTGTTCATGCTGCTGCTCGACATGACGATCGTGTCGAGTGCACTCGCCGACCTGCAGCTGTCCCTGGGGGCTGACCTCGCCGATCTGCAATGGGTCATCGACGCCTATGCGCTGCCGATGGCAGGGCTGCTGCTCACGGCCGCCACTCTCGGTGATCGTCTGGGCCGCCGACGGCTCTACCTGCTGGGCATCGTGCTGTTCACCGCGGCCTCGCTGGGCTGTGCGCTCGCGACCAGCGCGCCCATGCTGATCGGGGTGCGGGCCCTGCAGGGCATCGGCGGAGCGATCCTGCTGGCGGTATCGCTGCCGATCATCGCCGCGGCGTATCCGCAGGAGCGCCGCGGTGCCCCCATCGCGATCTATGGCGCGGTGATGGGTGCGGGCAGCGCCGCCGGTCCACTGCTGGGCGGATTTCTCGTCACACACTTCGGATGGCAGTCGATCTTCCTGGTCAACCTTCCGGTCGGGGTGCTGGCGCTGGTGATCGCGGTGCGGCACCTGCCCGAGACCCGGGCCGACGAGCTGCGGCCGGTCGACTGGGTAGGCACCGTGCTGCTCACCTTCGGGCTGGTTACCGGCGTCTTCTCGGTGATCTCTCTGCACGACGGCGGAATTGGGGGCCGCACGTCCGGTGCGCTGGCCATCGTCGCGGTGCTAGCCCTCGTGCTGTTCTTCTGGTGGGAGGGGCGCGCCCCCGCGCCCATGCTGAGCCTGCGACTGGCCACCTCACCCGGTTTCGCCGGGGTCTGGGTTGCCGCCGCCGCGGCCTCCGGCACGCTCATCGCGGCCACCAACTATCTGGCGTTGTACTTCATGAACACATTGGGTTACAACGCATTTGAGACAGGTCTGCGGGCCGGACCACTCACCCTCGCCACCATCGTGGGAGCCCCGTTGGGGATCCTGGCGGGTAGGCGACTGCCCACCAGGATTGCCATCCCGGGCGGTGTGGCGCTGGTGGCCGTCGGATTGTGGGCTGCGTCGGGCGCTCACGCCGATACGGTCTGGACCCATTTCATCTTCGGCTCGGCATTGGCCGGGTTGGGGCTGGGAGCGCTCTCGGCGATGACATCCGATGCCGCACTGCAGTTCGTGCCATTGGATGACGCCGGGATGGCGACCGGGTCGGTGAGCACGGGGCGCCAGATCGGCATTCTCTTGGGCGTGGCAGGCATGGGCGTGGCATTCGGGCATGCCGCGGCCGGTAAGGCCGATGCGCGGGCCGCGGGCGCCGCGGGCATCGACAGCGTGCTGTTGCTGGGGGCGGCCGGGGCGGCCTGCGCCGCGTTCATTTCGCTGATTCTGCTCACTGTCGCTACGATGAATCGCTCGCACGATCCGGCCACCGGGGAGTCGCTAGCTATCTAGCCATCGGTGATCGCGCCTGCCTGCACGGATGCCCACAGGGATTTGTGCATAGCGGTCGTACGCCGTAGACAGAGGGAGTAGCTTTCGATCATGGAGAGCGCGGCGGTTCTCATCGCGGCGCCCGGTGTCGGTTCCGATCGGGGGACGGACGCGAACCCGCGGCCGCGGTACAGCATTGTCTTGTCGTCAGATCCGGCTGAAGTTGAAGCCGCGCAACGACTTCGGTATCAGGCGTTCGCCGACGAAATGGGGGCGCCACTGCCGCATGCCGTTCGTGGGCCCATCACAGGCGAGATGATCGACCTGGACAAGCTGGATCCCTATTGCGATCACCTACTGGCTCGCGACGAGGACACCGGCGCCATCATCGGCTGTTGTCGGCTACTGCCGCCCGAGGGGTATCAGGCAGCGGGGGAGACGTTCACCGACTCCATGTTCGATGCCTCGGCACTCGATCCGCTGCGGCCCAAACTGGTTGAGATCGGCCGGGTTACTGTCGCGCCCGAACACCGCAACGGCGCGGTGATGGGGATCCTGTGGGCCGGGATCTTCCGGTACCAGCAGATGACCGAGCATCAATACGCGATCGGCTGTCTGTCCGTGCGGATGGAGGACGGCGGGCCCCGTGGATCGTTGGTGCGGTCGGTGCATGACTTCGCACAGCGGTTTGCCGCCCCCGACGAATACCGTGTCGTGCCCAGAAACCCCGTTGTTGTGGACGGCGTGCCCCTGGAGGAGATCCCGCCTCAGGAGAAGGCGAAGATCCCGCCGCTGCTGCACGGATGCCTGCGCATCGGCGGACGTATCTGTGGACCGCCGTCCTTCGACCCGGAGTTCGACATGGCGGACTTCTTGGTATTGGTCACCAAGGACACTGCGCGGCAACGCTATCTGGAGCGTCTGGAGCGGTCCCTTGCTCTCGGATAGCCATAGTTCTCACGATGTGCTCGGGATCGGATTCGGGCCATCGAACCTGGCGCTGGCGATAGCGCTGTCCGAACATCCGCACCGGGCGTCGGCGAAGTTCGTTGATGCCCAATCGCAATTCGGATGGCATCGCGGCATGCTGATCCCGGGTGCACGGATGCAGGTCGCCTTCCTCAAAGACCTGGTGACCCTGCGAAACCCCAAGAGTCACTACACCTTTGTCAACTATCTGACAGAGCGTGGGCGACTGCCGGACTTCATCAACCAACAGAGTTTCTTCCCGACCCGCGAGGAATTCCACGACTACCTGGATTGGGCGCAGCAGGCGCTCGGGGCCGATGTCGTCTATTCCTCGCGGATGGTCGGAGTTCGCGCCGCCGCCGACGGGTTCGAGGTGCGGTTGCAGGACACGTCGGGATTGTCGCCGGACCGTCTGACGCATGCGCGGGCTCTTGTCCTCGGCTGCGGAACGTTCCCGGCGATGCCGTCCGGCATCAATCCCACCGCGCGGCAATGGCATAGCAGCGAGCTGTTGCACCGGCTCGGTACGTGGGACGGGGCTCCGGCCCGCGTCGCGGTGGTGGGCGCCGGGCAGAGCGCGGCCGAGGCGGTGGCGTATCTGCACAGCCGCTACCCCGATGCCCAGGTGCACGCGATCTTTGCGCGCTACGGATACAGCCCGGCCGATGACAGCCCTTACGCGAACAGGATTTTCGATCCGGCCGCGGTGGACGACTTCTATGGTGCGCCCCCCGAGATCCGTCGCCAGCTGGTCGACTATCACCGCGACACCAACTACGCGGCAGTCGACTCTCCGCTGATCGCCGATCTCTACGACCGCGAATACCGGGAACGGGTCAGCGGGCAGCGGCGCCTGTGGATGCACAACGCCTCGAAGATCGTTGCCGTGGACGAGGCGCCCGAACGGGTACGCCTGGCCGTGACACATCAGCCGAGCTCCTCGACCGAGCTGCTCGACTGCGATTTGGTGGTGTACGCCACCGGGTACCGGCCGTTGGATGTGCGGGCATTCCTGGGACCGCTGGCTTCGTGTTACGAATTCGACGCCGATGGCCGGCCGGTGGTCGAACGCGACTACCGGCTACGGGCGCGGGCAGGTGCCCCGGGAGACGTCTACCTCAACGGATCGGTGGAGCACAGTCACGGGCTGTCGTCCTCGTTGCTCTCCAATGTCGCGGTGCGGGCTGGCGAGATCGTGGATTCGCTGGTCGCCGAGGCGGAGACCCGTGACGCGGTGGCGTCCTTCAAGACCGGGTAGACGAAGCGTTCGATCATCTCTGCCTCCAGCGCCGGGTCTGCTGCGGGCCAGAATAGAAATGCCATCACTACGCGCGAAATCCATTGCGCGGCAGTGTCGTCAGCGAGTCCGGTAAACATTGACGCCGAACGTGGAATTTCGGAGGCCGGGCTCAGGTAGGAGCCGAGCGAGGCCGGCGACATCGTCGCCACCATTGCGCTGACAATCGGATCGTTGCGGATAGCGGTCAGCGAGGCGGTGATGGCGGTGACCGTACGCCGCTGGGCGTCCACGGACTCGACCGCCCGCTGTATGTCGGTGGTGACATTTGCGATGTTCCGGGCCAGCACGGCGTCGACAATCGCAGGCTTGCCTCCGATGTGCCGATACAGCGTCGCGCGTGAGCATCCCGCCTCGCGGACCACCGCATCCAGGTTCAGCCGGTCCAGCCCGTGCCGTGCGATCTGCCGAGCCGCGACCGACACGATGCGGTCGGCGGCCGCGGCATGGCGGTCGCCGGGGTGCAGCCAGTCGGAGCGTGGTGACATCAGTTCCTCAATCTATCTCAAGATGAGACATAACCACTCAGAATTCTCAGTGTTTCTGCTGGTAGGGCAGCCGCCGTGAGACGCCACAGATCATGCCTCTGAACAGGTGTTTCTCAGTTTCCCGAATGCCTTGACGTGCGGTTTTCCGGTCTGTCAGCCTCGTGAGTGATGAGCACCGTGGAATTGTTCGACCCGCAGATCCTGGAGGATCCCTATCCGTTCTACCGGCGGCTGCGTGAGACGGCGCCGGTGTGGCCCGCAGGGGATTCCGGCTTCTACTTCGTCTCCCGCTGGGATCTTGTGGTGGAGGCCACCGAGCGCACCGCGGACTTCTCCTCCAACCTCACTGCCGCGCTGATGAAGTCTCAGGACTGCGAGACGGGACTGACGGTCGCGGCGATGGGACCGCCTGCCGATCCCACCCACGTCCTGGCCACCGGTGACGATCCGGTCCATCATGCGCATCGCAAACTGGTGCTCCCGACATTGGTCGCCAAGCGCATCACCGCACTGGAACCGGTGATGGCCGAGACGGGAGCCCAATTGTGGGAACGCGGATGCGACGGTCAGAGCATCGACTGGATGGCCGCGATGGGCGATGCGCTGCCGATGACCATGGTGGCCCGGCTTATCGGGCTGCCCGATGAGGACGTGCCGCAACTGGTGCAGTGGGGATACTCCAGTACCGAGATGCTCGGCGGGCTCAACACCGCCGAGCGGCAGGCTCAGGTCGTCACCGACACCATGTACCTCGTCCTCTACCTGCGTGAGCATCTGGAGAAGGAGCTGGCTGCCCCCGGCGAGGACCTGCTCGGATACCTGGCACAGGCATGCAATCGGGCAGACATCTCGCTGGACATCGGTGTGATGATCCTGGTGCAGTTGGTCGGCGCCGGCGGCGAATCCACGGCCGGACTGATGGGCAACGCGGTGCGCATTCTCGGAGAGAATTCCGAACTGCAGCAGCGCATCCGGGACGACCGTGCCCTGCTGCCCACGTTCTTAGAAGAGGTGCTGCGGTTGGAGTCACCGTTTCGCGGACACCACCGGCACGTGGTGGCGGACACTTCGCTCGGCGGGGTCCAGCTGCCCGCGGGCAGCCACCTCACCCTGCTCTGGGGTGCGGCCAACCGCGATCCGGAGATCTTCGAAAACCCCGACGAACTGCGCCTCGACCGGCCCAGCCCGCGCAGTCACATCACTTTCGGCAAGGGCCTGCACTTCTGCGTCGGGGCGGCACTGGCGCGCCTTGAGGCGCGTACCGCGATCAATCTACTGCTTGACCAGACGCGTGAATTCACGATCAAACCCGGTGGTGCGCAGTGGGTTCCGAGCATCATGGTGCGGCGGCACCAGAAACTGGAGCTGGAGCTCAGCCTGGGATCTAACGCCGCCTGATGGTGCGCTGCATTCCGCCGCGCGACTTCGCCTGACCGGGCATCGGCCCCTTCGGCATGGCCGCGGCGCGTGAGCCCAGCGCCGAGAGCCGTGACTCCAGGGAGTCCATCTGCTTGGCGGTGATGTTGGCGGGAAGCTTGGTGAGGTGGCGCTCCAGTTTGGACAGCGGCACCTGGCCATCCTCGTTGCCGACGATGACGTCGTAGATCGGCGTATCGCCGACGACACGTGCGGTGCGCTTCTTCTCCTGCGCCAAGAGTGGGCCCAGCCGTCCGGGAGCACCTTCGGCGACGAAGATGATGCCGGGCCGGCCGATGACGCGGTGCACGACATCGAGCTGTGTGGTTCCGGCGACCCCGGTGGTGACCCGCCATTTACCGCGCATGTTGTCCAGCGCCCAGCCTGCGGCGCCCTTCTGGCCCTCGGCCTTGGTGAAGACCGATTTCTGCACGCGCCGGCCGAAGATGATGAACGCGACCAGCACGCCGAGCACCACGCCCAGAATCGGGAACATGAACACGCTGATGCCGCCCGAGAAGTATCCGGCGACCGCGAATGCCGCGACGATCAGTACGAACGCGCCGATCATGTACGGCAGAAGCCGCTTGTCTTCCTTGCGCTGAATCTGAAAGGCCTGCCACATCTGGGCGCGGCGCGCCTTCGATTCGACCTTGCGACGCGCCTTTGCCTCGGCCTTGGCGGCCTTGGCCTCGGCGGGACTCAGTGATTTAGGCATGGCTAGAGAATATCGCCCGGCGGCAACGTGCCTGTCATCCGATGAGGTTGATGGCCTCTTGCCGGGCCGAACCCGCCTCCGTCAGGTGCTCCAGCTCGGCGGGCAGGGGCCGTCCATGGTGGGCCATCGCCTGTGCGTACAACCGACCGGCCCGGTACGAGGAACGCACCAGCGGCCCGGCCATCACACCTGCGAAGCCCAGACCCTCTGCGAACTCGGAAAGCTCCACGAATTCCTGCGGTTTGACCCAGCGATCAACCGGATGATGGCGCGGTGAGGGCCGCAGATACTGGGTGATGGTGATGATGTCGCAGCCCGCTTCGTGCAGCGCGACCAGAGCTTCCCGGATCTCGTCGTTGGTTTCACCCATCCCGAGAATCAGGTTGCTCTTGGTCACCAGCTCCGCTTCGCGGGCGGCGGTGATCACCGACAGGCTTCGCTCATAGCTGAATGCGGGCCGGATGCGGCGGAACACCCGCGGCACTGTCTCCAGGTTGTGCGCCAGCACCTCGGGGCGGGATGCGAACACCTCTTCCAGCTGCTCCGGGACGGCGTTGAAGTCCGGGATGAGCAGCTCGACACCCGTGGCCGGGTTGAGTTGCTTGATGTACCGCACGGTTTCGGCGTACAGCCAGGCGCCACCGTCGGGCAGGTCGTCACGGGCCACGCCGGTGACCGTCGAGTACCGCAGACCCATGGTGTGCACGCTCTCGGCCACCCGGCGTGGCTCGTCGCGGTCCAGGTCGGCGGGCTTGCCGGTGTCGATCTGGCAGAAATCGCAGCGGCGGGTGCACTGCTCACCACCGATGAGGAAGGTGGCCTCGCGGTCCTCCCAGCATTCGAAGATGTTGGGGCATCCGGCTTCCTCGCACACGGTGTGCAGCCCACCCGAGCGCACCAGCGACTTGAGTTCCTTGTATTCGGGGCCCATCTTGGCGCGGGTGCGAATCCAGTCGGGCTTGCGCTCGATGGGGGTTTGGGCGTTGCGAACTTCCAGTCGCAGCAGCTTGCGGGGTTCGGTCATGCGCCCACCGCTCCTGCGCTACTCCCGCCCGCCGCCCCGACGGCCAGCCGGCCCTCGAGTGCGTCGATCACCGAGGAAACGACCTGGTCATGCACCTCGTCGATGGTGACATCCCGGCCCAGTTCGGCGGACAGGGTGGTCACACCGGCGTCGGTGATGCCGCAGGCCACGATCGGCAGGTAGGCGTCCAGGCTGTTATTGCAGTTCAGCGAGAACCCGTGCATGGTGACCCCGCGCTGCACACGGACCCCGATCGCGGCGATCTTGCGCTCCGGCTTCCCGCCGCCCGCGGCCAGCCACACACCAGAGCGGCCGTCGACACGTTTGGTCTGTACACCCAGCTGTGCGCATACCGCGATGATCGATTCTTCAAGACGCCGAACGTAGTTCACGACGTCGATAGGCTCGGCCAATCGCACGATCGGGTAGCCAACCAGCTGGCCGGGTCCATGCCAGGTGATCTTGCCGCCGCGATCGGTGTCGATGACGGGTGCACCGTTGATCGGCCGTTCCTGCGCTTCGGTGCGCCGACCCGCGGTGTACACCGCCGGATGCTGCAAGGTCAGCAGCGTGTCAGGTCCTCCGGCCACGCGGGCCTCGACGATGTCACGCTGCAGCTCCCAGGCCGCCTCATAGTCGATCATGCCCAGGTCCCGTACGACGACGGGATCTGCGCTGGATCGGATGGATCCATGAGAGCGGTGCACGGGTTCCATTATCTCACTTCATCGGTCGGCTGTTGTTGGCGTAGGCGAGCGCCTCGCCGATGGTGTGGTGCTCGAACTCGAATCCGTGCTGTTCCAGGACCGCCGGGATGACGCGCATACTGCGTGTCATTTCGGCGTCGGCGAACTCGCCGAGGACGGCCCGGAGCGCGAACTGTGGCGCTACCAGCAGGGTCGGGCGATGCAGAGTCCTGCCGAGGGCCGCGGTGAACTCGGCGTTGGTCACGGGTGCCGGGCCGGTGAGATTGACCGGTCCCGAGAGCGTCGATTCGGTCAGTGTGAACTCAAGGGCCCGGATCTGGTCCTCAAGGCTGATCCACGGCATGTACCAGCGTCCGTTGCCCAGCCGTGCTCCCAGACCCGCGGCGAAAAGCGGGCGTGATCTGCCGAAGAGCCCTCCGGCAGGGGAGAGCACCAGGCCGGTGCGCACGATCACCACCCTGGTTCCGGCCTGCACGGCCTCTGCGGTGGCGGCTTCCCAGTCGATGCACACACGTGCGAGGAAACCGGTACCGCTGGATGCGGTTTCGTCGATGACGCGGTCGCCGCTGTCGCCGTAGTAGCCGACTGCGGAGGCGTTGATCAATACCGGCACGCCGGCATCGGCGACGGCACCGGCCAGCACCTCCGTGGGGATGATGCGGCTGTCGTAGATCTCCTGCTTGTAGGCGCCCGACCAGCGCTTGTCGCCGACACCGACACCGCACATGTTGACCACGGCATCGGCACCCTCGAGAGCGCCGGGCTCTATCTGCCCGCTCGCCGGATCCCAGCGCCGTTCGTCAGGGCCCATCGGGTCGCGGCGAACCAGCCGGACCACGGTGTGGTCTGCGGCACGCAGCGACGCGACGAGCGCCGACCCGATCATCCCCGAGGAGCCGGCGATGACGACACGCATGGGTTACAGACCCAGGTCCGCCTCGAAAGCCCCCTCTTCCAGGCGATGTTTGATGGTGGTGAGGAACCGCCCCGCGTCGGCTCCGTCGATCAGGCGGTGATCGTAGGTCAGTGGCAGGTAGCACACCGACCGGATGCCGATCGATTCGTTACCCGCTTCGTCACGGATCACCCTGGGACGCTTCACGATTGCACCGGTGCCGAGCATGGCGGCCTGCGGCGGTACCAGGATCGGGGTGTCGAACAACGCTCCTTGGCTGCCGATGTTGGTGATGGTGAAGGTGCCACCGGCGAGTTCGTCGGGCTTGAGGTTCCCCGAGCGCGCGCGGGCGGCAATATCGGCGATGGCACGGGCCAGCCCGGCCAGCGACAGATCACCGGCGTTGTGGATCACAGGAGACAGCAGACCTTGATCGGTGTCTACCGCGATGCCCAGATGCTCGGCATCGAAGTAGGTGATCTCCTTGCTGTCCTCGTTGTAGCTCGCGTTGACGTTCGGGTGCGACTTGAGCGCCTCCACTGCGGCCTTGGCGAAGAAGGGCAGGAACGTCAGGTTGACGCCTTCACGCTCGGCGAACGTCGCCTTGGCGCGAGCCCGTAGCGCCGCGATCTTGGTGACGTCGACCTCGTGAGTCTGGGTCAACTGCGCGGTCTGCTGCAGCGATTCGCGTGTCTTCTTGGCGGTGAGCTGACGAATCCGGTTGGCCTTCTGTGTGGTTCCGCGCAGATGGGCCAGCGCAGCAGGAGCCGCCGGAGCCGATGGCGCCGCAGCCGCGGGAGCTGCCGCTGCTGCAGGTGCGGGGGCCTTGGCGGCCTCAGCGGCAGCCAGGACGTCCTGCTTGCGAATGCGTCCACCCACACCGCTGCCGGTGAGCGCGGACAGATCCACGTTGTTCTCGGCCGCGAGCTTGCGGACCAGCGGGGTGACGTACGGGTTGTCGCCCGCGTCGGCGGCAGCAGCGGGTGCCGGTGCCGCCGGGGCTGCGGGTGCGGGGGGAGCGGCCGGTGCGGGTGCGGCAGGCGCCGGTGTTGGCGCTGCGGGTGCCGCCGGTGCTGCTGGGGCCGGTGCGGGCGCCGGGGGCGCGGGTGGAGCCGCGGCGGGCTCCCT